>NZ_QBJB02000005.1:0-234727 GCF_003057675.2 Pantoea sp. RIT413
GGGGCTGGCGCAGGGCCGGGGAGTGCAGAGGGCGCGGCCAGGCGCCCTCTGCCCGGTCGCCGTACCGGGGCACAGGCTGCTGCCGCAGCTGACGGCGAACGGAACCGGCGCTTAATCAGCGCCCCACAGCTGACGGCGAACGGAACCAGTCCCGTGCCCCACGCCCCCGTGGCGAACAGAACCGGCGTCAGCCTCCTCTCTCTCTCAGGTCCTGACGCGCAACCGCGCTTCAATCATATCGGCGACCTTGGTCACCACCCACGCAATCACCATATAAAACACCACGGCAATCAGGAACGCTTCGAGATAGTAGAAGTTCAGCGCCGCCGTCAGCTGCGCCTGCGCAAAGATATCCACGACTTCGATAGCAAAGGCGAGCGACAGCGCTTTCATAATCACCATAAAGGCGTTGGCCAGATCCGGGATCGCCGCCACGATGATTTGCGGGAACATCACGCGCCGGAACAGCTGGCCACCGCTGTAACCCAGCGACAGCGCGGCGTCGGACTGGCCGCTGTCAAACGAGTTCAGCGCCCCTTTCCACACTTCTGCCTGAAACGCCGCTACGCAGGCGCTCAGCGCGACGATGATAATCACCCAGTTAGGCAGCGAGTGAGCATTCACCTCAACGTTAAACAGCGTAGCGAAGAAATGCAGCGCGGATGGCAGACCGTAGTAGGCGAGAAAAATCACCACCACCATCGGCACGCCTTTAAAGGCAATTTTGTAAACCATCACCAGCTGACGCAGTAGCGGAATACGCTGATGCTCAATATATGCAAACAGCCCGCCCAGCAGCGTGGAACAGATAAACACCGTTACCGCCATCAGCAGCGTAACCGGCACCGCATCCAGAATGCTCCAGAAATCGGGCAGTAGTACTTCAGTATCAAACATGCGCGCTCTCCTGCTCAGACGCTGGCGGTCAGCTTGACGCGCGCCGTTTTGGCGCTGTACTTCGCATGACGCTGTTCAAAGAAACGAATAATCAGCCAGGCGACCAGACAGAGCAGCGAATAGATCACCGCAAGCACCAGATAGGTACCAAACTGATACTGGTTATAATCGCGCTCCATAATCAGATGCGCCGTCGCCATGACATCAGCGGCACCGATATACATCACCAGCGCAACGTTATGGATCAGGTAAATTATCGCGTTACCATAGCCCGGCAGCGCAAAGTGCACCGCCTGCGGTCCTACCACGCGCAGCATCTTGTGACAAAAGCCGTAACCCAGGCTGTCCGCCGCATCGTGCTGACCGCGCTCTACCGCCAGAAACGCCGGGCGCATCACTTCGGAGAGATAGCCGCCGTGATAGAAGCTCAGGCCAATCATGGCGGCCAGATTAGGTGAAACAAAATCCGTAAAGCCGAGCTGCTGCGTAATCAGCGGCAGGCCGTAGAAAGCGACAAACAGCTGCAGAACCACCGGCACGCTGCGCGCATAAGAGACGTACAGATCGGCCAGCTGGCTGACCAGCGGAATACGACGGACGCGGAAAAGCGTCGTGATGAGCGCCAGAACAAAGCCAGCCAGCATCGCAACAAACATAATACCGAGCGTCAGCGGCAGCGCTGACAGCAGCTCGGGGATCATGGCGGATAGATTCACGGTGAAACACTCCTGCTTACTATAGAGCCGCGCCTGCCAGCGAGCCGGCGCGGTATCTGCTTGTGAATCCGTTACTGCATATATTTCGTGACGTCTTCACCAAACCACTTCTGCGCCAGCTTATCCAGCGTGCCGTCCGCCTTAAGATCCTGCAGCGCCTTTGTAATGTCCTGACTCAGCGCCTGATTCTCTGCCGAACGATGCAGCAGCACATAGGTGTTGTTGATCGCCACCGGTTCGCTCGCTTTGATAGCCAGTTTCTGGTTATCAATGACCGTCTGCTCGCCGAGGTTTGATGGCAGGATCAGCGCGTCATACTTGCCGTTCTGCACCTCTTTCAGGCGATCCGGATAGGGCACGCCAGCACTGGAGGCTTTAATGGCGATCTTGTCGTTCGGATTATCCTGCTGCCACTGCGTCACAAATTTGTAGACGCCACCGCCAGCGGTCACCGGGACAACCTTTTTGCCCACCAGATCTTTCATGCCCTGAATGGTGCTGTCGCTGCGGCTGTAGATCTTCATCAGGCTGGCACCCATCGGTGCATCCGGGATCAGGAACTGCTTGCTACGCGCCGGGGCCTTATAGTAGCCGCCGGTTGCCATATCATATTTGCCGGTCGCCAGCCCGGTCTCCTGAGCGATATCCGCGGCGCCTTCCATCACAAATTTGTACTGCGGCAGTCTGGCATTAATCGCTTTCAGCACGTCGGGCTCATAGCCCTGCGGCTCATGACCAATCGCGCCCCAGGAGAGCGGCTTGGACTCTGCAGCGGTAGCGATTTTGATGGTGCGAACCGCATCGGCAAAGCTGCTGCCGCTGACCAGCGCCAGTGCGATGATGCCAGGCGCGGCCAGGCGACGTAATGTTGTTTTAAGTGCAGGCATGATCTTGATTCCTCTGATTATTAGAATATGCGTTCTGAGCTGAGAAACTGGGCAAGGCGCGGCAGGGTCGGGTTTTCAAACATCTCTGCCGGCGTACCCTGCGCGGCGACCACCCCCTGATCCATAAACACAATGCGGTTAGAGACGCTTTTCGCAAACTGCATCTCATGCGTGACCAGCAGCGAGGTGATGCCTGAGGAGGTGACATCTTTGATTACCTTCAGCACCTCACCCACCAGCTCCGGATCCAGCGAAGAGGTCGGTTCATCAAACAGAATGACCTCCGGCCGCACCGCCAGTGCGCGGGCAATGCCGGTGCGCTGCAGCTGTCCGCCAGATAGCTGGGAAGGATAGTGATCGGCTTTCGCGCCGAGTCCGACCCGCTCCAGCTCCTCAAGCGCGATGGTCCGCGCCTCCTGGCGGCTTTTGCGCTGGATCACGATCAGCGGATCCATCACATTCTCCAGCACCGTCATGTTCTTAAAGACGTTGAACTGCTGAAATACCATCGCGGTACGCAGGCGGATCGCCTGGATCGCCGCTTTATCGGGTTTGCGATAATCCATGCGGATCTGATCGAGCGCGATCGTTCCGGCTGTGGGCTTTGCCAGATAATTAATGCAGCGCAGCAGCGTGGTTTTACCGGTGCCGCTTGGCCCGATAATCGACACCACATCGCCCCGCTTTACCGTCAGATCGACCCCTTTCAGAATCGGGTTGTTACCATAGGCGAGCGTAATATTATTAAGTTCTAACATGGCATTGCCCTATTTATTCAGGTCAGCATGGCCCAGCACATGCATCAGACGGTTGGCCCAGCCAAAGATGGCGATAGCGTGGATCAGGTCGATAATCTCCCGATCGTCCATTCCGGCCGCACGCAGCGGCGCAATATCTTCTGCCGTCGCTTCGGCTGGCGTGACCGACAGGCGGCGGGCAAAGTGATAGATCGCGGCGTCGCGCTCGCCCAGCGCATCGGCGCGGTCAAAATAGATTGCACTGACCACCGCGTCGTTTTCAGCCAGCTGCACGTGCCGGCGCGCATGCACCACCGCGCAGTAGCGGCAGCCGTTCACGATTGACGCGCCCAGCGCGCCCAGCTCGCGATCGGCGCGATTCAGGCCGCCTTCAACATACATGATGGCGTTGAACAGCCCGGTGCGTGCGGTGTAGCTTTCCGGATCGTGTACCAGCGTGCGGACATACTCCGACACCTTCTTGTTAGACGGTGTGATTTTCATCGCATCGCGCTGGGCCGGCGTGGCGTCGTCTACGCTGACCGGCGCAATATAGGGGTGCCAGTGCAGCGGCTTCAGGGAAACAGAAGGGATCATGCTGACCTCAGCAGGCGCAGGCCAGCCGCCACGCGCGTCTGGAAGTTAACAAAGGCGATCAGCTCAGAGAGCGCCACAATCTGCGGGTTATTCAGCCCCGCCTGCTCCAGCAGCCGGATATGCTGCTCGGTGGCCTGCACCGGCTGAGACGTGACCAGATCGGTATGACGCACAATCGTCGCCAGCGGTTCACTTGCCGGCATCGCGCCTTCTGCCAGCGCCAGCAGCTCATCTGCCGGCTGCAGCTGCGCCAGCTCATGCTGATACGCCTGCTCCAGCGCGCTATCCTGATTCAGCCGCGCCATGCGCTGCGCCAGCGCCAGCCGCAGGACTGCAGAGAGCCCCTGGTCATCTTCCGGTGTCAGCACGGAGCGACGGCACGCCTCGGCGCCATCAACAAACTCCGGCCGCAGCCGCCGCGTCTGGTAGAGCGCCGCGTCAGGGGTCAGCCCGGCGGCGCGATCGATAGCGTCACTCATAACGCGTTCTCCTGATTCAGTAAGGGGGTGGCGTCCACCCATTCATCGCCCTGTAATTCAGGCGTGTCATACGCCTGCAGGCTGGCATAGTGCTGCTTCACATCCTCGGCAAACAGCGAGGCCGCAATCGCCCGCACCAGCCGATCGGCACCGGCGCTGACCGCGGGGATATCACCGGAGACTTTGCCGTGCGTCAGCATCGCGGCATCATTGAAACAGTGAATATGTGAAAGCATCGGGCAGGCGCCGGGGGAGCGCTCGCGAAACTCAAACCCGGGTCCCAGGTCAGGCGCCTCCAGCATATTCTGGCGCGCCGGCCCCATGGCAGGCTGATAGCGACCGTCTGCCCAGCGGCGGATGTGCGGGGCGATGGCGGCGAATTCGGATCGGCCGCTGAAATCGTTGCTGAAACCGGTAGCCGCAATCAGGTAGTCATAGCGCAGCGGCCCCTGCGTCGTCTCAATGACCAGCTCATCCCCTTCGGGCCTGACGGCATTGATAGCGCAGTTCAGCAAAAAACGGGCATTTTCATGACGCGAAACGCGCAGGGTGGAGGCGCGCGGCGGCGGCGTCTGGGTGGCAGCGGTATAATCAACAAACTTCCATTTCCACATATCCGGCAGCTGGTGCATACCGTGTACCACGCCCTGACTGCCGATACCGGTCATTTTATTGATGCGCGGCATCGCTTTACGGCGGATCAGCAGATCCACCCTGGCAGCGCCCTGCTCCAGCGCGGTTGCGGCATTATCCATTGACGAAGCACCGGCACCGATCACCGCAACCCGCTTACCCTGCAGCGCACGGAAGTCGATGTTGTCGGCGGAGTGTGCCCAGAAGCGGCGATCGACGCCCTGCAAAAAGGGGGGAACGGCGACGCCGCCCAGGCCGGAACGGCCGGTTGCCAGCACCAGCCGGCGGGTATAGACGCGTGCCGGCGCTGCGCCTTCCAGCGTCAGCGCAATCAGCGACCCGGCAGGTTCAATGGCGGTAACGCGGACGCCGTTCTGTACCGGCAGATTCAGTACCTGCCGGTACCAGACCAGATAGTTCATCCATATCTCTTTCGGGATTTTGTCCAGCGCCTGCCAGGCCGCTTTTCCCCACTGCGCGGTGTACCATGCGCGAAAGGTCAGCGAGGCCAGACCGAGTGCCGGTCCCTGCAGTGATTTGGGTGAACGCAGCGTCTCCATGCGGGCAAAGGTGACCCACGGCCCCTCCTCCCCTGCTGGTGCAGTGTCGTAAGCGATGCTATTGGTGATGCCCGCCAGCTGCAGCCGGGCCGTCGCCGCCAGGCCGCACATTCCGGCACCGATCACGACGACATCGCGCACCGGCTGGTCATAAGCCGTGTGCACAGGCACCCAGGGTTTTGCGGGCAGTTCAAGGTATTCCAGGTCCTGCTGTAGCTGAGCTTCCAGCGCAGCCAGACCGTCGGCAGCTGAAGTCATATAAGTATCCCCTGATGTCAGCGCAAAAAACGCTGTCAAACGCATACCCACAACCGCCGGATTTATTATCCTGATAACACATAGTTACCGGCCAATGATTGTTAATACGCATAGTAAAAGCTGAGGCTTTGCATACTCCTCCTGCGACCGGGCGGAGTCAATAATAGCGCTCAGCATTTAACCAATGGATTTCTTATATCTTATGCCGGAATGGGTATAAGCCAGTTGCCACGCCCTGCAGATGCCTTAAAGCTGATTGATAAGCCGCATAACGCGGGTGTGTTCGCTTGAGGCCAGCCGCTGAAAATCGGGCAACAGCGCGGCAGCCGCGGCGGCGAGCGCTTCTACCAGCGCCTGTACTGCCGCGGTGATCTGCCGGCCCTGCGGCGTGACCACGCCAAAGTAGTAGGGGATATCCTCTTCCAGCGTACAGATAGTGACGCCAGCCAGCGGCATTCCCCAGCCGGAAACCGGCTCCAGAATAGCCACGCCCAGCCCGGCGCGGACGCAGCCAAGAATATTTGCCGATGAATTTGTTTCAATGGTTTCCGGCAGCGGCGTATTGACACGCTTCAGCGCTTTTTCATAGCGCCCGCGCAGGCGCTGCGGGTTCCAGGGGGCGATAAGTCGCCGTCCCGCCAGCTGGCTGAGCGATATCTGCGGCTGCGCCGCGAGCGGGTCGCTATCCGGCAGCGCCACCACGCAGCGCGCGTGACCAATCCAGTGCAGTACCACTGCATCATGCTCCAGCGGCAGGCTGCAGAGGCCGATGTCCGCCTCAGCGGTGATCACCGCGTGCGCCGTTTGCGCCGCAGACTCACTGATGATCTGCACTTTATTGTGCAGGCCAATCGCCGCCAGCGCCTGTGGCAGCAGCCCTGCAGCCAGCGCCGGCGTGGCCGCAATGCTGAGTGGCCGCTGCTGCTGCTGCGCGATCTCCTGCGCACGCAGCCGGATCTGCTGTAAAGAGAGCAGCGCTTTCTGCACATACTGATGCAGCTGCAGCGCCTCTTCGGAGGGGTGAATACGCGGTCCGTTGCGGATAAAGAGCGGATAGCCCAGAGAGAGCTCCAGCTCCTGCAGCTGGCGTGACACCACAGGCTGTGAGCGATTCAGCGCTTTGGCTGCGGCGGTCACGCTGCCCGCTGCAATAACCGCTGCGAACGCTTCCAGCTGACGCAGATCGAGATCGTTGAGTAAATTCATTACGGGGTGATTCCTGCATGCTTGCTCACCGGGCTGAGCATAAGTGATGCCGCCATCATAAGGTGCAGAGCCCCGTTAAGTCACTGCATAACCTGAAAGTCTCAATTCAGGTAATGACCACTCCAGAATATATTATTGCCCTGGCTGAAATGATCTCAGTCAAAAAAATCAACTGACAAAAAATTACATGTTAAATTTAAGAAATATTTTCCACCGCTGCGCTTAATTCCCTTCATACGACACTCTGTTACCTTGCAATATAAATCTGTACAACACACAGTAAAATCGTACAACTTATAAAAACCACCCTTAATTGAAGTAAGGCACTAAAAATAAAGGATAAATATCTAAAAATACCGAGATAAAATTTATTGTACAAATAGTATTTCTCTGTACACAAAACGAATCGTGATTTTATAAATTAGCTCTTAAAGAAATAAAAAATATAAAAACCCCAATTAAGATTATTCCTGACTGGCGCCCTTGTTAATCCGGAAAATAACGCTAACCTTAAGTTGCAAACTAAATACTTTAATATGCTTTACCCTCTGAGGAGTAAATGATGAGCAATCCACGTGGCGGTGCCGGTAATTTTGCCCTGAATCCTGAACGTGCCCGCGAAGCGGGGAAAAAAGGCGGTCAGGTCAGCGGCGGTAACTTTCGCAATAACCCTGAGCGCGCAATTGAAGCGGGCCGTAAAGGGGGTAAAAAGAGTCGTCGTGGCACAGATAAAGATGCTGCACAGGGTGCACAGGCTTAACATTAACGGGAGAATCTAATGACTTACGAAGAACATTTTATTGACTGGGTCAGAGATGCACACGCTATGGAGAAGCAGGCGGAGAGCATGCTGGAAAAAATGGCAGCCCGGCTCGAACACTATCCCGATCTTAAAGCGCGTATTGAGCAGCACATTGATGAAACACGTGAACAGCAGCAGCTGGTGCAGAGCGTCATTGACCGTTACGACACGTCCCGTTCGGTGATCAAAGATGCCGCAGGAAAACTGTCGGCGTTTGGCCAGGCAGTTGGCGGAATGATGACCGAAGATGAGGTGGTGAAAGGCGCCATCAGCGGCAACGTTTTTGAGAACTTTGAGATCGCGAATTACACTGCGCTCATTGCCGCGGCGGAACAGCTTAACGACAGCGAGAGCGTGTCAATTTTCACCCGCATTCGCGAGCAGGAACAGGCGATGGCCGACTGGACAGCCAATCATCTGGGCGACGTTACAAAGCAGTTCCTTATCCGCTCCAGTACACCAGGCGTAGAAGCAAAGAAATAGCGTTGGCTGCGCTTTGATTTTCTTCCCCGGACTTTGACATTGCATATTATTTATCGGCCAGCTGGCCAGCCAGCATAGTGAGGTTGCTTCTGTGCTGGCCTTTTTTATGCCTCACTTACCGGCGCGAACCGCCTCGCCTGCCACCAGATCAGCAGCGCTGTCAGCGCAATCACGCTTAGCGTGCTGAACGCCACGCTATAAGAGTAGTGCCTGACAATCATGCCGGTCAGCGCCGGACTAAAGGCGGCACCCGCTCCCTGCATCAGCATCACCGCACTCTGCCCGGCATTAACATGGCCGCTGCCGCGCAGCAGCTGCACAATGTAGCCAGGCACGGCGACGCCCAGCGTACCGGCCGCGATGCCGTCCAGCACCTGAACCGGGATCATCATCCAGGGGTTGGTAAAGCTGGCGGCGAGTACGGCGCGCAGCGGCAGCAGCAGCAGCGCCAGCATAATCAGACGCTGATACCCCAGCGTTTCGGCGCGCGCCGCCGTCCAGAGCGCTACCGGGATCATCACCGCCTGCGAGATAATAACGGTTGCAGCAGCATAAACGCCAGGATTCATGCCGCCGGGCGAGGCGGCTACGCGCATACTGAGCATCGGCAGCAGTGCCGCATTCGCGAGATGGAACAGCAGCAGCGTGATGCCTGTGGTCATCAGCGGTGCGTTGCGCGTCAGGTCAGAGAGGCGGGGAACCGCGCCGCCCGCAGACGCATCCAGACCGCGCGCTGCCTGATGATCAATATCTTTTCCGCGGATGGCCAGGATAGCGAGTGAGGTCAGCAGCGCCATCGCTGTCATCAGAATAAATACCGAGCCGGTCCCCCAGTACCATGTCGCGGCCCCGGCAATCAGCGCAGCGCTCATATTCCCGGCGTGGTTAAACGCTTCGTTGCGCCCCATCTGCCGGTTAAAACCGCGCTGTCCGGCCAGACCCAGCGTAATCCCTGCCAGCACCGGGGCAATAAACGCGGCAGAAACGCCGCTGATGATCTGCGTAATTGCTACCACCCAGCTTTGCTGTGAATACCAGAGCCACAGCGTGGCAACGGTAATCAGCGCGCAGCCACCCAGCAGCAGCAGACGTTTGTAGCGCGTGGCATCCGTAACGATCCCGGCAGGCAGCGTGGCGATAAGCCCCGCCAGCCCGCCCGCCGTCATCACCAGGCCGACATCATTTGGCTGCCAGCCACGCTGCGTTAAAAATATCCCCAGAAAAGGTCCCAGCCCGTCGCGCACGTCGGCGAGAAAAAAGCTCACCAGACAAAGCGCCTGCAGCGATCGTATCGGCATTGCTCATATTCCTGATTTTTTAGTGCGGGTCCGCCTGTTAAGTAATGGCAAAGATTCAGGAAAAGTCACGTAGTGTAAAAGTAACTAAATGAAAGCAGTGTTCGCAGCTGTCTGTCTGTATCCGGGGTGCGATCGTGCAGATGAAGGTGCTGACTGTGTCAGACCAGGAGTGGAGCGTATACGCCGGAGCGCAGAGCGAATATGGGGAGCGCAGAAAAGCAAAAACCCGGCCATAAGGCCGGGTTTTCTGAATTGTGGTGCCCGAACCCGGAATCGAACCAGGGACACGCGGATTTTCAATCCGCTGCTCTACCGACTGAGCTATTCGGGCAACGGGGCGCATTAAACCCTACCCCGGCCGCAGCGTCAAACGCTTTTCAGCAAATACGCGCTGACTGCTGACTTTTAGAGCATCCGCTGCGCTTACTGGTTAAATTCTGACACACTCTGCTGCGCTGTCGCGATGGATTTTCGCATCCGGCTGCCGATAACCGTGCTGACATCCAATAAACATAAAAAGGTCCGCCATGTTCAGCACTATTGTATCAGGTATTATGTCACGCCTTGCGTGGCAAAAGCGCAGCCGCGCGACGCTCAGTTCATTGCAGGATGCTATCGCCATGATTGAGTTTACGCCGGACGGCAAAATTATCACCGCCAACGATCTGTTTCTGGAGCGCATGGGCTATACCCTGCCGGAGATCGTCGGGCAGCACCACGCTCTGTTTTGTACGCCCGATATGGTGCACTCGGCCGCGTATCGCAATTTCTGGCAACGGCTCAACCGCGGCGAGGGGTTCAGCGATAAGTTTCTGCGCGTGGCGAAACACAGCCGTCCGGTCTGGCTGGAAGCCAATTATGTGCCGGTACAGGACCGCAGCGGCCGGGTAATAAAGATTGTTAAGCTGGCGAGTGACATTACGGCACACATTCTGGATACGCAGGAGCAGCGCGCCATGACGGCGGCTATCGATCGCTCAATGGCGGTTATCGCCTTTAATCTGCAGGGCGAAGTGCTGATGGCAAATGACAATTTTCTTAAAACCATGGGCTATCGGGAGCAGGAGATCCTTGGCCGGCACCACAGTCAGTTCTGTCCGCCAGAAACGCAGCAGAGCAACGCCTATCGTCGTTTCTGGCAGAAGCTGAATCAGGGTGAATACATCTCCGGCCAGTTTCAGCGCGTGGATAAACAGGGCCGTACCGTCTGGCTGCGCGCCACCTATAATCCGGTTTTCGATGAGGCGGGCACTCTCTATAAAATTGTTAAATTCGCCACTGATGTGACCCCGCAGGTGGAGAAGAGCCAGCAGGAGCGTGACGCTGCGCAGCAGGCGTATCAGACGGCGCTGCAGACCAGCGAAAGCACCCGCCTGGGCGCTACCGTGCTGGAGAACAGCGTGCAGACCATGAATGCGCTGGCAGGCGAACTGCACGGTATCTCCGGTGATATTACCAATCTCAGCGACTCCTCCGATCGCATTGGCGCGATTGTCGAAAGCATCCGCCGTATTGCCGAACAGACCAATCTGCTGGCGCTGAACGCGGCGGTTGAGGCGGCGCGGGCCGGACAGCATGGACGCAGCTTCGCCGTCGTCGCGAACGAGGTGCGTGCGCTGGCGGAAAATATCAATCGCGCCACTACTGAAATCGAAAACCGGGTGCGCGATAACCATCTGCTGGCAGAGAAAGCGCTGCAGGGCATTGCATCTAACCTGAAGCGCGCCGATCAGGGCGTACTGCTTGCTCAGGAGGCGGGCGACATGATGGCGGAGATCCGCGGCAGCTCAGGTGACGTGGTCCGCGCTATCGGCCACGTCACCGCGACGTTAAAAGAAGAGTAGCCGCTACTGCCCTGCCGTCTGCAGCGGCGCGTCGGATGCCGGCGGCAGGAAGATATGATCGAGAATATTGCGCATTACCGGCGCGGCGCTCACGCTCTCGTTTCCGCCATTTTCCAGAATCAACGCAATCGCCACTTTAGGATCGCTGAATGGTGCAAACGCGGTATAAAAAATATGATCGCGCAGCCGGATCGGGATCGCTTTCGCATTATAGGTCTGGTTCTGCTTCAGGCTGAACACCTGCGACGTCCCGGACTTCGCTGCAATGCCGTATGGCGCGGTATGAAAATATTTATATCCGGTGCCGTTAGGGGCGTTAGCCATACCAAACATCGCCCGGCGCACCAGCCCCCAGTATGGCGAGTTCGCCTCGCCAATCTGCGGCTGCGGCCTGACGGGCTGATAAGGCTGCTGCCAGCCGCCACGCTGCGCTTTAGCCAGCAGATGCGGCGTGATCACTTTGCCGTTATTGATCAGCGCGACCATCGCCCGGACCATCTGGATCGGGGTTGCGATCCAGTAGCCCTGCCCGATCCCGACTGATACCGTATCGCCCTGATACCACGCCCGTTTATGCACCCGCTTTTTCCAGGCGCGATCGGGGAGCAGACCGGTGTACTCTTCGTTAAGATCGATACCGGTTGACTTGCCATAGCCAAACTGGCTCAGCATCGTATGAATGCGATCGATACCCATCATAAATGCCACCTGATAGAAAAAGGTGTCTGCCGACTCCTCAATCGCTTTAGTGACGTCCAGCATACCGTGGCCCGTTTTTTTCCAGTCGCGCCAGGTGCGGTGCGTGCCGGGCAGGGTCCAGGTGGGTCCGCCAAAGAAGGTGGTCGCGGGCGTGATAGTGTGGGTCAGCAGTGCAGAGATCGCCATATATGGCTTTACCGTCGAGGCGGGCGGATAGAGGCCCTGCGTGACGCGGTTGATAAGCGGTAAATCTTTATTCTGCAGCAGCGCTTTGTAGGCTTTATAACTGATGCCTTTCACAAACGGGTTGGGATCGTAGCTGGGGCTGGAGACCATCGCCAGCACGCTGCCGTCGTGCGGATCTTCAATCAGTACCGCCGCGCGCTGGCCGGCCAGCTGCTGCTCAACATACTGCTGCAGATGCAGATCGAGGGTCAGCCAGATATTTTTGCCAGCCACCGGCGGAACCTCTTTCAGCACGCGCACGATGCGGCCATGGTTGTCGACCTCTACTTCCTGGTAGCCGGTTTTGCCGTGCAGCAATGCCTCATAGTAGCCTTCAATGCCCTGCTTGCCGATGTTATGGTCCGCGGCGTAGTTCTCCCCTCTGCCCGCCTCGTTCAGCCGCCTGTAGTCAGCGTCGTTGATTTTGGAGACGTAGCCCACCACGTGCGCCAGGTCAGCGCCGTAGGGGTATTCCCGATCCTGATAAGTCGATACGCTGACGCCGGTGAAACGAAACTGGTTCACGGCAAAGCGTGCCACCTGACGATCGGTAAGCTCCGCTTTCAGCTCGACCGGTTTATAGCGGCTGCTGTGCTGCAGCGCATGCCTGAATGCTTCAATATCATCGGGCGTCAGATCAAGCAGCGGCGTCAGGGCGCGGAGCGTGGCCGCCATATCGCTGACCTTATAGGGCGTGACCAGTACGTCATACCAGGTGACATTGTGTACCAGCGGAATGCCGTTGCGATCGTATATCAGCCCGCGTGTAGGCGCGATGGGGATCATTTTAATGTCGTTTTCGTTGGAGCGCGTCTGGTAGTAGCGGTGCTGACGGACCTGCAGACGATAAAGATTGATTCCCAGAACGATAAAGCAGGTCACCACCAGCGCAAATGCCACCAGCGCCCGCCGGGCAAACAGTTTTTCTTCAGCTTCGAAATTGCGAAAATTCATCAGGAAAGGGTCTCTTCATTATCGCGCTAATGATAAACAGCGTGAGCGTCAGAGCCAGCCTGAAGATGCACAAGCCTGGGTAAAAGTGTGTCAGATGTTTACGGAGGGAGGACCGGAGCGCATTAATGCGCTCCGGACACAGGCGAAGTTAGTCGCCCAGCAGCACCGATTCCAGTGCAATTTTGATCATATCGTTGAAGGTGGTCTGACGCTCTGCCGCGCTGGTCTGTTCGTGCGTGCGGATATGGTCAGAGACGGTACAGATGGTCAGCGCTTTCGCACCAAACTCTGCCGCCACGCCGTAGATCCCTGCGGCTTCCATCTCAACGCCGAGGATGCCGTACTTCTCCATGACATCAAACATCTGCGGATCGGGCGTGTAGAACAGATCCGCAGAGAAGATGTTGCCGACGCGCGCGTCAACGCCCAGCGCTTTTGCTGCGTCAACCGCGTTGCGTACCATGTCAAAGTCAGCAATCGCCGCAAAATCATGATCTTTGAAACGCATACGGTTTACTTTGGAGTCGGTGCAGGCGCCCAGACCAATCACCACATCACGCAGTTTCACGTCAGCACGTACTGCACCACATGAGCCGACGCGGATGATTTTCTTCACGCCAAAATCGGTGATCAGCTCTTTGGTATAGATTGAGCAGGATGGGATCCCCATACCGTGGCCCATTACCGAAATCTTACGGCCTTTATAGGTGCCGGTGAAGCCAAGCATACCGCGTACGTTGTTGACTTCCACAACATCGTCCAGGAAAGTCTCAGCGATATGCTTTGCGCGCAGCGGGTCGCCAGGCATCAGCACGACGTCCGCGAAATCACCCATTTCTGCATTAATATGTGGCGTTGCCATGGTTCTTATTCCTTTTCAAAAAAGTGTGCGCTGTTTTACAGCATGCTTTTACCGTAGTCCATGCTGGAGAGGCCAAAGTACGCGGCAATGGTCTGGCCGATATCGGCAAAGGTGTCGCGATAACCCAGCGATCCCGGCTTGACGCCCGGACCGTAGATGAGAATCGGGATATGCTCACGCGTATGCTCAGTGCCTTCCCAGCTGGGATCGCAGCCGTGGTCAGCGGTCAGGATCAGAATATCGCCCTCCTGCACCAGCGCCATCAGCTCTGGCAGACGGCGGTCAAACAGCTCCAGTCCACCGGCATAGCCTGCGATATCGCGGCGATGACCCCAGGTTGAGTCGAAATCAACAAAGTTGGTAAAGACGATAGAGGTGTCAGGCGCCTTTTTCATCTGCTCAATCGTGGCGTCAAACAGCGCGTCGAGACCGGTCGCTTTCACTTTCTGCGTGATGCCCTGATGCGCATAGATATCGGCAATTTTACCTACCGAGATCACTTCCCCGCCCTTCTCGTCGACCAGCTTTTTCAGCATGGTCGGTGATGGCGGCTCAACGGCCAGATCGTGACGGTTGCCGGTACGCTCAAAGCTGCCCGCTTTATCACCCACAAACGGACGGGCAATGACGCGACCGATGTTGTAGCCGCCTTCCGTCAGCTCTTCACGGGCAATTTCACACAGTTCATACAGCCGCTCAAGGCCAAAGGTCTCTTCGTGACAGGCGATCTGGAACACCGAGTCTGCTGAGGTATAGAAAATCGGCTTACCGGTTTTCATGTGCTCTTCACCCAGCTGATCGAGGATCACCGTACCGGAAGAGTGGCAGTTGCCGAGATAGCCCGGCAGATCGGCGCGCTCCACCAGCTTATCCAGCAGCGCCTGCGGAAAGCTGTTCTCTTTATCGCTAAAGTAGCCCCAGTCGAACAGAACCGGGACACCGGCAATTTCCCAGTGGCCGGAGGGGGTATCTTTGCCGGAAGAGAGTTCGCTGGCGTAAGCGTAAGCGCCGATGATTTCAGCATTTGGATCCAGCCCTGGCGGAAAGCGGCCGGTCGAGAGTTCTGCCGCTTTGCCAAGACCGAGCGCGGTCATGTTTGGCAGATGTAGCGGGCCTTCGCGCCCTTCGTTTGCGCGACCTTCAAAACAGGCTTCAGCGATATGGCCAAGCGTATCTGAACCCGCATCACCGAATTTATCAGCATCTTTACTGGAACCGATGCCGAAGGAGTCGAGAACCATAATAAAAGCACGTTTCATGCAAGTCTCCTGCGCGCCAGGCGCGATGACAAGTCAAAAAAAAGCGATCAGATCAGTATACCTGAATGGCTGCTGTCTGGCACGCAGTAACGCCACTATTCACTGATGCGGCGATATACCACGGGCGTGGTTTCAGGTGCCTGGTCGCTCAGTACGATGGCGGTTCTGACCGCCTGCGCGGCTTCCTGCCACTGCGCTTCCGAGGCGGCATGGATCATCGCCAGCGGCCGCTGCGTATCAACCCGGCTGCCCAGCGCAATCATGTCGCTCAGGCCTGTGCTGTAGTCGATTGTATCAGTGGCCCGCCGCCGCCCGCCGCCCAGCGCCACAACGGCCATGCCCAGCGCCCGCGTATCCATCGCGCTGACGATCCCCGCTTCTTCTGCATAGAGCGGCCTGCTGAAAGCCGGCGCCGGCAGATAGTGATCCATCCGCTCGATAAAATCTGCCGGCCCGTTCTGGGCCGCCACCATGCGTGCGAATACCTCGGCAGCTTTACCGTTATCCAGCACCTGCTGCAGTTTCTGCCGCGCCTCGGTGTCATTCGCTGCCAGCTGGCCGGACACCAGCATCTCAGCGCAAAGCGCCATCGTGACCTCATACAGACGCGGATTGCGCGCCTCACCGGTCAGGAACTGCACCGCTTCGCGCACTTCCAGAGCGTTACCCGCGGTTGAGGCCAGTACCTGATTCATGTCGGTAAGCAGCGCGGTGGTCTTGCATCCTGCGCCGTTCGCCACCCGCACAATCGACTGCGCCAGCTGTTCCGAGGCGGCAAAGGTGGGCATGAAGGCGCCTGAACCCACTTTGACATCCATCACCAGCGCATCCAGCCCTTCTGCGAGTTTTTTGGCGAGAATCGAGGCGGTGATCAGCGGAATGGAGTCAACCGTGGCGGTGACATCGCGCGTGGCGTAAAAGCGTTTATCTGCAGGCGCGAGCGAGCGGGTCTGCCCGATGATCGCTACCCCCACCTGTTTAATTATGTCGCGGAAACGGTCGTCGCTGGGGTAAATATCAAAGCCCGGAATGGCCTCCAGCTTATCCAGCGTGCCGCCGGTATGACCCAGACCGCGTCCGGAGATCATCGGCACATATCCACCGCAGGCGGCGATCATCGGTCCCAGCATCAGAGAGGTAACATCGCCTACGCCACCGGTTGAATGTTTATCCACTACCGGACCGTTGAGCTGCAGCGACTGCCACTCCAGAACCGATCCTGAGTCGCGCATCGCCATGGTCAGGGCAACGCGTTCCTGCAGGTTCATATCGTTAAAATAGATGGTCATCGCCAGCGCAGCGATTTGCCCTTCCGAAACGGTTTCATCGCGCACGCCATCGATGAAAAAGCGGATCTCCGCCTCACTCAGCGGCTGCCCGTCACGTTTTTTCCGGATGATTTCCTGTGGCAGAAACAAGGTTGCCTCCTGTGATTGCTGGTATATACGCGGCGCATAAATGCGCCCTCTGCGGGAATATTGGATTTTGTACCCCGTAACGGGATTTAACCCGGGCCGCATTAATGTGGCCCCTGTGGCAATGTTGGATTCCGCACCCCGCGACGGGATTTAACCCCGGTACCCGTAGGGGGCGCATTCATGCGCCCCTGGTCGGATGCCGTAACGGGATTTAACCCGGGCCGCATCAATGCGGCCCCTACGGGAATATTGGATTCCGCACCCCGCGACGGGATTTAACCCGGGCCGCATTAATGCGGCCCCTACGACAATATTCGATTCCGGCCCCTGGCCGGATGCCGTGACCGGATCTAACCCGGGCCGCATTGATGCGGCTCCTACGAGAATGTTGGATTCCATACCCCGCAGGGGCCACAGGCCGCTATCAGTAACCCGTTTTGCTGCCGCTGGTTGCGTGGCCCAGCGTGCTGAGCAGGTTTGCCAGCAGGCTGGAGGCACCAAAGCGGAAGTGACGGGCGTCAGCCCAGCCCTCACCGAGGGTGTCGTCAGCCAGCTTCAGGTAAAGAGCGGCATCTTCTGCGGTGCGCACGCCGCCGGCTGGTTTAAAACCCACCTGCTGCTGCACGCCTTTATCGCGAATAACCTGCAGCATGATGGCGGCAACTTCCGGCGTGGCGTTCACCGGCACTTTACCGGTTGAGGTTTTAATAAAATCAGCGCCGGCATCAATCGCAATTTCTGATGCCGTACGGATCAGCGCCTCTTCTTTCAGCTCGCCGGTTTCGATAATCACTTTCAGCAGCACGTCCGCTGCCGCACACGCCTCTTTGCATGCTTTAACCAGCGCAAAGCCGGTATCACGATCGCCAGCCATCAGAGCGCGATAGGGAAATACCACATCCACTTCGTCAGCGCCGTAAGCGATAGCGGCGCGCGTTTCCGCCAGAGCGATCTCAATATCCGCATTACCATGCGGAAAATTGGTCACGGTCGCAATGCGCACCTCAGGCGTACCCTGTTCGCGCAGCGTTTTACGGGCGATCGGGATAAAGCGCGGATAGATGCAGATAGCGGCAGTGTTGCCCACAGGGGATTTGGCCTGATGACACAGCGCAATGACTTTTTCATCAGTGTCATCGTCATTCAGGGTAGTGAGATCCATCAGTTGCAGCGCGCGCTGCGCAGCAGCATTAAGGTCAGTCATAACAGGCTCCGGATGTCAGGCCAGCAGCGAGCTGCCGGATAATGTGATTATTTTAACAATTGTCGGGAACTGCCATTGCGAATCAGATCACATAAAAAAGAGATAGCAGCTCGAAATTACATAGAAAATCTGCTTAAGATCTCTTTTTGACGTGAATGCATGGCTAAACAGATCGCAACGCAGATGTAATTATTATCACAAAATCGCGCGCTGAATGGTATCACTCTGATAGATCGCCGGACGGCGATCGGGAAGAAAATGCAAATATACGCAGGCTGTTCTGCCACAGCGCATCGGCAATCACGTCAGCCGGTTCAGGACGCAGCGTGCACAATACCTCAAACACATTGCGCGCCCGCTCAGGCCGGTTGGGCTCTCCCTGAAAACCCTGCAGCGGCATATCCGGTGCGTCAGTCTCCAGCAGCAGCGACGCCAGCGGCAGGCTGGCAATGGTATGGCGGGTTTTGCTGGCGCGCTCCCAGGTAATGGTGCCTCCCACGCCGATGGCATAGCCGAGCTGGATAAAGCGCTCTGCCTGCTGCTGGCTGCCGGCAAAGCCGTGCACGACGCCGCGCCGCGGCAGATTATGGCGCCGCAGCAGCATCGCCAGCTGATCGTGGGTGCGGCGGGAGTGCAGGATCACCGGCAGATCAAAACGTTTTGCCAGAATGAACTGCGCGTTCAGCAGTCGCGTCTGCTTGTCGAAATCGGGATCGTTCATATAGAGATCCAGTCCGATCTCACCGATCGCTACGCAGTTGCTCTCTGCCTGTGCCAGATACTGCGCGAGCAGATCCAGATGATCGTCCTGATGACGGGCAATATTGATCGGATGCAGGCCCAGCGCCGCATAGAGCGCCGAGTGATCTTTTGCCAGCTGCATAACGCGTGCAAAACGACTCGCTTCTGTCGATGGCACAATAATGCGCTCTACGCCGGCGGCGGCGGCGCGGGCAATGCTTGCGACCGCATCATCAACAAACGGCGGGAAATCAAAATGGCAGTGCGTGTCGATAAATTTCATGCCAGCGATCCTTCATCCCAGGCAGCATCGTTCCCCGCCAGCGGCGGCGTGTGTAGCGGTCGCGTATGCGGTGCATTGGCAGCGGCGGCGGGCGGTGCAATCGGCAGCGATCGGCGTGCCGGCTCTGCATCACTCAACCACTGCCCCAGCGTAGCCAGAAAGTAGCGTCCGCTGCGTCGGCCAAGATGATAATCGTGGTTCAGCGCGGCCACGCGGCTGCCGAGCGCCATGCTGGCCAGCGGGCGCGGCGGGCAAATTTCCACAATGCGCAGATTACCCGGCGGCTGTTCAATAAACTGCTGGATCTCGCGATAGCTCGCTTCATGATGATGCAGGATGTTGATCATCGGCTGCAGCGCACTGTCACCCAGCCAGCGCTCCATCCGCTGGAACCATTGCGGCGTATAGAACATCTGCGAAGGCGTGGTCCGGATCACCACAATGGTATCCGCGCCGCGTCGCGCGGCTTCACGCACCGGAATGGCGTCGCTGATGCCGCCATCCAGATAGCTGACGCCATCCATCAGCACGCCGCTGCGATAAAAGCCAGGAATAGCGCTGGATGCTTTGATAATGTCATGCCAGGTCAGCTCATCAGGCCTGAAATAGCGTGCCTGATAATCGTCACTGCGGCAGGCGCACATATAAAATTCGCTGCCACCGGCAAACAGTTTCTGCGCGCTGCTGAACGCCAGAGGAAATTCACTGCGGGTAATATCGATTAGCCAGTCGAGATCGATAAGATGTCCACCGCGCACAAAGCGCAGCGGATCGAAAAACTGCTTACTGGTGGTATAGCGGGTAATAACACGTCGGGCATAGCCCGGCTGAGCGCAGACAAAGGCGGAGAGATTTTGCGCGCCGGCGGAGGTGCCCAGCATCAGATGAAAAGGGTTAAATCCGGCCCGCTGGAATGCGTCCAGTACGCCTGCGGTGAATATTCCGCGCTGGCCGCCGCCTTCACAGACAAGTGCAATTTTGCGGGATTTAAATGGCTGAAGCGCCAGCGGTTCAAAGGAACCAAGTGAAACCGGAATGCGTATACCCAATGGCGTACCCTCAGTAGTTACTGCTCTGAGGGAGGCCAGAGCGGCATCCCGGAGAACCAGTCATTGTCATTCCCTGACCCACTGCACGGGCAGCTGCGACGGCAGACAATGCCGTCAATGACTGGCCTCCGCTTTACATCACTAGCGGGTTACTGCAATTGATGTGTCTGGTCAGAGTTTTTTGCGCCCGGTAAACAGGCTAACCAGGAACAGAATAATACCGACAATAAAGACAATTTTAGCTGCCCATGCTGCCGTACCTGCCAGACCGCCGAATCCTAAGGCTGCCGCGATCAGTGCAATGACCAGAAAGATAATACCCCAACGAAACATAAGCCTCTCCTTTACCATAGTAGAAATCGAACTGCTTATTCTTCACTTCACTGTTTTATTGCGGAACAGCATCAGAGCGATGCCGTTCCGGCTGCGTTAAGATTTCACCTTGAGGTCATTCTTCACGCTTTTCACGCCTTCAATGGCTTTTGCGATCTTCTCAGCACGCTCAGACTGTGCCTGATTCGCAACTTCTCCTGACAGCTGAACCACGCCATCGGTGGTTTCCACCTTCACATTGCGCGATGGAACAATGTCGTCTGCTAACAGCTTAGCTTTAATTTCGCTGGTTGTGGCGGCATCACCGGCATAACCTTTCAGCGAGCCTTCTTTATTGTCTCTGACGTGTAGTTTGTCACTGACGGATTTCACTCCTTCAACTTTCTGCACCAGAGCGACAGCCTTTTCAGCCTGATCCTGCGAGGCAACGAAACCGCTTAATGTCACCACACCCTGCTGCGTTTTGACGGAGATATCCGTGCTTTTAATCGCGTCATCATCAACCAGCGCCGCTTTGGCTTTGGCTGTAATGCCGCTGTCATCCATAAAACCATCGACTTTTTTCATAGAACTATCGATTTTGGAACCCGTCGAGCTGGTATCAGCAGCAAATGCCGCACCGCTTAACAGCGCCGTACCGGCCAGTGCAGCAATCAGGGTCTTGGCAATCTTAGTCTTATTCATCGATATGATCCTTCTATCAGTTAATTCACCCGCAAGCGCGAATGCACAACAGCTAACGGCGCCGTTGCCTTGATGGACGTAACCAAACTCGCAGGCCTGTTTTTTCGTCCGACAGAATAATCATAGTAGGGATTACAGCTTTTGCTGGCTTTTGTGGTTGATATCTCGCCAGAAAGTCAGAATGACAGCGTAATTAAGAGGAGTCTGTAACAAAAAAAGCAGGACCAGTAATGACTGGTCCTGATAGCGAGGCGGGATCAGTGTTCGCGGGTTTTGCGGAAAACCACGTCAGGATAGCGCTCCTGCGTAATATTCAGGTTAACCATCGTAGGCGCGATATAGGTGAGGTTATCTCCCCCATCCAGCGCCAGATTGACCTCATTTTTACGCTGGAAGTCGTCAAACTTCTTCGCGTCGCTGCACTCTACCCAGCGGGCGGTGGAGACGTTGATCGCTTCATAGATCGCTTCAACGTTGTATTCGCTCTTAAGGCGGGCGACAACCACATCAAACTGCAGCACGCCGACGGCACCAACAATCAGATCGTTGTTATGCACCGGACGGAATACCTGCACGGCGCCCTCTTCAGAGAGCTGAACCAGACCTTTCAGCAGCTGCTTCTGCTTAAGTGGATCGCGCAGACGGATACGGCGGAACAGCTCTGGCGCAAAGTTCGGAATGCCGGTGAACTTCATCGCTTCACCCTGGGTAAAGGTGTCGCCAATCTGAATCGTGCCGTGGTTATGCAGGCCGATGATATCGCCCGGGAACGCCTCTTCAACGTGCGAACGATCGCCTGCCATAAAGGTCAGCGCATCGGAGATCACCACATCTTTGCCGGTACGCACCTGACGCAGTTTCATACCCTTTTCATAACGACCCGATACCACACGCATGAACGCAACGCGGTCGCGGTGTTTGGGATCCATATTCGCCTGAATCTTGAAGACAAAACCGCTGAACTTCTCTTCACGCGCTTCCACAATACGGGTATCGCTTTTACGCGGCATCGGCGCAGGTGCCCAGGAGACCAAGCCATCAAGCATATGATCGACACCAAAGTTGCCCAGCGCAGTGCCGAAGAACACCGGCGTCAGCTCGCCGTTGAGAAACAGCGACTGCTCAAATTCGTGTGAGGCGCCCTGCACCAGCTCCAGCTCATCACGCAGCTGCTGTGCCAGCTCTTCGCCCACCGCCGCGTCGAGATCGGGATTATTCAATCCTTTTACAACGCGCACGTCCTGAATAGTATGGCCTTTACCGCTCTGATAGAGATAGGTTTCATCTTTATAAAGGTGGTAAACCCCTTTAAACAGCTTGCCGCAGCCGATTGGCCAGGTAATGGGGGCGCAGGCGATCTTCAGCTCGCTCTCAACCTCATCCAGCAGCTCCATCGGATCGCGGATGTCGCGGTCCAGTTTGTTCATAAAGGTGATGATGGGCGTATCGCGCAGGCGGGTTACTTCCATCAGCTTGCGGGTACGATCCTCAACCCCTTTCGCGGCATCAATAACCATCAGACAGCAGTCAACGGCGGTCAGCGTGCGATAGGTATCTTCCGAGAAGTCTTCATGCCCCGGCGTATCCAGCAGGTTGACCAGGCTTTCACGATAGGGAAACTGCATCACCGAGGTGGTGATTGAAATACCACGCTGCTTCTCCATTTCCATCCAGTCTGATTTAGCATGCTGGCTGGAGCCGCGGCCTTTAACAGTACCGGCAGTCTGGATAGCCTGTCCGAACAGCAGGACTTTTTCGGTAATTGTGGTTTTACCGGCGTCCGGATGCGAGATAATCGCAAAGGTACGGCGGCGCGCCACTTCTTCTAAAAAGGGAGCATTAGACATGAGTGCGTTCTTCTTCAGGGCGGCGCGTCTGTAACGCGCGGCAGATAAATCGTTCCGGAACCTGTCCGGTGGGTAACAGTGCCAGTGGCAACGCCGTGGCGTCACTGCACAGCAGCGGTTCGCGGCTGCGCTGGCGGTGCTCCGGTTATCCGGTCAGCGTTGAGGCGGCATAGCATACAATATTTCAGCAGGCGGGGAAATCACGACTGTAGCGCGCAGGTAACCTCTTACGGCTCCGTCCGCGTCCGGTCATGGCAGGCGAATGGCAATCAGTTAACAATGAGAATTCGTCGCATTCAGAATATTGAATAATTCCATTTATATTCAATGATATAAATTAAAATTTCGTGCAAAAAACCCTTCACATAAACGCTGATATTGCTGCATAATTCGCCGTAATTTTTCTGACTGCTTAATAAGGACGCAGCTATGTTAACTGCTGAAATGACCTCTCGCCTGAACGACCAGCTTAATCTGGAGTTCTTCTCTGCCAACCTCTATCTGCAGATGAGCGCCTGGTGCAGCGATAAAGGATTTGAAGGGGCCGCCTCTTTCCTGAAAATGCATTCGCGTGAAGAGATGGAGCATATGCAGCGCCTGTTTGATTACGTCAGCGACGCGGGTTCCATGCCGGTACTGGGCAGCATAGCGGCACCGGCTGTCAGCTGGAACTCTCTGAGCGATGTGCTGAGCGAAGCGCTGAAGCATGAGCAGCTGATCACGCAGAAAATCAATGAACTGGTGCACACCGCGCTGACATCGCAGGACTACTCCACTTTTAATTTCCTGCAGTGGTATGTGGCAGAGCAGCATGAAGAAGAGAAATTGTTTAAAACCGTGCTCGATAAACTGGCGCTGGTGGGTAACAAAGGTGAAGGTCTGTTCCTGGTGGACAAGGACCTGGGCCGCATGAACGTGGAAGGTCACGGTCAATAATAAAAAAGATGACATACAGCAAGCAGCAGCGCCCGGTTTTGCCGGGCGTTTTTTTATGCTGAAAGCGTGCGCTCAGAGGACGACGAGCCTGCAGACAGTCAGGAGCACATAAATGCGCCCTCTGCGTTGTCACGTCGTCATCCATGGCGCCATCTTACTCCAGCGCTTTCAGTCGCAGCTCTGAGGGTTGCGGGCGGCCAAACAGATACCCCTGAAACAGCGTGCAGCCCTCTTCACGCAGCTTCGCAAACTGTTCGCTGTTCTCCACGCCTTCCGCCGTGATCTGAATATCCAGGCTGCGGCTCATGCCGGTTATTGCCCGGATGATCGCCAGCGCTTCGCGGCTGTCGCCCATATCGTTGATAAAAGATTTATCGATTTTGATCTTATCGAACGGGAATGAGCGCAGATAGCTGAGCGAAGAGTAGCCGGTGCCAAAATCATCCAGCGCAATCTGTACGCCCAGCGCTTTGAGGTTCTGCAGCGTCCGGATATTGCCCAGCGTATCGTCCAGCAGCACCGACTCCGTGATCTCCATCTCCAGCCGATGCGGTGCCAGACCTGACTCCTTCAGCGCCCCCTCTACCACCGACACCAGCGAGCTGTTTTTAAACTGCAGCGGTGAGAGATTTACCGAAACGGACTGTTCGGTGTTCCAGCTCTGCGCTTCGCGGCACGCCTCATACAGCGCATAGGCACCCAGCATATGAATCAGCCCGGTCTCTTCAGCAATCGGGATGAAATCCACCGGCATGATCAAGCCTTTGACCGGATGGTGCCAGCGCATCAGCGCTTCATAACCAATAATGCCGCTCTGACTGGTAATGGGCTGATAGTAAAGTCTGAGCTGCCGCCCGGTAATCGCATCACGCAGATCGTTTTCAATGATGCGCCGGCTGCGCGCCTGGTCATCCATCTCTGGCGTAAAGTGCTCATAGCGGTTACGGCCGTTACGCTTCGCCTCGTAGAGCGCCATATCGGCGCAGCGCAGCATATGTTCCGGCGTGTTGACGGCCTGGGTGGTCAGGGCGATCCCCACGCTCAGGCCCACGGTAAGATTATGCCCTTCGACATTCATGGGCGGCTGAATCGCCTCGATCAGGCGCTGCGCCACCGTGGCCGCTTCGTCAGCGTTGTGGATATCGGGCAGCACAATAGCAAATTCGTCGCCGCCGATGCGGGCCAGCGTATCACGCTCACGCAGCACGCTGCGCAGCCGCTTAGCCACCGCGCGCAGCAGATCGTCACCAATCTGGTGGCCAAGCGCATCATTCACGTTTTTGAAATTATCGAGGTCGAGACAAAGCGTGGCGCTGATCTGGTTCTGTGCCGTGTCGTTACGCAGCGCTTCGCTGAGTTTTTGCCGGAACAGAATGCGGTTAGGCAGGCTGGTCAGGTTGTCGTGATGCGCCATATGGTGAATACGCGCATCCGCTTCGCGCTGGTCAGTCACATCTTCCACGATCAGCATGACATAATTTTGCCGCATATCTTTGCCGGTGATGGTGGTGGCGCGGGTATGCAGAACCCGCTCACCGCTGGCGGTCAGCAGCAGCTGCTCGCGGGCGTGAATGCCTTCACTGCGCAGCGCAATATCCGCCAGGCTATTAAAGTAGTCGCTCAGTTCGGCAGACATGCACTCGTGCGGACGCTTATGCATGAGCAGCGATCGGCTCAGCCCAAACAGCTGCTCAGCCTTGGCATTCACCATCAGAATTTCGCGGCTGATAGCATCCTCCACAATCACGCAGGAGGGGATGTTGCTGATGATGGTGTCGAGAAAGGTCGACAGCTCCGACATTCTGCTGCTCTGCGCCTGTGCCAGATCGCGCGCGCGCAGAAGCTGCTGCTCATGTTCACGCCGCTCCGTCACGTCGCGCGTGATTTTGGCAAATCCGATCAGGCATCCACTCTCATCATGAATCGCGTCAATTACCACGTGCGCCCAGAAAGCCGATCCATCTTTCCGGTAGCGCCATCCCTCATCTTCAAACCGCCCGGTTTTTAGCGCAATGCCGAGGTTTGCATCCGGCAGATGGAGCTGGCGCTCCTGCGCGCTGTAAAAGAGTGAGAAGTGCTGCCCCACAATCTCATCTGCGCGATATCCTTTAGCGCGCTGCGCCCCGGCGTTCCAGTTAACGACTCGCCCCTTCAGGTCCAGCATGTAGATAGCGTAATCGGTGACGCCCTCCACCAGCAGCCGAAACGTTTTTTCATGTTCGCGCTGCTGGCGCAGCAGCGCCTGCTGTTCAGTGCAGTCGCGGGTAATTTTTGCGTAGCCAATCAGTTTCCCGGCGTCGTCGCGAATTGCGTCGATGATAACGTGCGCCCAGAAAGCGGAACCATCTTTACGATAGCGCCACCCCTCATCTTCAAAACGTCCGGTTTTAAACGCGGTCGTAAGATTCTTTTCCGGTAGATGGTTCAGACGATCCTGCGCGCTGTAAAAGCGGGAGAAGTGCTGTCCGACAATTTCCTCTGCCACGTAGCCTTTTGTCCGCTGAGCCCCGGCATTCCAGTTCTCAACGTTGCCCTCCAGATCCAGCATATAAATCGCATAGTCGGTTACGCCCTCTACCAGTAAACGAAAGCGCTGCTCCTGTTCACGCTGCCTGCGCTGCTGCGCCTGCTGCTGTGTGTAGTCGCGGGTGATTTTGGCAAAACCCAGCAGCTCGCCCTGCTCATCCCGGATAGCGTCAATCACGACGTGAGCCCAGAACGCGCTGCCATCTTTGCGATAGCGCCAGCCTTCGGTTTCAAACTTACCGGTTGCGGCAGCAACAGAGAGACCGCGCTGCGGCGCGCCGTTTTTGCGCTCCTCTTCGCTATAAAACAGCGCAAAATTTTTACCAACGATCTCATCTGGCGTATACCCTTTGGCGCGCTGCGCACCGGTATTCCAGTTAGCAACGGTACCGTCAGGTTTGAGCATGTAAATGGCGTAATCTACGACGCTCTGCACCAGCAGCCGATACATTACATCAGAGTTATTGTTCATATTTTGTGCCTGTTCCGGCCTGATACAGCATCGGCTTTTCAGAAGATTCTTAATTATTTCAGACTTAAACGCAAAAGTGCAGCGCTGACAAGCGCTAATCGATTTCAGACAAAATCTGGCAGGAGTGTTATCGGCAGTGGCGAGAAAACGTTCAGAGAAATGCATCATTCCTCGTGGCTACCTGCTATTTATGGCAGGTCAGTCGGGGAAGAGCGTGCAGGAAAGCCGCATACCGGAGAGAGCCGGTATGGGCAGAGAGACGAGACGCTGTCGCTGGCCTATCGGGCTGCCAGCTGCTGCATAACCGGCAGCCACAGGTCGGTCATCATCCCTTTGCCGCCGGTAAGCGGGTCGCGCGGGGGCAGAGGAACGCGCTGAATTTGCTCTCTGGCTGCACGCAGCCGCGAGGGTTCATTGCGTATTGTTTCGGGCGTCATTCCTTCCGGATAAGCGCCGACCATGAAAAAATCGTCTGACGCGTAAACCTGTTTATGCCCGACGCCTGCCGGGATCAGCACGGCATCACCTTCACGCAGCACCACCATACGCCCGCTGTCGCCGCCCAGCAGGATCTCAGCCCAGCCCGCCCCGACGCCCAGCACCTCATGCGTATTCGGATGATAGTGGGTATAAGGGAATACCGGCGCGCGCCATGCGGCAGGCCAGCCGCTGGCGGTAAAGGTCGTTTCAAACCAGCGTGCGCTATCTTCCGTGTCATCCGGCACCACTCGCGGCCAGATAATCAGCGGCAGCGGGCTGTTCGGCACGCCGCCGCTGGCGTGAGAGAGCCGCAGATGCTGCGGGTTAAAGGAGGCGCCTGCTGAAAAGGTGCCGGCAGCAAACGACATCGATAACAGCAGGCTGGAAGAACAGGACGCCATGAACGTGCTCCGACAAATAATGTTAATTAATTGTGGCAATTTCAGGCGGTAATGCAATGTGGCAATATCTGAAAAAATCCCTGTTAATTAGTCGCTTAGTAACTTAAGCCAAATTTTTCGTTTCGGCGTTGCCGGTTTGTGATAGCGATCGCTCTCCGGCAAAGAGGTTGCAGACGCACACTCAGGCGGTTTTATCCAGATCGCACTGGCTGCTGACAAAATCGGGCAGTTCATTTACGCGCTCAGGTGGCAGCGGCCTGCCGAGCAGGTATCCCTGCAGCGTGTCGCAGCCAAGGCCGGTCAGAAAAGCCTGCTGATCGGGCGTCTCCACCCCTTCCGCGACCACTTTCAGATCCAGCGACTGCGCCAGCGCGACAATAGCGGAGACGATAGTGGCGTCCTCGGAATTTGCCTGCAGCTCATTCACGAACGCGCGGTCGATCTTCAGTTCACTGGCGGGCAGCCGCTTCAGATAGAGCAGGCTGGAGTAGCCGGTTCCGAAGTCATCAATCGACGCCTTTACCCCCATGCTGGTGAGTTCAGTCAGGATACGCACGCTCTCTTCCGGATCGCGCATCGCCGTGGTCTCTGTCACCTCCAGCGTCAGCTGCTCTGCCGGGATCTGATGCGTTTTCAGCGCCTGCGTCACGGTGGTAATCAGCCCGGACTGCTCAAACTGCAGCGCAGAGAGGTTCACCGCAACTGACCAGGCGGTATGCCCCTCCTGATGCCAGCAGTGCAGCTGGCGGCACGCTTCATCGATCACCCAGTTACCTATATTTATGATTAAACCGGTTTTTTCTGCGCCAGGCAGAAACAGATCAGGCGTAAGCAGACCGCGCTGCGGGTGCTGCCAGCGCAGCAGCGCTTCAAAACCGAGAATCGGCCCGCCGGGGGCACAATACTTCGGCTGGTAAAACAGCCGCAGTTCACGGTTATCCAGCGCCTGCCACAGATCGTTGTTAAGCTGCAGCTGCGACTGCGCCAGAATATTCATTGAGGGCTGGAAGAAGGTGTAACCGTTGCGGCCATTGTGTTTGGTGTGGTACATCGCGGCATCAGCGTTAAACATCAGCTCGCGCTCATCTCTGCCGTCGCCAGGATAGACGGCAATCCCGATACTTAAAGAGACCACCAGCTCATAACGCGATATGGCAAACGGCCGGTCAACGGCCTTCACCAGCATATCGGCCACCGAGGCGGCGTCGTTGGGATCGTCAATCTCCAGCAGCAGCACAAACTCATCTCCGCCCATTCGCGCCAGCGTATAGTGCCCCTGCATCTGGCTCATCATACGTTCCGTTACGCTCACCAGCAGTTTATCGCCGATATGGTGCCCGAACGCATCGTTAACCGCTTTAAAACCATCAAGATCCATAAACATCAGTGCAAACTGCGACTTCTCGCGATTGGCTTTGTTGATCGCCTGATCGAGCCGATCCTCCAGTAAAATGCGATTGGGCAGCCGGGTCAGGTTGTCATGCAGCGCCAGCTGGGCCAGTTCACGGTTCGCCTCTGCCAGCGAGCGCGCCAGAATTGACGTGCGCGCCTGCATACGCGCATCCAGCATAGAGACCAGCAGCGTAATGCCGAGTATCGCCAGCGTCACCACGGTGACAATCATCGCCAGCCAGTCGCTGTTTACCCCGTGATGTGTGACGTGGCTGCTCGCCGGAAATCCGGCCGCCGCCATACCGGTGTAGTGCATGCCGGCAATGGCGCACCCCATGACAACCGAGGCGCCAAAACGCAGCAGCGTTACCCGGCCATAGCTGTGACGCAGGTGAAAGGCCAGCCAGAGCGCAGCCCCTGATGCGAGCAGCGCAATCAGCACCGAGACGGCGATCCAGCCCCGGTTCCAGATAATACCCGGCATAAACATCAGCGCCGCCATGCCGGTATAGTGCATAGCCACTACGCCCGACCCCAGCACCAGCGCGCCGCCAGCCAGTCGCCGCCACGGCAGCTCTCCCACGCAGACCAGCCGCAGGGCAAAAATCGAGGCGAGAATAGCAACCAGCATGGAGGCTGCAGTGAGCACCGGATCATAGCTCATCTCCATATCGAGATTCATGGAGAGCATGCCGATGAAATGCATCGCCCAGATTCCTACGCCCATGGCAAAACCGCCACCCAGCAGCCAGATGAGCGCGACGCGACCTGACGAGGAGGCGACCCGGCCTGCCATATCCAGCGCAGTAAAGGAGGCGAGCATGGCGACAATAATTGAAACGATAACCGTGAATGAGTCGTATGACGTTACCAGCATAGGGAAGTCCGGATTAACGCTGTTTCCAGCTATAAAGTCGTGTAAACGGCATCCCTGCAGCTTTTGAACCGCTATCGCCCTTCCTGAACGAGGCAGAAATCCAGCCCTCTTCCCGCGCCAGACGACAGCAGGCTGGCAGCAAGGCCAGCCACTGTTATGACTCTATTATCGGCCTGCGGGCAAAAATAATGAGTAGAAAAAGCGTGTCAGAGATTAGACGTACTACCAGGCTGAACTATAGTAAATAAAACTGATGTAAATCATAAAGCAACCTCAGTGCTAATCTGGGGGAAGCGCCATATATCGCCTTAATTCTCTTTGCCAGCGGCATTTTACGGGTTCGTTTTTTATTAACAGGCCAGGTGGAAAAGCATCGACTCCGGATAATCAGTAAGGAATGATTATGAAACTCAAGCTTTTTCTTATGACCGCAGGCCTGTACACAGGATTGACGTCCGTAACGGCCCTGGCAGCCACCACTACCGGGGCGATCAACGCCACGCTCACGCTGACGACCGGTTGCCTGGTCAACGGTCAGTCAGCCACCACCGGCGTCAATTTCGGTACCCTGAACTTTGGCAGCAGCGCAGCTACCTTTGATACGCTGAATGCCACGCTGGTGGGCGCGGCCGGCAGCGGTATCTATGTGCGCTGCACAACCGGACAGACCTTTAATGTACAGGTCACCAGCAGCAACGGCGCGCCGGGCACGATTTACGGCACCGTCAGCGGCCAGCCGCGCTACCTCATTCTGGGCTCGGATAATACGCGGGGCATCGCCTATACCCTCTACAGCGACGCCGCCTTTACCACCGCGATAGCGAACAACACCAACATTGCCGCCAGCGGCACCACCGATCCGACGCTGGGCACCAACTATGCCATCTATGGTCGGGTCGTCGGCGGCGGCTTTAACCCGCTTATCCCGGCGGGTACCTATACCGACACCATAAACGTGGCGGTGAATTACTGAGCACGGGTGCGCGCGCAGTGAGGCTATCCCTCTCTCTCTGGCGGGCGGCGGGGCTGATAGCAGCCTTCGCCTGCCTGCCGGCAGATGCGCTGCCTGTGGCAAACTTTCAGGTCGCTGCGTCCATCGTGGCGGGCTGCGTGGTGTCGGGCAGCAATACGGGCGTGTTTGGTACGCTCAACTTTGGCTCGCACTCCGGCGTGGCTACGGGAAACTTCAGCGCAAGCTACCTGCAGAGCACAACGCTGAACCTGGCCTGCACGCCAGGCACCGCCGTCAGCATGAGTATTGACGGCGGCGCTAACTACACCTCTGTCCGCAATCTCAAACACACCAGCAGCAGCAATACCGTTGCCTACCGGCTCTTCAGTAACGCTGCGCTGACTGCGCCTATACCCATTAACAGCGCTATAGCGCTGAACTATAGCAATGCGAATACGATTACGCTGCCTGTTTATGGTCAGCTGACGCTGCCTGGCACCGCGCAAGCCGGAACCTATACCGACACGCTGACCGTCACCCTGAGCTGGTGATGCTGAAAAAAAAGGATGAACCATGAGAAACCTGTGCGCGCTGCTTTTGCTGTTAATCATCCCCTCAGTCCGGGCCGCCAACTCGCTGATGATCTGGCCCATTGACCCCGCCATAGCCTCTGAAGATAAAGCCAGCGAGCTCTGGCTGGAGAACCGCGGCAGCAGCAGCACCATTATGCAGGTACGCATTTTTGCCTGGCAGCAGCGCGAGGGCCAGGAGCAGTATCAGACGCAGCAGCAGGTCGCCGCCAGTCCGCCTATGGTGCGGCTGGAGCCGGGGCAAAAACAGCTGGTGCGCCTGATCAAACAGACGCCGCCCCCTGCCGGTCAGGAGAGCGCCTATCGCGTGGTACTTGATGAGATCCCGTCGCCGCGTAAGCCCGGTGATAATCAGGCCGGGCTTAACTTTCAGATGCGCTATTCCGTTCCGCTGTTTGTCTACGGCAGCGGTCTGACGCGCGACAGCGCGAAAGCGGTGCTGAGCTGGCGCGAAGTCAGCAGCGGCGGCAGGCGCTGGCTGGAGCTGACCAACAGCGGCAGCGGCCATGCGCGCCTGAGCAATGTCCGCGCCGGCGGAGCCGCCCTGGGCAACGGCCTGTTTGGCTATGTGCTGGCACACAGCAGCCAGCGCTGGCCGGTCAGCCAGCCCCTGCGCGGAGAGCTGGCAGCCGATGTCAACAACCGCGCCTGGCGCAGTACTGCCGCACGCTAATGACGCCTGCGCCCTCGCGTTATCTGCTGCTGGGCAGCGTACTGATGATCCTGCCCGCGCACGGGCGTGCGGAGAGCTGGTCTGCGCTGCCGCCTCCGCCCGCGCTGGAAAGCAGCGCACAGGGGCAGCAGCTGATGCTGGAGTTAATTATCAATCAGCGCGCGCGCGGCGATATTGTTGCCGTTGAACATCAGCAGGATCATTTCTGGCTGCGCCGCAGCGATCTGCTGCAGGCGGGCGTGGCGGCGGAAAAGCTGCCGGATGAGCGGGTCGATCTTCGGCAGCTGCCTGGCGCGGATGTCACCTATGATGAAACCCGGCAGCGGCTGCTGCTGACGGTGCCGCCGGCCTGGCTGCCGGCGCAGCGGCTCGGGCAGGCTGAGCAGCGTCCCCGCTTTCCGGCGCGCGCCAGCAACGGGGCGCTGCTGAATTACGACGTTTATCTGACCCACACCGACCGGGCCGGCTCACGCCTCTCCTCGTGGAATGAGTTACGGCTGTTCGGCCCGGCAGGACAGTTCTCCTCTAACGGCGTCTATACGCAGCAGCTGAATGGATCGCTCAGCGGTCAGCAGGAGGGATATCTGCGTTACGACACCTGGTTCAGCAATGAGAATGAAGACGCCGCGCTCAGCTGGCGGGTGGGCGACCTTATCACTGACGCCCTGAGCTGGAGCAACAGCGTGCGGCTGGGCGGGGTGCAGATAGCGCGTGATTTCAGCGTGCGTCCCGATTTAGTAACTTATCCGCTGCCTGCCTTCAGCGGCCAGGCGGCGGTGCCCTCCTCGGTCGATCTGTTTATTAACGGCTATCGCAGTGCGCAAACGGCGGTGCAGCCCGGTCCGTGGTCGCTGACCAACATCCCCTTTGTCAATGGTGCCGGGGATGCGGTGATCACCACCACCGATGCGCTGGGGCGTCAGGTCACCACCACGCTGCCCTTTTACGTGTCGGCCAGCCTGTTAAAAAGTGGCCTGTCTGATTACGCCTTCTCTGCCGGCGCTGTCCGGCAAAATTATGGTGTGAAGAGTGCCGACTACGGCGCTGCCGCTGCCAGTGGCTCCTATCGCTACGGTATCAGCGACTGGCTGACGCTGGAGTCGCACGCTGAAGGCAGTGATGACGTTGTCATGGGCGGTGCGGGCGGCCTGCTGAAAGCGGGAAGCCTGGGCGTTATCAACGCGGCGGTGGCGCAGAGCGACGCGCAGGGCCAGAGCGGCACGCAGTACAGCTGGGGATATCAATATAACAACAGCTGGTTCAGCCTTGGCACCCAGCACATTCTGCGCGATACCACGTTCAGTAATCTGGCGCTGATCGGCAGCCGCAGTGAAAGCGCCGACAGCCGCTATTCACTCGCACGTCGCAGCGCACAATATACGGCCAGCCTGTCGCTCAGCGACTACGGCAGTCTGGGACTCGCTTATCTCGATATCAGCGGCGGCTACGGTGAGCGCACGCGTCTGTGGAACCTGACCTGGAGCAAAAACCTGTGGGGCAACAGCAGTCTCTATATCTCAGCCAGCCGCGATCGCGACCTCGGTGGCTGGGACGGAGCGATTTCACTGGTGATCCCGTTTGGTGAACAGAGCAGCGCCTCTGTCAGCGTGGAGCGCGATCGCCAGGGGCGCAGTAACCAGCGGCTGTATGCCTCGCGGGCAATGCCCACCGAGGGGAGGATCGCCTGGGACGCCTCCTGGGCACGTCAGGGGGGCGACAGCGGCGATTATCGTCAGGGCAGCCTGCGCTATCGCAATAACCGGATCGATACCTCAGCCGGATTCTGGGGCGATGATGACAATACAACGCAATGGGCAGATCTCTCCGGTGCGCTGGTGCTGATGGATAACCGCCTCTTTGCTGCTAATGATATCAACGACGCCTTTGTGCTGGTGAAAACCCGCTATCCCGGCGTGACCGTGCGCTACGAGAATCAGGCGATGGGGAAAACTGACGGCCAGGGCTATCTACTGGTCCCGGCGGTCAGCAGCTACTACGGCGCAAAATATGATATCGATACGCTGGATCTGCCTGCCAGCGTCGCCGCATCCCGGGTTGAGCAGCGCATTGCCGTGAAGCGTAAAAGCGGTTTTCTGCTCGACTTCCCGATTGAGCCGCTGCGTGCCGCCAGCGTTATTTTGCACGACACGCGCGGTCAGCCGCTGCCGCTTGCCAGTCAGGTGCTGCGCGCAGGTAAAGAGAGCAGCTATGTCGGCTGGGACGGCATCGTCTGGCTGGAGAATTTGCAGGCGCGTAATACGCTGCAGGTTATCACGCCCGATGGCCGCCAGTGTGAAACCACGTTCAGCGTCGCGCGCGGCGAACCAGAGGCGCTGAAAACCTATGGCCCGCTGGTCTGCGCGCTACCTCTCCCGCAGCCCGGCGCCGGTGCGCTGGCGCAGACACCCTCAGCAGGATTACAACATGATTAAGTTACTATTGATGCTGGCACTGCTGCTGCCCGGCGCCAGCTATGCGCTCTGCCCGCTCTCCGCTTCGCCGGCCAGCTTTGGCAGCCAGACCACCTTTTCTGTGCAATCCCAGGTTATCCCCACGTCCGCCAATACGAATGTCAACTGCGGCTCCGCCACGCTTAATCTGCTGGGCAACGACTATATTGCCTATGCGTTTACCGCTGCCAGCTACCTGAACGGGACCCGCGCCACGCTGAAAGCGAGCGCCGGCGGCAGCGATAACGTTCCGATCCAGCTTTGTGTTGACAGCGCCTGCGCCACCGAGCTGCGTCAGGGCAACAGCTATCGCTGGAACGCCTCGGCGCTGCTGGCGCTGGGCAACAGCCTCAACTTCACTATCCCGCTCTATTTCCGCACCGTGCCGGGCCAGGTGATTGCGGCAGGCACATACACCACCACCCTGACGCTGACGGTAAGCTACAGCGTCTGTACCAGCGCCGGCGTGGCCGGTATCTGTCTGGGAACCGTGCAAGCCAGCAGCGGCACCGCCCTGCCGCTGACCGTGACGCTGGTGGTCACCAACGACTGCACCACCATTACCGCCCCGAACCTCAACTTTGGCAGCGCGCCGCTGGCGGGCAGCTTCTCTGCCGTTCAGCAGACCATCAGCGTGGTCTGCTCTAAAGGGAGCACCTATAGCGTTGGGCTGAGCAACGGCAATAATTTCAGCGGCACCGCGCGGCAGATGGCAAATGGAGCCAGCCGGCTGGCCTATGACATTTATAAAGACGCGGCCACGACCTCGCGCTGGGGACCCTCCGGCAGCGATCGCTGGAGCAGCACAACGTCAACCTCGCTGAATCCCGATACGGTAACGCGCAACTTTACCTACACGGCCCGGATACTGACGACGCAGGCGACGCCGGCAGCCGGAAACTACACGGATAACGTGGTGGTGGACGTGGCGTTTTAGCGGGGAGAGAGCCGGCCGCAGGGCGCGGCCGGAAAAGTATCAGAGTGAGGCGCTGGCGGGCGTTACCGCGTGGCGCTGCTGATACTGTCTCACCATCCGGCCAATCAGCAGTGTGCCTGCCAGTCCGCAGACGGCAGCAAATGAGAGCCAGATGCCGGGCATCGCTTTATCGCCGGTGGCATGAATAAGGTAGCTGGAGATGGCTGGCGTAAAGCCGCCAAACAGTGCGGTCGCCAGGCTGTAGGCCAGGGAAAAGCCGGATGCGCGCACCTCTGCCGGCATAATCTCTGCCAGATAGACCACCATGGCACCGTTGTAGCTGGCATAGAGAAAAGAGAGCCACAGCTCCGCTTCGACCAGATGCGCAAAGCTCGCGGAACCGGTGAGCCAGTGCAGCACCGGCCAGGCCGTCAGGATCATTAGCACGGTAAAGATAATCAGCAGCGGTCGCCGTCCGACCCGATCGGAAAGTGCCCCCATAACCGGCAGCCAGAACAGATTGGATATTCCGACAAACAGCGTTACCAGAAAGCTCTGCTTATCGCTCATCATCAGCACCGTTTTGCCAAAGGTTGGCGTGAAAGCGGTGATCATGTAGAACATAACGGTGGTGGTGACCACCATCAGCATGCCCGCCAGCACCAGCGCCCAGTTCTGTCCGACTGAACGCACAATCTGGCGCATCGAAGGATGCGTTTTACGCTGGCTGAACGCCTCTGTCTCCTCCAGCATGCGGCGGATCCAGAACAGAAACGGCACAATCATACAGCCCACCACAAACGGAATACGCCAGCCCCATTCGGTAACGGCCTCTTTCGCCAGTAAATGATTCAGCCCCAGTCCCAGCAGCGCAGCGAAAATCACCGCCACCTGCTGACTGCCCGACTGCCAGCTGACCCAGAACCCTTTACGTCCTTTGGGCGCAGCTTCTGCGAGATAGACTGAGACGCCGCCGAGTTCTACCCCCGCGGAGAAGCCCTGCAGCAGGCGTCCGAGCAGGATCAAAATTGGTGCCGCGGCGCCAAGCGTGGCGTAACCCGGCACCAGCGCAATGGTCAGTGTGCCAATCGCCATCAGCCCCAGCGTCAGCAGCAGGCCTTTGCGCCGGCCGTGATGGTCGATATAGGCACCCAGCACAATGGCGCCCAGCGGACGCATAAGAAATCCGGCGCCGAAGGTCATCAGCGTCAGCATCAGAGAGGCAAAGGGATCGTCGCCGGGAAAAAAGGTTTTCGCGATGGCGGTGGCGTAGTAGCCAAAGACCATAAAATCATACATCTCAAGAAAGTTACCGCTGGTAACGCTAAAGATGGTTTTCGCCCCGCTGCGCGCAGGTTTTTGCAGAGATAACTGGCTGCTCATACTGTCCTTCCTGGTTTTTTACCCGTTGTAGCCTGCTAAGCCAGGAATGAATGTGATCTGAATCACCATTGTGCTTTACAAAGACTGACAAAAGGTAACAGGAAATTAACAATGCGGGGCGGTTCTGACAGCCGCTCTGCAGAAAGCAGGTATAAAAAAAGCCGCTGTTATCAGCGGCTTTCTCTTCGGCAAAACAGTCCGGCTATTTGCCGGCCGTTTCCATTCCCATCAGGCCAATCTTCAGATAGCCCGCTGCGCGCAGCTGGTCCATCACCGCCATCAGCGTGGCATAGTCCACTGATTGATCGGCCTGGAAGAAGATAGTGGTCTGCTTATCTCCCGCGGTCTGCGCAGTCAGCGCGTTTACCAGCGTCTCTTTCGTCACCGCATCATTGCCGATATAGATCTGCTTATCCGCTTTGATTGAGAGATAGACCGGCTTCTCCGGGCGCGGCTGCGGTGCGCTGGTGGACGCTGGCAGGTTAACGCGTACATCTACCGTTGCCAGTGGTGCCGCCACCATAAAGATAATCAGCAGCACCAGCATAACGTCGATAAACGGCGTGACGTTAATCTCATGCATTTCGCTGTCGCCAGCGGCCTCATCGTTTAAACGCATCGCCATAATGATTATCCTGCGCGCAGCTTATGCGTAGCGGCCGGACGGCTGGTTTCCGCCGCGACGTGCGCCGTGCCGAGATCGAGATCGCGGCTTTGCAGCAGCAGCACCTGGGCTGCGACGTCACCCAGCGACGCTTTATAATTGGCAATCATGCGCGCAAAAACGTTGTAAATAACCACGGCAGGAATAGCGGCAACCAGGCCGACTGCTGTCGCCAGCAGCGCTTCAGCAATGCCAGGCGCGACCACGGCAAGATTGGTGGTCTGCGTTTTAGCGATGCCGATAAAGCTATTCATAATGCCCCATACGGTACCGAACAGGCCGATAAAAGGCGCCACGGAACCGATGGTTGCCAGAAAACCATTGCCGCGCCCGGCATGACGACCGAACGCCCCTACCCGACGCTCAAGGCGAAAACTGGTGCGATCCTTGATGCCCGCCAGATCGTCTGTGCCCGCTGACAGCGTCAGCTCCTCGCGCGCATCGGCCAGCAGTACAGCACTGTGACTGCTGGCTTTAAAGCTCTCTGCCGTACGGTAAGCGTCAGCCAGCGAGCGTGCTGCGCCCAGCGCCTGCTGCTCTTTTTTCAGGCGACGTTTCGCGGCGCTCAGTTCAGCATATTTGCCAAAAAAGATGGCCCAGGTCACGACGGATGCCAGTAACAGGCCAATCATGACAATTTTAACCACGATGTCGGCATGCTGGTACATCCCCCAGACGGAGAGGTCTGTCTGCATTAAATCACTGGCTACCACGCTGCATCTCCAGATTCTGTTGTAGAGTTCACGACTGAAGAGACGATCATAGCAAAAAAAAGGATCTAAGTGATAGTCGTTCTCATTACTATTTACAAAGCAGCGCCTGCTGCTGCTGTGCCTGCACTGCCGGGCTGGTGCCACTCTGATAATCGGTAAACAGGCTCAACCCCTCCCCTGATTCGTGGTAACGTGAATGCTTTGTAAGATGGGTCAGGACAGGCAGTGATGGCTACGAAAAAACTGGATACCGCGCTGGTGAGCGCAGGACGTAATAAACGTTATACGCAGGGCGCGGTGAACAGCGTAATACAGCGCGCCTCATCCCTGGTTTTTGATACCGTCGCGGATAAACAGCGCGCCACCGCCGGGCGGGCTGAAGGCGAACTCTTTTATGGCCGTCGCGGCACGCTTACGCACTTTTCGCTGCAGGATGCGATGACCGAACTGGAAGGTGGCGCAGGCTGTGCACTCTATCCCTGCGGCGCAGCCGCCGTTGCCAACGCCATTCTGGCGTTTGTTGAAGCGGGCGATCACGTGCTGATGAGCGGAGCGGTCTACGAACCGACGCAGGATTTCTGCAGCAAAATCCTCACCAAAATGCAGGTCACCACCACCTGGTTTAATCACTGTATTGGCAGTGAGATCGGTGAACTGGTGCAGCCCAATACCCGCGTGGTGTTTCTTGAGTCGCCGGCGTCGGTGACGATGGAAGTGCAGGATATCCCGGCGATTGTTGCCGCCGTACGTGCCAAAGCGCCCGAGGCGATTATCATGCTGGACAACACCTGGGCGGCGGGCGTGCTGTTTAACGCGCTGTCGTTCGGGATTGATATTTCTATCCAGGCCGGCACCAAATATATCATTGGTCACAGCGACGCCATGATTGGCACCGCGGTGGCCAACGCCCGCTGCTGGCCGCAGCTGCGTGAGAACTCTTACCTGATGGGGCAGATGGTCGATGCGGATACGGCCTATATGGCGAGCCGCGGTCTGCGCACCTTAGGCACCCGCCTGCGCCAGCACGAAGAGAGCGCGCTGCAGGTGGCGGAGTGGCTGACTGGCCGGCCTGAAGTGGCGCGGGTCAATCATCCGGCGCTGGCGCAGAGCCCGGGACACCGTTTCTGGCAGCGCGACTTCAGCGGCAGCAGCGGCCTGTTTTCATTTGTGCTGCATGAGCGGCTGGATGCGCAGCAGCTGGCAAATTATCTCGATCGCTTCCATCATTTCAGCATGGCCTATTCGTGGGGCGGTTATGAGTCGCTGATTCTGGCCAGCCAGCCCGAAGAGCTGGCGGCGATTCGCCCGGCAGGCGGCGTCGACTTTACGGGCACGCTGATACGTCTGCATATCGGTCTGGAGCACGTCAGCGACTTGCTGGCCGATCTGCAGGCGGGTTTTGACCGCTTAACGAATTAAACCAACCTTCAACCATCCGTGGCTCGCCGTGTCAGATCAACGCGCCGGCGGCTGCGGAGGGCTACTATAAAAGCCTTGTAACTCGACGGGATAGCAGATGGGTGTTTTACATGAGATTGTCCAGGCGTTCTGGCATCAGGATTTTGCTGCGCTGGCCAATCCGGATGTCGTATGGATCGTCTACGGCGTGATGTTTCTGACGCTGTTTCTGGAAAATGGCTTGCTGCCGGCGTCGTTTCTGCCGGGTGACAGCCTGCTGCTGCTGGCGGGCGCCATGATTGCTAAAGGCGTAATGGACTTTGTGCCGACCATGGTGATCCTGACCACTGCCGCCAGCCTCGGCTGCTGGCTGAGCTATCTGCAGGGGCGCTGGCTGGGCAATACAAAGCTGGTCAAAAGCTGGCTGATGCATCTGCCCGCGCAGTACCATCAGCGCGCCTGGCATCTGTTTAACCGCCACGGCCTGATGGCGCTGCTGGTGGGCCGTTTCCTGGCGTTTGTGCGCACGCTGCTGCCTACCATGGCGGGTATCTCCGGACTGCGTAACAGCCGTTTTCAGCTGTTTAACTGGTTAAGCGGCGTGTTGTGGGTCGGCATTGTCGTTACGATGGGCTACGGCATCAGCCAGGTGCCGTTTATCAAGCGGCATGAAGATCAGGTTATGGCTATTCTGATGATCCTGCCGCTGGTGCTGCTGTTTACCGGGCTGGCCGGCAGCATTGTGGTGATCTGGAAAAAACGCCGTCAGAAAACCTCTTAATTATCACGCCGCGTCAAACGGCAGCGTCTGCACCGTTTGACGCGCGCGGCTGACCTCTTCACCCGGCGTTGTGCCAAACAGCCGTTTGAACTCCCGGGAAAACTGTGACGGACTCTCATACCCTACCCGCAGCGCGGCTGTACTCGCCTTTACGCCATCCTGCAGCATCATCAGCCGCGCCTGATGCAGGCGATAGCGTTTGAGATACTGCAGCGGGGACGTCTGCGTTACCGCCTTAAAGTTGTGGTGGAAAGCGGACACGCTCATGTTGACCTCGGCCGCCAGCGTCTCAACGCTCAGGCTGCCGGCAAAATGCGTTTCTATCCGCCGCAGCGCACGCGCAATCTGACTGAACTGCGTCTGCCGGTTAACCAGCGACAGCAGCGCCCCGCCAATCGGACCGGTGAGCACATAATAAAGGATTTCCCGGACCAGCTGCGGGCCGAGCACCCGTGCATCGCGCGGATGGCTCATCACATCCAGCAGCCGCTCTGCGGCACACAGCATCTCTTCGCTCAGCCAGGCAGAATGAATACCCGAGGTCTGCACCGCGGGCTGAAACTGCTCATCGTCACCGATATCCAGCAGCAGATCCTGCAGCGAAGCGGTATCCACGCTCAGACACATGCCCGCCAGCGGCGCATCGGGCGTGGCTTCCGTTTCGCACTCAACCGGCAACGGCACCGTCAGCATCAGATATTTACTGGCGTCATAGTGAAAGACCGTGCTGCCGAGATAGCCGGTTTTGCGTCCCTGAAACAGGATCACAATGCCGGGCTGATACATCATCGGCGTACGCGGCAGCGTTTCGCTGGCGTAAATGAGCCGGACATTTTTCACTGCACAGTGCGGTTTTTGCGGGTCGCACATTAGCGCGACGACCCGGCGGGCAAGCTGGCGACACAGGGCGTCATGGGACATGGCGGCTTTCCGGATAAAAAATTCAGTGTGCCGCAACGCTGCACAAAGCTCTACTCCCCTGGAGGATCAGGCAAGATTTTTGCAGAAAAGGGTCAGAGTCCGCTCTGGCAGAGCGATCCGCACTGCACGTTTGTTGTCTAGACTTAAGCACACAGTTTTTCCATTCAGCGATCGCAATGAAAAAGGAGCCCCTATGGCAGATCAACCTATTATCAAACTGCGCGACGGCAATATGATGCCGCAGCTTGGCCTCGGTGTCTGGCAGGCAAGTCAGGAAGAGGCGCATACCGCCGTACTGAAAGCGCTGGAAGTGGGTTATCGCTCTATCGATACCGCTGCCGCCTATAAAAATGAAGAGGCGATTGGCAGGGCGCTGAAGGATACGCCGGTAGCGCGCGACGATATCTTCGTCACCACCAAGCTGTGGAATGATGACCAGCAAAATGTGCAGCAGGCGATGGAGACCAGCCTGGAGAAACTGCAGCTCGACAGCGTTGATCTCTACCTGATGCACTGGCCCTGCCCGGAAAAAGATCACTACGTTGCGGCATGGGAGAAGATGATTGAGCTGCAGCAGCAGGGTCTGACCAAAAGCATCGGCGTCTGCAACTTCCATGAGGCCCACCTGAAACGCCTGATTGATGAAACCGGCGTGACGCCCGTCGTGAATCAGATTGAGCTGCATCCGATGCTGCAGCAGCGTACGCTGCACGCCTGGAACGCACTGCATCAGATCCAGACTGAGTCCTGGAGCCCGCTGGCGCAGGGCGGCGAAGGGGTGTTCGATCAGGCGATTATCCGCACGCTGGCGAAAAAGTATGGCAAGAGCGCCGCGCAGATTGTGATCCGCTGGCATCTGGACAGCGGCCTGGTGGTGATCCCGAAATCAGTCACCCCGGCACGCATTGAAGAGAACTTTAACGTCTTCGATTTCCGGCTGGAGAAAAGTGAGATCAGTGAAATCACCAAACTGGATAAGGGCCAGCGTCTGGGACCCGATCCGGAAGCATTTAACGGCTAAAGCAGTATGATGTTTGCGGCCGCCCTCAGCGGCGGCCCTTTCACACTCTGCTTCAGGAAAGCGGATTGACGACCATCTGCCCTGCCGTACCGCGATCGGCCAGTTCCAGCGTCTGGCTGTAATAGACAAACGGGAAGTGATCGCTGGCGCTTTGCGGAAAACTCACCAGCAGTTCCACACTGCCGTCAACCCAGACGGTATCTTTCCAGCCGCGATCTTCGCCCATCGACTGCGCGCCGTTGACGCTTTTGATAAGGAACATGACGCCCTGAATATGCAGCGACTGCGGGCGATCGGCGTGAATAATCCAGCGCTCAAACGTTCCCTGCTGCGTTGTGGTATCAATGCGGTTCATATCCCACAGCGCGCCGTTAATGCCCGGTACGCTGTCGCCAATACGAAATTCGCGCGTCCGCACCGCCACGCCGTCGAGGATCTGATCGGCCAGCAGTCGCATCGGCAGGTTATCGGTGACCAGCGGCAGCAGACCGGTCGGGCGCAGCGTCAGCACCAGCGTGTTGGTCAGAATGGATGAGGGTTCAAACAGGCCGCGCAGGCGATCCATAATCCCTGCCGCCGTGCCCGCCGTGATTGACACTTCATCCCCCTGCGACATATCCACCAGCACCTCACGCCGTTCGCCTGGCGCCAGAGAGAGCGTCTGCACCGCGACCGGCGAAGGCAGAAACCCCTGATCGCTGGCAATAACGGTAAAAGGGCGACCGTCTGAAAAACGCAGGTCAAAGCGGCGCGCATTGGCGGCATTCAGCAGGCGCAGGCGCACCCAGCCGCGGGAAACATCCACATAGGGATTCTGCACGCCGTTAACCAGCAGCGTATCACCAAGAAACCCGCCCTCTGATGGCGGGTTATAGACCGGGGTGGCGAAGTTATCGAGGCGCTTATCCTGAATCACCAGTGGAAAATCATCCACGCCGTAGTGCTTAGGCAGCGGCAGCGATTTGCTGACCTCATCTTCAATCAGCCACATTCCCGCCAGGCCGTTATAGACGTGCGGGGCCATATGATTCGGCGTGCTGGCGTGATACCACAGCGTCGCCGCCCCCTGCCGAATGGGCAGCACCGGCGACCAGTCAGCACCCGCTGACATCATGCGCGGCGCCCCGCCCATCAGCGCGCCCGGCACCTGCAGGCCGCTGACCGTCATCGCCACCGGCTCATTAAGCCGGTTGCTGTAGATAAGCTTAACGTCATCACCGCTGTAAACCCGCACCGTCGGCCCCAGATAGAGGCCGTTAATGCCCCAGACCGGAACTTTGCTGCCGCTGCCCGTAAACGACCAGTGGCTGCGCTGCAGCGTCAGAAACAGCGGCTGTCCGCGGCGGGATTCAATCAGCGGCGGGACCGGCAGCGGGACATCGCCAGCCGGAGTAGCGGCGCGGGCTGAAAAAGTCAGTGCCGGGGAGGCCAGCGCAACGCCGGCAGAAAGCTGAATAAAGTGACGTCTGCTGCAAGACATAAAACTTCAGACCTTTTGAGCGGGGCGTAAAACGCCGTGTCCATGTTGTTGTTGTTAATTTTGCTGTGGTGCACGGGGGTGGCATCCACCACCCCCGGATAGGGCTCAGATTTTACCGTTTTTTTCGCGTTCAGCGACTTCTGCGTTTAACTCTTCCAGCTTAGCAGACATTATTTCACGGCAGTGGGTCGCCAGCTTACGCACAGAGGTGGTCTCAAACTGTGCGGTATCGACCGGTGGCAGCATCTCTACAATCACCAGGCCATTCTTCCAGCGATTCATATTAATTTTGCCATGCGTATTGGAGACGACGATCGGGATAATGGGTACGCCAGCGGCGACGGCAGCGTGAAACGCGCCGGTCTTAAACGGCAGCAGGCCACGTCCGCGGCTGCGCGTGCCTTCCGGGAACATCCAGAATGAGATACGCTTCTTTTTAAATTGCCCGACAATCTCTCCGATAGTGCCGTGCGCTTTCGCCCGGTTGTCGCGATCGATCAGCAGGTTGCCTGTTAGCCAGTAGAGCTGCCCGAAAAACGGGATCCACAACAGGCTCTTTTTGCCCACGGTAACGGTGGTCGGCTGTACGATTTTCGCCGCCGTGATCATGTCATAGTTGTTCTGATGGTTTGCAATATAGATAGCATTACCGTAATTCGCCGCCTCAGGAGGCTTACGCAGCTCAACTTTAACGCCCAGCACTCCGGAGAGTCGGCCAAAAAGATGGCCAAACGTCGCGACATGGCGCGGGTTGCGCGGCGAAAACAGGCACCAGATGCTGCCGAAGACACAGACCAGTACGGAATAGATGATAATAATTATCGCGCGTAAAATTAGTAACATAGCGTCCTCAAAAAAATACTCCTTCGCAGATAACCTGATTACTCTGCACTTGCGTCACGCTTAGGGCGTGCCGGCGCGTTGACTTCAACGCTGTCAATACGCTGCAGGCCGCGTGATACGCTGCCGCGACGGCCGCGATCGGCACGCACTTTCTGCAGATCTTCATCGCGCAGGATCAGCTTACGTTTACCCACATAGAGGGTAAGAGTGCTGCCCGGCGTCAGAATCAGTAGCCACTGCAGCCGGTCGGCACCGGAGGCAGCATCTGCGGCAGGAATTGAGATAATTTTATTGCCTTTGCCTTTAGACATTTGCGGCAGGTCAGCCACCGGGAACATCAGCATTCTGCCCGCCTGGGTGATTGCCAGCAGCATGTCATCGCCGGAATTGACCGCCAGCGGCGTCATGACGCGCGCATTCTCCGGCAGCGTCAGCAGCGCTTTACCGGCGCGGTTGCGCGATACCAGATCGGCAAAGGTACAGATAAAGCCATAGCCGGCATCAGAGGCCATCAGCAGCTTCTGATCGTCCGCTTCCATCAGCACCTGCTCCATCACTGCGCCCGGCGGAAGCGTCAGCTTGCCGGTCAGCGGTTCCCCCTGCCCGCGCGCCGACGGCAGCGAGGTGGGATCGAGCGTATAGCTGCGGCCGGTGGAGTCAATAAATGCCACCGGCTGATTGCTCTTGCCGCGCGCCGCCGCCCGATAGCTGTCTCCCGCTTTATAGCTCAGGCCGGCAGGGTCGATATCGTGCCCTTTGGCGCTGCGCACCCAGCCCATCTGCGACAGCACAATGGTCACCGGCTCAGCGCTCACCAGCTCATTTTCACTCAGCGCTTTCGCCTCTTCGCGCTCGTGCAGCGGCGAGCGGCGCTCGTCGCCGTATGCCTGGCTGTCAGCCTGCAGCTCTTTCTTCAGCAGGCTGTTCATTTTCCGCTCAGACGCCAGCGTGGCCTGCAGCTGATCGCGCTCTTTCTCCAGTTCGGCCTGCTCGCCGCGGATCTTCATCTCTTCGAGTTTCGCAAGATGACGCAGCTTCAGCTCCAGAATCGCTTCGGCCTGCGTTTCGCTGATTGCAAAGCGCGACATCAGGACCGCTTTGGGTTCATCTTCACTGCGGATAATGTGGATCACATCATCAATGTTCAGAAACGCGACCAGCAGCCCCTCAAGGATATGCAGGCGGCGCAGCACGCGCTCCAGCCGGTAATTCAGACGGCGCGTGACCGTATCGCGCCGGTAGACCAGCCATTCAGAGAGGATCTCCAGCAGGTTTTTCACTGCCGGACGGTTATCCAGACCAATCATGTTCAGGTTAACGCGGTAGCTCTTCTCCAGATCGGTGGTGGCGAAGAGATGGTGCATGACCTGATCGAGATCGACGCGGTTAGAACGCGGCACAATCACCAGCCGCGTCGGGTTTTCGTGATCGGATTCGTCGCGCAGATCCTCAATCATCGGCAGTTTTTTGTTACGCATCTGGGCGGCGATCTGCTCCAGCACGCGCGCGCCGGAGACCTGATGCGGCAGCGCAGTGATCACTGCCTCACCCTCTTCTTTTTTCCAGACAGCGCGCTGACGTACCGATCCACGCCCGCTCTGGTAGATCTTGCGGATCTCTTCACGCGGTGTGATGATCTCTGCTTCCGTCGGATAGTCAGGACCCTGCACAATATCCAGCAGCTCATCCAGCGTGGTTTTGGGTTTGTCGATCAGCCGCACCGCGGCTTCAGCCACTTCGCGCAGATTGTGCGGCGGGATATCCGTTGCCATGCCGACGGCGATACCGGTGGTGCCGTTAAGCAGAATGTTGGGCAGCCGCGCCGGCAGCATTTTGGGTTCCTGCAGCGTGCCGTCAAAATTCGGGATGTAATCAACCGTGCCCTGGCCCAGCTCGCTGAGCAGCACTTCCGCATATTTAGAGAGGCGCGATTCGGTATAGCGCATCGCGGCAAAAGATTTGGGATCGTCCGGTGCGCCCCAGTTACCCTGACCATCAACCAGCGGATAACGATAGGAGAACGGCTGCGCCATTAATACCATCGCTTCGTAACAGGCGCTGTCGCCATGCGGATGATATTTGCCCAGCACGTCACCGACGGTGCGCGCTGACTTCTTAAATTTGGCGCTGGCGCTCAGGCCCAGCTCTGACATGGCGTAGACGATACGGCGCTGCACCGGCTTCAGACCGTCACCGATATAGGGCAGCGCGCGATCCATAATCACATACATGGAGTAGTCCAGGTACGCTTTTTCGGTAAACTTGTGCAGGGCAAGACGCTCTGCACCATCCTGCGTCATTTCGCTCATTACGTTTGCATCCTCACTTCGTGGCCCGCACCGGCGGGTCATTTGGCGAGGATAGTACCTTATTCACGCGAGTTAGTCACAGAGAAGCCGTGTCTCTGCGGCAGAAAGGTTTGCGTTAAAAAACAACAGCGCAGCAGGCGGATCCGGCCGCTTTTGCCCTTTGATAAAACCGCTGATTTTGCTGCAGAAAACCCGGTGTGACGTCATACCGCATCAGGGCACTTTACCCAGCCACGCTTGCTGGATCGCCGCATATTCGCCCGTGGCAGTCGCCAGATGCAGCCACTGATCCACGTAGAGTTTCCAGCTCATATCATCGCGCGGCAGCATGTAAGCTTTTTCACCATACTGCATCGGCTTATCCGGATTAATGGCGCATAGCGACGGATAGTGCTGCTGCTGAAACTGCGCTTCAGACGCGTCGGTGATCATCACGTCCGCTTTTTTATCCGCCAGCTGCTGAAAGATGGTCGTATTCTCTGCCAGCTGCAGCGTAGCCTGCGGCAGATGGCTGTGCACGAACGCTTCGTTAGTGCCTCCGGCAGGCTCGATGACCCGCACCTCACGCCGGTTTATCTGCGCAATGGTCTGATAGCGCGCTTTGTCCTCACAGCGCACCAGCGGAATTTTGCCATCTGTGCCGAGCGGTCGGGCAAACCAGGCGATTTTCTGACGCTTCAGCGTGACCGATACGCCGCCCAGCGCGATATCGCACTGGCGGGCAACAAAATCGGCGCTCAGTTTTTTCCAGGTGGTCGGCACCCACGCGACTCTGGCGCCCAGGCTGGCGGCCAGCGACTCCGCCATGCTGATATCCAGCCCTTCATATTTTCCATCACTGCGCAGAAAGCTGTAGGGCTTATAGTCGCCAGTGGTACAGACGCGCAGCGTCTGCTGCTGCTGAATGAGATCGAGACGTGACTGCGCCTGAGCCGTGCCCGCTACCAGCAGCAGCGCGATAGTGATCTGTTTTTTCATAGCCTCTTCTTATTTTAATTCCGGGTTGCGCACAGAGTGTTTCACACGCCGGAGCATTATTGCTTTATAAGCAACAGTATTGTGACCCGTGGCACGTTTTTCCCCGCAACTTTCGCGCGTAGAGTGTGCCGTATCAAACTAACATTCAGGTGCAAAACAGTATGAGCAACATTCTGATCATTGACGGTGGCAAAACCTTTGCTCACTCAAAAGGCGAACTTAACCATACGCTGACCGACGTCGCGGCCAGTCAGCTGCGCGATCTCGGTCATCAGGTCTCTGTCACGCTGGCCGACAGTAACTACGACGTCGCAGAGGAGATCCAGAAGTATCTGGACAGCGATGTGGTGATCTATCAGATGCCGGGCTGGTGGATGGGCGAGCCGTGGACGGTGAAGAAATATATCGATGAGATCTTTACCGAAGGTCACGGCAAACTTTACGCCAGCGATGGCCGCTCACGCAGCGACGCCAGCAAAAAATATGGTTCCGGCGGCCTGATTCAGGGTAAAAAATATATGCTGTCGCTGACGTGGAACGCGCCGCTGGAAGCCTTTACTGAAGCCGATCAGTTCTTTGAAGGCGTGGGCGTGGATGGCCTTTATCTGCACTTCCATAAGGCCAACCAGTTCCTCGGAATGGAGGCGCTGCCCACCTTTATCTGCAACGACGTTATTAAACAGCCCGATGTGCCACGCGATATTGCGCGTTATCGGACTCATCTCAGCGCAATCTTTGCTTAACTGTAAGCACAACGGGAAAAGAGGAAGCGCTATGTTAACAGTCGTCGCTGAAATTTGTGTTAAACCGGGCCGTCGTCAGGCGGTGCTGGATGCCATCAATGAGCTGATTCCGGCGGTACTGCAGGAAGAGGGTTGCCATCAGTATGATGCGCTGCTCGACCATCAGGCGCAGGTGCCATGGAAGCAAAACTCACCTGACTCCATCTTTATGCTGGAGCAGTGGGCCTCACTGCGCGCGCTGGAGCAGCATCAGCAGATGCCGCATATGGATGCACATCGCGCCCGCATCAAAGACGACGTGGTGGATGTGAAAATCCTGGTGCTGGAACCGGCCAGCTGACCCTCTCCTCAGGCAACGCTCTGGCTATGCCGGAGCGTCTGCCGCCCGAATGCTTAAATCAGCTGCTGACGCTGGATTTTCTCCTGCAGGAAATCGAGAAAGCAGGTGACGCGCGAACTCAGCGTCTGGTTGCGATAGTAGACGGCGTGCACCGGCAAACGTAGCTCCCGGGTTTCGCTCGCCAGCACATCCATCAGCCGCCCCTGTTCGCGATCTTCCCGGCTGACAAAATCAGAAAGCCTGACAATACCCAGCCCCTGCAGGGCCAGCTGGCGCAGCGTTTCGCCGCTGGAGGCGGTCAGGGTGGGTTTAATACGCAGAAACTCCCCCTCCTGCTGCCAGACGGGCCAGATGTTATGGGTATCCAGCTGGCTGAACCCGATCAGCTGGTGCTGGCTCAGCGCGGCTACGCTATCGGGTATGCCATGTTTTGCCAGATAGTCCGGACTGGCTACCAGTCGCGTCGCGCTGCTGCCCAACACCCTGGCGCGCAGCGTCGAGTCGCGCAGTTCGCCAATGCGAATAGCGATATCCGTTTGCTGTTCCAGCAGATCGATAACGATGTCGTCGGTGTTGAGTTCAAGTTCAATTTGCGGATAGCGTTGCCGGAACTCCGCCAGCAGCGGCACGATGACGTGCAGCATAAAGGGGGTATTGGCGTTAATGCGCAGTCGCCCGGCAGGCGTCTCACGGCGGCGGGCTATCTGCTCTTCGGCCCGCTCAACGGAGGTGAGGATCTGGCGGGCGTGCTCAAGAAAAATCGCGCCCTCATCGGTCAGCGCCAGACGGCGCGTGGTGCGGTGCATCAGCGTGGTCTGTAACTTACTCTCCAGCCGGCTGAGCGCGCGGCTGATACCGGAGGTGGTCTGCTCCAGCTGTTCTGCAGCGGCGGTGATCGAACCGCTGTCGACCACCGCCACCCAGGCGCGCAGCTCTTCGAGAGTAATTTTCACCGTGTTATCCTCAGCGCGCGTCGCCGTCATTAAACGTCGAGATCGGCGAGATCGCCTTTCTCCTGTAGCCAGTTGCGGCGATCTTCGGAGCGTTTCTTCGCCAGCAGCATATCCATTACGCGCAGAGTCTGCTCAATATCCTCATCGGCAATGGTCAGCTGTACCAGACGCCGGGTATTTGGATCGAGCGTGGTTTCGCGCAGCTGCAGCGGGTTCATTTCACCCAGTCCTTTAAAACGCTGTACGTTCGGCTTGCCTTTTTTCCGCTTCAGCTGCTCCAGCACGCCCTCTTTTTCATCTTCATCCAGCGCATAATAGACCTCTTTACCGAGGTCGATACGATAGAGCGGCGGCATCGCAACATAGACGTGTCCCTGCTGCACCAGTGAACGGAAGTGCTTCACAAACAGCGCGCACAGCAGCGTGGCGATGTGCAGGCCATCGGAGTCCGCATCCGCCAGAATACAGATTTTGCCGTAGCGCAGCTGGCTCAGATCTTCGCTATCCGGGTCGATACCAATCGCTACGGAAATGTCATGCACCTCTTGCGACGCCAGTACCTCATCAGAAGAGACTTCCCAGGTGTTCAGGATCTTTCCCTTCAGCGGCATAATCGCCTGGTATTCGCGATCGCGTGCCTGCTTGGCCGAGCCGCCCGCTGAGTCACCCTCAACCAGGAACAGCTCGGTTTTATTCAGATCCTGGGCGGTGCAGTCTGCCAGCTTGCCCGGCAGCGCCGGCCCGCTGGTGAGTTTTTTACGCACCACCTTTTTCGCCGCGCGCATACGGCGCTGCGCGCTGGAGATCGCCAGCTCAGCCAGCATTTCTGCCGCCTGCACGTTCTGATTCAGCCACAGGCTGAACGCATCTTTCACCACCGCCGACACAAAGGCCGCGCACTGTCGCGAGGAGAGACGCTCTTTGGTCTGACCGGCAAACTGCGGATCCTGCATTTTTACCGATAACACATAGGCGCAGCGATCCCAGATATCTTCCGCTGACAGCTTAACGCCGCGCGGTAAAATATTGCGGTATTCGCAGAATTCGCGCATGGCATCCAGCAGTCCCTGGCGCAGACCGTTTACGTGCGTTCCGCCCTGCATGGTCGGGATCAGGTTAACGTAGCTTTCCGTCAGCAGCTCGCCCCCTTCCGGTAACCACAGCAGCGCCCAGTCTACCGCTTCCACGTCACCGGCAAAGCTGCCCGTAAACGGCGTTTCCGGCAGCGTGGGCAGCCCGTTGACCGCCTCACTCAGATAATCGGTCAGACCATCCTGATAGAGCCAGGTCTGCTCGCTGTTGTTCACCTTATCTTTAAAGACAATCTCAACGCCGGGACAGAGTACCGCTTTCGCTTTGAGCAGGTGTTTCAGGCGCGATACGGAGAAGCGCGGGCTGTCGAAGAAGCTGACGTCAGGCCAGAAATGCACGCTGGTGCCCGTGTTACGTTTGGCGACCGTACCTATCACTTTCAGGTCTTCAACCTTTTCGCCATGCTCAAAAGCGATACGATACACTTCACCATTACGCCGTACGGTCACTTCCACCCGCGTGGAGAGCGCGTTGACAACCGAGATGCCCACGCCGTGCAGGCCACCGGAAAACTGATAGTTTTTACCGGAGAATTTACCGCCTGCGTGCAGCCGGCACAGGATCAGTTCAACGGCCGGTACGCCCTCTTCCGGATGGATATCCACCGGCATACCGCGCCCGTCGTCGATCACTTCCAGTGACTGATCGGCGTGCAGGATCACCTCGACCCGGCTGGCATGGCCCGCCAGCGCTTCATCGACGCTGTTATCGATAACTTCCTGACCCAGATGGTTTGGCCGGGTGGTATCGGTATACATACCCGGACGGCGACGCACAGGCTCAAGGCCGGTCAGGACCTCAATCGCGTCAGCATTATAGTTTGATTGGCTCATTGTATTTGTCTGATGAACAAGAGAAAAAGGAGCCCATGACGCAGCTTAGGAGAGGGATAAACCCAGAAAATCTACTATCTGCGTAAAATGGCGTTCAAATCCGATAAAGGCGTGATTGCCACCCGCTTCAACCGTCTGCCGGCATGCGCTGTAGTAATTCAGTGCCTGGCGATAGTCGAGGATCTCATCGCCGGTCTGCTGCAATAGCCAGAGCAGATCGGGCGCATCAAGCGGGTCAATCTGCATCACTTTCAGATCGTAAATATGGCGTGACTCTAACACATATTGCTGGCCGGTGTAGGGATTACGGTTCTCGCCCAGATAATCCGTCAGCAGCTCAAACGGGCGTACCGCCGGATTCACCACCACCGCTGGCAGCATAAAACATTGCGACAGCCAGGTCGCGAAATAGCCGCCCAGCGATGAGCCAACCAGCCCCAGCGGTTCGCCGGTATGCTGCATCACTAACTCTTCCAGCAGGCTGGCGGCCTCCTCCGGAAAAGCGGGCAGCTGAGGCACCAGAACATTAATGTGCGGCTGCGCTGCGGCGCACCACGCCTGCAGCTGCGTCGCTTTGGCTGACTGCGGCGAGCTATTAAATCCGTGCAGATAGAGCAGCGTGGCCATTAATCAGTACCCATCTGAGTCAAGGTCCGGCCGGAACATATCGCTTTGCAGGCGATTCACTTCCGTCTCCAGTGAGCCATCCGCCGCTAATGTCAGCCAGCGCCAGCCGGGGGCCAGCGTGTCAATGGTGAAACTGGTGCAGTGCGGTTTGAACTGGACGCAGGTAGAAGGCGAGGCCAGAACCCGGCGCCCCTGCCAGTGAAGATCGAGCTCCTGATGAATGTGGCCACACACCAGATGCTGCGCCTGCGGAAAAGCCTGTAACACCGCTTCCAGCTGGTGCGGGTTACGCAGGCTATGCTGATCGAGCCAGGTACAGCCGGAAGGCACCGGATGATGGTGCAGCAGGATGAGCGAGTGCCGCCCAGGAAACCGCGCAAGTGACGCTGCCAGCCACTCCAGCTGATAGTCGCTCAGCATGCCGTGTGGCACGCCGGATACCTGGCTATCGAGCAGCAGTAGCTGCCACTGCTCCCCCAGCAGAACATGTTTATCTGCCGCTATGCCTGCTTCGGCGAGGGTATTCACCATGGCTGGCTGGAAATCGTGATTACCGGGCAGCCAGACGCATGGCTTTTGCAGGCGGGCAATACCGGCAACAAAATGCTGGTACGCTTCCACGGTATGATCCTGCGCCAGATCGCCGGTCGCGATAATCAGATCATATTCGTGCTGCTGTGCCGCGATAGCATCCAGCACCGCATCGAAGCTCGCCCAGGTGTTAACCCCCAGCAAAGATTGGTGCTTCCCCGCGAAGAGATGGGTATCAGTGATCTGCAGGATCCGGATTGCGGATCCTGGTGCCGCAGGAAAAGTGAGCAGGCTATCCAAAGCGTTTCCTTAATCTCCACGCCATCAATGCGTCAGACGCGTTTAGCAAACAGGCACGGCCAGAGCACCGTGCGCCAGGCAGTAGCGCAGCCAGTCAGCCAGAAACTGGTTAATCTGATGTTTTTCATCACGCTGATGCAATTTTTTATTAGGATAATCATAGCGTGCTTTAAAGCGATAGATCTGCTGTGTGGAACACACTTCAGCGACCATCGCATCGTGATAGAGCCGCACTGACATCGCGGGCAGACTCCAGTAGCTTACCGCCGGCGCCACCTGCCGGATTTCAACCAGCGTGGTATAACGCGTTGATTCTTCAATCGTCAGCTGATAACGGGCGCCGTTGACCTGATAGAGCACCGAGGCGCCTGCTTCATCACTGCGCGGCAGCAGGCGACGCAGCTGCGCGAAGTTCGTTTCGCACAGGCGCATCATTTCGGGAAAATCAGGGGTATAGCGCTGTTTCATTTTACCTTCCACTCACGTCGTAGTGTTTCATGGTGCAACGCCAGCCATTGCAGCGCAATGACAGAAGCTGCGTTATCAATAATCCCCTCTTCCACCCAGCGATAAGCCTGTTCGCGGCTCACCACATGTACGAGAATATCCTCATTCTCTTCCTCCAGCCCATGGTTCCCTTCTGCCAGGCTGGCATCCACTTCACCCACCAGCACCGACAACCGTTCAGAGGTGCCGCCAGGGCTGGCTAAATAACTGATAACCGGTTTCACGCGCCCGACATTCAGGCCCGCTTCTTCCTGTGCTTCGCGTCGTACGACCTCTTCCGGCGTTTCTCCGGGCTCAATGATACCTGCCACCATCTCCAGCAGCCAGGGTGTGGCGCTGGAATCAAGAGCCGGAATGCGGATCTGTTCGATTAAGACGACTTCGTCGCGCAGGGGATCATAGGGTAGCAGCACGGCGGCGTGTCCGCGCTCGAAAACTTCACGCACCACTTCACCACTCATTCCGCCATTAAAAAGGCGGTGGCGAAAGCGATAGCTGACGATGGAAAAAAAACCGTCATAACGGGTATCGCGTGCAATAATTTCTACATCGTTTTTTGTGAAAGTCACAGGGGATTTTTTTTCGCCCGCCATCGTCTGGTTCCTTATGCAGATTGGGATAGAGCATCGAAAAGCCAACCCTTGTGCTCCATCCGAGTGGTTCTTTCTGAATTATTTACGTAAATTAGGGAAAGAAGGCACGTTCAGCCAACCTATCTCTGACAGCGCCTCTGTAAAATCGGCGATTATTTTTTTGGCTTAGCAGCAGCACTTTTCGCGTCACAGGCTGCAACAAAAGGAATGCAAATGAAAAAACTGCTCCCATTTTTTATTGGACTGAGCCTGGGCGGATTCAGCCTTGCCAGCCAGGCAGAAAACCTGCTGCAGGTTTATCAGCAGGCGCGCCTGAGCAATCCCGATCTGCGTGCCTCTGCCGCCGATCGCGACGCTGCGTTTGAAAAGATCAACGAAGCGCGCAGCCCGTTGCTGCCGCAGCTGGGCCTGGGTGCAGATTACACCTATAACAACGGCTATCGTGATAGCAGCGGCCTGAATACCACCACCAAAAGTGCCTCGCTGCAATTAACGCAGACGATTTTTGATATGTCAAAGTGGCGCAGCCTGACGCTGCAGGAAAAAACTGCCGGCATTCAGGATGTCACCTACCAGGTTGCGCAGCAGGATCTGATCCTCAATACCGCTACCGCCTATTTCAACGTGCTGAATGCGATTGATACGCTCTCCTATACCGAAGCGCAGAAACAGTCCATTTATCGCGAGCTGGATCAAACCACGCAGCGCTTTAATGTCGGCCTGGTGGCGATTACCGATGTACAGAACGCCCGCGCCCAGTATGACAGCGTGCTGGCGAATGAAGTGACGGCCCGAAACACGCTGGATAATGCGGTTGAATCGCTGCGTCAGATCACCGGGATGGACTACCTCTCCCTGGCCTCGCTGAGCATCGACCGCTTTAAAACAGCACGGCCTGATGCGGTCGCCAGCCTGCTGAAGCAGGCTGAGAGTCGCAACCTTAACCTGCTCTCTGCGCGCCTCAGCCAGGATCTGGCACGTGAGCAGATCCGCTATGCTGAATCGGGCCATATGCCTACGCTGGATCTGACGGCGTCGACCGGTCTGTCTAACAATAAATATAGCGGCAGCCGGGCGAATCAGAGCATCACCAATAACGACTCGATCTCGGGTTCAAATCAGGTCGGCCTGAGCTTCTCATTACCGCTCTACAGCGGTGGTTCAGTGACCTCGCAGGTGAAACAGGCGCAGTACAACTTTGTCGCCGCCAGCGAACAGCTGGAAGGCGCGCATCGCAGCGCGGTGCAGACCGTACGCTCCTCGTTTAACAACGTGAATGCGTCAATCAGCAGCATTGATGCGTACAAACAGGCAGTGATCTCTGCGCAAAGCTCACTCGACGCCTCTGAAGCAGGCTATCAGGTGGGTACCCGTACGATTGTTGATGTACTGGACGCGACCACTACGCTGTTTAACGCTAAACAGCAGCTCTCCAACGCGCGCTACAGCTATCTGATTAACCAGCTGAATATCAAATATGCGCTGGGGACTCTCAATGAGCAGGACCTGCAGCAGCTGAACAGCGCGCTGGGCAAAGAGGTGACGACCTCACCTGAAGTTGTCGCGCCGGAAAATAGCCAGCAGACTGCACAGGCCGACAGCGCACCGCAGGCGGCAGCTTCCGCTCCGGCGGCGTCTGTTCAGCCGGCAGCGCGCAACAGCGGCAATCCATTCAGCCGCTGACAGCAAAAGGGGCCCCTGCGGCCCCTTTCGCATTTGAACGTATAGCTACGTAAAGATCCGCGCCCTGTCAGGCTTCACGCTTTAAATCCCCCCTCGCATCACCTATCCTGACTGCAACTCTGGGTACAGGATAATCACTATGAAACGGACAAAAAATATCCGTCATGCCGCTTTTCGTAAAGGCTGGCAGGCACGTCATCTTACGCCCGTCGCGCTGGCGGTCACTGCAGTATTTATGCTGGCAGGCTGCGAACAGAGCGACGAAACAGTTTCGCTCTATCAGAATGCTGACGACTGTGCGAAAGCCAATCCGGATCAGAGCGGTCAGTGTAAAGCCGCTTATAACAATGCGCTGAAAGAGGCGGAGCGCACCGCGCCTAAATATGCCTCACGCGAAGATTGCGTGGCGGAATTTGGCGAAAATCAGTGCCAGCAGGCACCGGCTCAGGCGGGTGCGGGCACCACCGCAAACAATGCCGAAGCACAGCACAGCGGCGGCTTCTGGATGCCGCTGATGGCTGGCTACATGATGGGACGTATGATGGGCGGCGGCGCCGGTTTTGCTCAGCAGCCGCTGTTTTCCCCTAAAACGCCTGCCAGCCCGGCTAACGGACAGTTCGTAGACGCCGCCGGTAAAAACTATGGCTCAGCGACCTCTGGCCGTACCATGAACGTGCCTAAAACCGCCATGGCACCTAAACCGGCCACGACCTCGACCATTACCCGCGGTGGCTTTGGTGAGACGGTCGCGAAGCAAAACAGTATGCAGCGCAGCAGCGCCAGCGGCACCAGCAGTCGCTCGCTGGGAGGCTAAGCGCCGTATGCAACGTATTGCTATCAGCGAACGCCCGGACTGGCGCGCAAAAGCCACTGAATATGGCTTTCAGTTTCACACGATGTATGGTGAGCCTTACTGGTGTGAAGAGGCCTATTATCAGTTCACGCTGGCACAGGTAGAGACGCTGGAAAGCGTTACGGCAGAGCTGCATCAGATGTGCCTGCAGGCGGTGGAAAAAGTGGTTAACAGCGATGCGCTGCTGACCCGCTTCTGCATTCCGAAACACACCTGGGAGTTTGTCCGCGAATCCTGGGCTCAGCGTCAGCCTTCGCTCTATTCCCGTCTGGATCTGGTGTGGGATGGCAGCGGTGAGATCAAGCTGCTGGAAAACAACGCCGACACGCCGACATCACTCTATGAGGCCGCTTTTTTTCAGTGGATCTGGCTCGAAGATCAGCTCAAAGCGGGCAACCTGCCGGCGGGCAGCGATCAGTTCAACAGCCTGCAGGAGAAGCTGATTGAGCGGTTTGCGGTTCTGCAGCAGCAGCACGGCTTTAACTGGCTGCACTTTGCCTGCTGCCGTGATACGGAAGAGGACCGCGCGACGGTACAGTATCTGCAGGATTGCGCCACAGAAGCGGGACTTCCCGGCGAGTTTCTCTATATCGACGAGATTGGACTAGGGGAAAAAGGCCAGTTTACCGACCAGCACGATCGCGTCATCAGCAACCTGTTCAAGCTCTACCCCTGGGAGTTCATGCTGCGCGAGGTGTTCTCGACCAAGCTGGCCGATGCCGGCGTACGCTGGCTGGAACCCGCCTGGAAAAGCATCCTCTCCAATAAAGCCCTGCTGCCGCTGCTGTGGGAGATGTTCCCGGACCATCCCAATCTGCTGCCCGCCTGGTTTGCAGATGACAGCCAGGCGCCGCAGATGGATAAATATGTGGTGAAGCCGCTCTTCTCCCGTGAGGGCGCCAACATCCGTATTATTGAAAACGGCAACGAAATTGCGCGCGCTGACGGTCCCTATGGCGAAGAGGGTATGATTATCCAGCAGTTCTGCGCGCTGCCCCGATTTGGCGACAGCTATACGCTGATTGGCAGCTGGCTGATAGACGATCAGCCGGCGGGGATTGGCTTACGCGAAGATCGGGCGCTAATCACCCAGGATCTGTCGCGCTTCTATCCGCATACTTTTATCGGCTAACCTGGTGGCGCATTCCGGTGCGCCCCCTTCCGGCCTGCGACGCCGCGGGCCGTTATCCCACCTGCGCTGACAGCATACTGATTGCGCCCATCTCCATGCCCTCAACCGGCACGCTGACCGCCTCACCCGCTGCGCGTGCGCCCAGAATATAGAGCAGCGGCAGATAGTGTTCAGCCGTCGGATGCGAAAGCGCCGCGCCCGGATGCTGCTGATAGTTAACCAGCGGATGATCGGCTGCCGGCGCGTCGCTGGGCAGATTATCGCGCACATACTGGTTAAACGCTTCGGCCCATGGATACGCCGGCGCACTCCCCTGCCACTGCAGCTTGCGCAGGTTATGTACCACGTTGCCGCTCGCAACCAGCAGGATCCCCTCATCGCGCAGCGCAGCCAGCTTACGTCCGGCCTCAAAATGCCATGCGGCGGGCCGGGTACTGTCCACGCTGAGCTGCACCAGCGGAATATCCGCCTCAGGATAGATTTTGGCCAGCAGGCCCCACGAGCCGTGATCGAACCCCCAGCTCTCATCTTTTTCTGCCGCCGGCAGCAGCTCCGTTACGCGCTGCGCCAGCGCAGGCGATCCGGGTGCCGGGTAGCGCACGTCAAACAGCGCCTGCGGAAATCCGCCGAAATCGTGAATAGTGCGTGGCTGTTCCATGGCGGTTACCCGCGTTCCGCGCGTGTACCAGTGCGCGGAAATCGCGAGAATAGCGCGCGGGCGCGGCAGATCTCTGCCCAGCTGCTGCCATACCCGGGTATAACGGTTCTCTTCCAGCACGTTCATCGGGCTGCCATGACCCAGAAACAGAGCAGGCATACGGCCATCACACATTTTCACACCTCATCGCTGTTGCTTTCATAAGCGTCACAATACGCGCTTGCCAGGCCACTTAAACGCGGAGAAGCGTGATAATGTCTGTCAGCAAATTTGAATAAGCGTGAACGACATAACTTTACGCTTAATAACTCGATATTTTATAAGGTTAATTATAATGTAACTGGTAATCATTATCATCATGGAGCTTACTATGTCGGTGCCTTTACTGCTCACTATTCTGGCCGGTGGTGCCACCTTTATTGGCGCCCTGTTTGGCATTCTTGGTCAAAAGCCGTCAAACCGTCTGCTCGCCTTTGCGCTCGGCTTCGCCGCCGGCATTATGCTACTGATTTCGCTGATGGAGATGCTGCCAGCGGCGCTGCATACTGCGGGAATGTCACCGATGCTGGGATACGGTATGTTTATGCTCGGCCTGATCGGCTATTTCGCGATGGATCGCCTGCTGCCGCATCAGCATCCGCAGGATCTGATGGCCACTCAGGGTCGTCCCGTTAACCTGAAGCGAACTGCTGTGCTGCTGACGCTGGGCATCAGCCTGCACAATTTTCCTGAAGGGGTCGCCACCTTTGTTACTGCCAGCAGCGATATGGAGCTGGGGCTGGGCATCGCTTTAGCCGTGGCCATCCACAATATTCCTGAAGGACTGGCGGTTGCCGGGCCGATGTACGCGGCGACCGGTTCCAAAGCCAAAGCGCTGTTCTGGGCCTGTATTTCTGGTATGGCGGAAATTCTGGGCGGCGTCATTGCCTTTCTGCTGCTCGGTCCGGCGCTGTCGCCGGTAGTGATTGCTGCCATTATGGCCGCCGTCGCAGGGATTATGGTCGCACTTTCGGTGGATGAACTGATGCCGCTGGCGCGCGAAATCGATCCGCACAATAACCCGAGCTATGGCGTGCTGTGTGGGATGACGGTGATGGGGCTGAGTCTGACGCTGCTGCAGACCGCCGGCGCGGGCTGATTTCCCGCCCTCCGGCTGGTCTGCTTTTGTATGCCAGCTTTAGCTGGCCTGACGGGTCTCACGCTGGCGGCGGTAAGCCACCAGATCTTCAATGGTCACCACGGGCATATCATGCTGCTGCGCAAACGCGATCGCTTCAGGGGCGCGCGCCATGCTGCCATCGTCGTTAGTCAGCTCGCACAGGACGCCAGCCGGCCTGAAGCCCGCAAGCGTGACCAAATCGAGCGTGGCCTCGGTATGACCGCCGCGCGTCAGTACGCCACCTTCGCGCGCGCGCAGCGGGAAAACGTGTCCCGGACGGTGCAGGTCAGCCGGTTTAGCGTTATCAGCAATCGCGGCGCGGATAGTGGTGATGCGGTCAGCTGCAGAGACGCCGGTGGTCACCCCCGCTGCGGCTTCAATCGTAACGGTAAATCCGGTGCCGTAAGAGCTGGTGTTGTTCTCTACCATCATCGGCAGATCGAGCTGCTGGCGGCGGGCCTCATTGATGCAGAGGCAGACAATACCGCTGCCGTGGCGGATAGTCAGCGCCATCTGCTCTGTGGTCATGGTCTCGGCGGCAAAAATCATGTCGCCTTCGTTCTCGCGATCTTCATCGTCAAGAACCATCACACCGCGACCGTTACGCAGTGCGTCAAGTGCACGTTCTACACGCTGTTCCGGCGTGCCAAATTCAGAAAGAAGCGTCTGATTCATGGTAATTAACCTTAAAATATTATGAGTTACCAGAACCAGGGCGAGCTTAGGAGTGCGTGAAAAATACACATGGCAAAAACGTGACGCGGGCATAAACCCGGCTGATGTCGTTACCCTCTCCCATCCGGACTTTAACCGTCGGCCCCGGAATCACACCGGATCTGCTGTCCTTTTGCACGGTCGCAAAAGCGCTCGCGGGCTTTCAGCAGAAGCTGATTTACCGCCGGTGGGGAATTTCGCCCCGCCCTGAGAATAAGCAAAATCACTATAGCGTTATTCACCGGGACGGGCAATCGACAAAAGTGCAATTGCTTTTGCACATCATGCGTTGCGGATTTCGGGTTTAACCTTTTTGGTTCTGGCATTACACTTACTTCTTGTACCGTCGGAAAACGTGCTGCTCACAGCCACCGCAATCAGGAAATAACCATGATCGACACAAAAAAAATTGAACAACTGGCGCGCCAGGTCCATGAAGCGATGCCGAAAGGCATCCGCGACTTTGGCGACGACGTGGAGAAGAAAATCCGGCAGGTTCTGCAGGCGCAGCTGACCCGTATGGATCTGGTTAACCGTGAAGAGTTTGATGTGCAGACTCAGGTCCTGCTGCGCACCCGCGAAAAGCTGGCAGCCCTGGAGCAGCGTCTGGCTAAACTGGAGAGTGAAAGCCCGGCGGCACCGGCGCCAGCAGTGGTGACCCCCGATCCGGCCGGTAAAATCGATACGCCACAGTAAATATTATCAGCCGGGTGGCTGCTGCCCCCGGCTGTCTGCTCAGTGACTGCGGATCGCTTTAATAATGTTGGTGGTGGAGATGCCATCTTCAAAGTTAAGCACGCGTACGTCACCGCCGTTGGCCCACACTTCTTTGCTGCCTGCGATCTCTTCCGGCTTGTAATCTCCGCCTTTCACCAGCAAATCCGGCAGCACATCGGCAATCAGACGCTGCGGCGTATCTTCTTCAAACAGTACGACCCAGTCCACCGCTTCGAGTGCGCTCAGCACGATCATCCGGTTCTCCTGCGGATTAACCGGCCGGGTTTCGCCTTTAAGACGTCGGGTTGACGCGTCGCTGTTCACCGCCACAATCAGCCTATCGCCCAGCTTGCGGGCATTGGCGAGATAAGAGACGTGTCCTGCATGCAGGATGTCGAACACGCCGTTGGTCATCACCACTTTCTCGCCGCGCTGACGCGCCTGAGCCACGGCGGTTTTCAGCTCGCTCTCCGTCATCACGCCAAAGCCGCTTTCGGGACGTGCATGAATAGCGTTCTCCAGCTCCACCGTACTGACGGTGGAGGTTCCCAGCTTGCCCACCACGACGCCTGCCGCCGCGTTGGCAAGGAAACAGGCGTTTTCCAGCGTGTCACCTGCCGCGAGGACCGCGGCCAGGACGCCAATAACCGTATCGCCGGCACCGGTCACGTCATAGACTTCCTGCGCCTGCGTCGGCATATGCAGGGGCGCTTTACCCGGCTGCAGCAGTGTCATGCCGTTTTCAGAACGGGTTACCAGCAGCGCTGAGAGAGCATAGTCAGCGATCAGCTGCATTCCCCGGCTGACGATGTCCGCTTCGGTTTTACATTTGCCGGCAACGGCTTCAAATTCAGACAGGTTTGGCGTCAGCAGGGTTGCACCGCGATAGCGCTCAAAGTCGGTGCCCTTCGGGTCGATCAGTACCGGTACGCCCGCTTCGCGGGCCAGCCCGATCATGGTCTGGACGCTGCTCAGGGCACCTTTAGCGTAGTCTGACAGCACCAGCGCGCCAGCCTGTGACAGCGACTGACGCATACGATCGTGGATGGGCTGCGGATCGACCTGATCAAAGCCCTCTTCAAAGTCCAGCCGGATCAGCTGCTGGTTGCGCGACAGCACGCGCAGCTTGGTGATGGTGGGATGCGTTTTTAGCGCCACAAAGTCACAGCTGACGTTAACCTGCTCCAGCGTGCGGCTCAGTACCTGCGCGGCATCATCCTCACCGGTCAGCCCAATCAGACGCGATGCGGCACCCAGCGCGGCAATGTTCATTGCCACGTTGGCCGCGCCGCCCGGACGCTCCTCAATGGTATCCACTTTGACGACCGGCACCGGCGCCTCGGGTGAAATGCGGCTGGTCGGGCCATACCAGTAGCGGTCTAACATCACATCGCCAACAACCAGTACGGTGGCCTTGCCAAACGCGGGCAGTGTTACTTTCATTTCAGAGACTCCAGACTACGCTCAAAATATTGCGCGGATAATACCATATACCCGCCGCAGGGTAAGATGCCGCCGCACGCCTCAACTGTCTGACTCAACCGTGCCCAGCCAGCGCTGCCAGCTGGCGTTGACAATGCCGCGCTCGCGGGCAAAACGATCCGGTGCCACGTGACCCGGCAGCGCCTGCAGGGCCAGATGATGCAGCGCATCACGCAGCGTGACGTAAGCATGCGTCAGCGCCTGCGCTTCCTGGGCAGGCATAATATCGTGCTCCGCCATCAGAGCAAAAATGCGCACGTTATCTGACCAGCGCGTCAGGGCCAGCCGATCCGCCGCTGACGCTAAGACCAGATACTGGGCAATGAATTCAATATCGGTAATACCGCCTGCATCTGTTTTTATCTCCCAGCGCCCTTTATGTTTGTTGCTCAGGTGCGCACGCATCTTTTCGCGCATTTCACGTACCTCAGCCCGCAGCGGTGCTGTTGCACGGGGCAGGCTGAGAATAGCGTGGCGGATCTGCGTAAAACGCGCCATCAGCGCCGGCTCACCAAAGACAATACGCGCGCGCACCAGCGCCTGATGCTCCCAGGTCCAGGCATCATTACGCTGATACTCTTCAAAGGCGTCGAAGGTGCTGACCAGCATGCCTGCTGAGCCAGAAGGACGCAGGCGGGCATCCACCTCATACAAAATACCGGAGGCGGTGCGGGTGCTGAAGATATGCATGATGCGCTGCGCCAGACGCAGATAAAACTGCCTTCCGTCGATGACGCGTTCACCGTCGGTCTCTGCACTCTCCGGACAATCATGCAGAAACACCAGATCGAGATCGGAGCTGTAGCCAAGCTCCCAGCCCCCCAGCTTGCCATAGCCGACCACGGCAAAGCCGCGCTCATCGTCACGCGTCAAATGTGATGGCCGCCCATAGCGCTGTACCATCATCTGCCAGGCCTGCTGCACCACCGACTCGATCATCGCCTCTGCCAGCCAGGTTAAGTGATCGCTTACTTTCATTACCGGCAGCGTTCCGGCGATATCTGCTGCGGCAATACGCAAGAGCTGCGCCTGTTTGAACTGGCGCACCGCCTCCAGCTGCTGCTCTTCATCCTCTGCCGGAATACGCAGCAGATATTGCCGCAGTTCGTCACGGTAGGCGTCAGTGGCAGTGGGCTGATACAGCGTGGCGGGGTCGAGCAGCTCATCCAGCAGCAGCGGATAGCGCGCCAGCTGGCTGGCAATCATTGGTGAGGCGGCACAGAGACGGATCAGGTGACGCAGCGCGCCGTGATACTCAGTCAGCAGCTCAAGATAGGTGCTGCGCGTCAGCACCCCCAGCAGCAGCGGCGTCAGGCGCTCCAGTACGCTGTCGGCATCCTCACGCAAAGCGATCTCCCCCAGCAGGCGCGGCATCAGCTGGTCGAGCGCCAGCCGGCCACGCGGCCCGATTGTGCGCCGGCTGGCATCCTGCCGGAAGTCATTAAGCACGTAAAAAAAACGCTGCCGCTGCGTTTCATTCAGCTGCGGCACCACCGGCGTCAGTTCATGCTCCTCCAGCGTGTCCTGCCAGAGTGCCGCAAATTCCGCCAGTTCCGGCTGGTCATCAACGTCCGGGGCATCGTCGCCAATCAGCTCATCAAACACCGCGCGTACGGCGGCCATGTGCGCCGTTAGCTGTGCCGTCAGCGCTTCCCAGTCGGCGCAGTTCATCGCCCACGCCAGACGCTCCCGGTTGAGCGCATCCTGCGGCAGCGTCTGCGTCTGCTCATCATTGATGCTCTGCAGCAGATTCTCCAGCCGGCGTAAAAAAAGGTAGGCGTCATGCAGCTGACTGACCTGCTGCGGACGCAGCAACTCCAGCTCACCGATGGCCTGCAGCACTGGCAGCAGTGAGCGCGACTGAAGTGAGCGCTCACGTCCACCACGAATCAGCTGAAACACCTGCACAATAAATTCGATTTCGCGGATACCGCCGGCACCCAGCTTGATATTATCTTTCAGGCCACGACGGCGCACTTCACGCGCGATCATCCCTTTCATGTTACGCAGCGACTGAATCACGCTGAAATCGATATAGCGGCGATAGACAAACGGCCGCAGCATCTGCTGCAGCGCCTGGCTCCACTCGCCGCGATCGTCGCCCATCAGACGCGCTTTGACCATGGCGTAGCGCTCCCAGTCACGCCCCTGCTCCTGATAGTAATCTTCCAGCGCCGCAAAGCTCATCACCAGCGGGCCGCTATCGCCGAACGGACGCAGTCGCATATCCACGCGGTAAACAAAACCATCGACGCCAGGCTGATCCAGCACTTTTATCAGGCGCTGCCCCATGCGGGTAAAAAACTGTGCGTTGTCCAGCTCGCGTCGCCCGCCGCGCGTGACGCCGCTCTCCGGCCAGGCAAAGATCAGATCGATATCAGAGGAGAAGTTGAGTTCTCCGCCACCCAGCTTGCCCATGCCGAGGATCAGCAGCGGCTGCGGCTCGCCCGCCTCGTTGCAGGGCGTGCCAAAATCGCGACAGCAATCCTGCCACACGCGATCGCGGGCGGCAGCGATCAGGCTTTCTGCCAGTACGCTAAGCTGCGTCAGGCTCTGTTCGGTCGTGGCGTGCTGCAGCGCCTGCATCCAGGCGATACGCACCAGCATATGCCGGCGGAACAGGCGCAGCTCACGCATCAGCGCGGCCTCGCTATCCGCATGCTGCAGCGCCTGCTGCAGCCACAGAGCATAGTGCTGCCATTCATCAGGCTGAGGAGGCTGCTGCTGCAGTTGCTGCCACCATGCTGGCTGCTGCTGCAGGTTATCTGCGATAAAGTCACTGAAGGCCAGCGCGCCAGCCTGTTCAGACGTCAGCGCCGGCAGCGACAGCTGCAGGCGTTCTGCGATGCCGGCCAGCTGCGCCTGCATCAGCGAAGGTAACGGTAACTGCATCCTCTCTCCCTGAATTTTACATAGTGTCGTTAACGCCTGACGCCGCTGCTCAGCCAGAATGGCGGCTGGCGCATGGCCATCGTAGCGAGCTGAATCAGGCCGTGCTGCTGTTTTTCCCGGATGGCGAGCTGCAGCTCCTGCCATCCCGCCATCCACTGGCATACCTCTTCAGCCGGATACGCCGCCGCCAGCAGACAGACAGCCAGCAGCTGCCGCTGCAGACGCGTGGCCTTATCCTGAAACTCGCTGACCAGTTTTACATCCGTAAAGGTTTCCCGCAGATCCGCAGCCACGCGGCTTAGCATGATGTCGCAAAAGCGTTTATAAGAGCCCTGCAGCTTGATCTGGTTTTTGCTGTCGATCCACGGCTGCCACTGCGCTTCTGCCAGCCAGCACGTCAGCGCCATCTGCGCCTCGACTGAGGTGGCAGAGAAACAGAGGGTTTCCGCACTGATAGCATCATCCTGCAGCAGCTCCTCAAGACGGGTCAGCTTCTGGCGCAGCTCGCTGTTAGCCTTACGCGGCACCAGCGCACCAAACAGCGAAAACGCCTGACGCAGCGTTTCCAGCGCCTCCAGCACAGCGTGTCGCGCAGCCGGATTACCGCGCAGCCAGACCTCTTCATGATACTGCCAGTGATCCAGCGCGGCGCTGAGCGCGGCGATCATCCCCTGCTCTACTGTCGCTTTTGGCGTCACTTTCAGCAGCGGCAGCGCCCGAACCGGACGCAGCGCGTCGCCCTGCGCCAGCTGATAGCCACGCGCGGCTTTGCTCAGGCTGCCGGGACGGAGTCCACCGCCCGCTGCCAGCGTCTGCGCGAGCCTGAGCAGATCGGCAGGCGTGCCCTGTTTAAGCTCCAGCTCAACTTCACACAGCGGTTCGCTAAGCTCGCCGGCCGCCACGCTGCCCTGATCGAAGGCAATTTCAATCGTGCTGTTACCTGCCTCTACCGTCCAGGTTTCGCGCCGGAAATGCGTGCTGAATAGTGGCTGCAGCCGCTGCTGCAGGGTGGCAATATCAGTACCCTGCGGCCAGATCTCTGCCGGCAGCCGGGCGATATCAAGCTGCGGCGCCGTTATATCCACGTTGTACTCCGGGCGCTGATGCAGACCGCCCAGCGTCTGACCCGCCGCCTTAAGCGTCATCTCATAACGCTTGTCCACACCCCGGATGCGCAGCCCCATATCCCAGCGGCGCAGCTGGTTGTCGTCCGTTTCATAATAGATATTCGTCAGCTCGCGGGCGGCTTCATGCTGATGCGGCCAGGCGGCCAGTGTCTCTGCCAGGGTGGCGGCAGCCTGCGGGGTGGCAATGAACTTTAATTCGATTTCAGTGGTCATAATTTTTTATTTACTACGCTGCTGGCACTTATACGGTTAATCTGGCGAGAGTAATGCACCACAAGCACGCTGTCTCGGCTTTCTTGTGCTTTTACGCCCCTTTTCGCGCCGGATTGAGACCAGGATAGTTCTCATTCAGATTTATGCGAGGCAACTCCAGACTGTGCCGGTAAATTTACGCCCATCAAGAAAATACGACATCGAATGAAAAAAATTACACTTGCCGCCCTTTCTTTGCTGGCTTTCAGCGCCATCACCCCCGCTCACGCTGCTGATGAAAAGCGTTATATCTCCGATGAGTTATCAACCTGGGTACGCAGCGGTCCGGGCGATCAGTATCGCCTGGTCGGTAAGCTGAACGCCGGGGAAGAAGTTACCGTACTGCAGACCAACAGCGATGCGCAGTATGCGCAAATCCGCGATGCAGAAGGCAAAACCAACTGGATCCCGCTGTCGCAGCTCAGCGCGACCCCAAGCCTGCGCACCCGCGTGCCACAGCTGGAGCAGCAGGTTAAAGATCTGACTGACAAGCTGGCTAATATCGACAACAGCTGGAATCAGCGCACGTCAGAAATGCAGAACAAAGTCGCTAACAGCGACGGCACGATTGATGGTCTGAAACAGGAAAACCAGAAGCTCAAAAATGAGCTGATCGTGGCGCAGAAAAAAGTGAGCGCAGCCAACGTACAGCTGGATGACAAACAGCGCACCATCATTATGCAGTGGTTTATGTACGGGGGCGGCGTACTGGGCGTTGGCCTGCTGCTGGGCCTGCTGCTGCCACATATGGTGCCGCGCCGTAAAAAGAAAGATCGCTGGATGAATTAATCTGCCGCACGCCAGCCGTTTGTCCGGGGGGGATCGCCAGATGCCCCCTTTCGCATGCCCGCTTTTCCGCCAAAGTATGCAACAATTACGAAACAGGCGCCTGACGCGCAGTTATCTGAATACCTCTGGAGTTGTTGAGTGAAAACCTTTCTGGTCGGTGGTGCGGTGCGTGATGCCTTACTGCAGCTGCCGGTAAAAGATCGTGACTGGGTGGTGGTTGGCGCCACGCCTGATGAGATGCTGGCGCAGAACTATCAGCAGGTAGGCCGCGATTTTCCGGTCTTTTTACATCCGCACAGCCGTGAAGAGTATGCGCTGGCGCGCACCGAGCGCAAACAGGGCAGCGGCTACACCGGCTTTATCACGCACTTCGCGCCCGACGTCACGCTGGAGCAGGATCTGCAGCGGCGCGATCTGACCATTAACGCCATCGCGCAGGCGGAAGATGGCAGCCTGATCGATCCCTGCCACGGCCAGCGCGATCTTGCCAGTCGCACGCTGCGTCACGTTTCGGCAGCGTTCAGCGAAGATCCGCTGCGCGTGCTGCGCGTGGCGCGGTTTGCCGCCCGCTATGCCCACCTTGGCTTTCGCATTGCCGCTGAAACGCAGGCGCTAATGGCAGAGATGGCTGCCAGCGGCGAGCTGGCGCATCTGACGGCAGAGCGCGTCTGGAAAGAGACGGAAAATGCACTGCTGACGCGCAATCCGCAGGTCTATTTCCAGGCACTGCGCGACTGTGGCGCACTGCAGGTGCTCTTTCCGGAGATCGATAATCTGTACGGCATTCCTGCCCCGCCGAAGTGGCACCCTGAGATCGATACCGGTGTGCATACGCTGATGACGCTGACGCTGGCGGCCGCGCTCTCTGATGAGCTCGACGTGCGCTTCGCTACGCTGTTTCACGATGTGGGCAAGGCGCTGACTCCTCCGGAGAAGTGGCCGTCGCATCACGGTCATGGCCCGGCGGGTGTCCCGCTTGTCGCCGCCCTGTGCCAGCGGCTGCGCGTCCCTAATCACGTACGCGATCTGGCGCTAATCGTGACAGAGTTCCATGACATCGTGCACACCATTGAGCGGCAGTCAGCGGCGGCGCTGGTGGCGCTGTTTGATCGCATCGACGCCTGGCGTAAGCCGGAGCGGGTGGAAAAGATGGCGCTGACCAGTGAGGCGGACGCGCGCGGACGCGCCACGCTCGAGAGTATGCCCTATCCGCAGGGTAACTATCTGCGTCAGGCGTTTGCGCTCGCGCAGGCGGTACCGGTGCAGCAGGTGATTGCAGCAGGCTTTAAAGGCGCAGAGGTGCGGGAAGAGCTGGGCAGGCGCCGGATTGCGGCTATTGAAGAGACGCTGATTGGTGCGCGGCCGGCATAACCCGCCGCGCAACCGCTGTTACATAAACACGGCGTAAACCGCTGCTGCAACGATAAAACGATAGATGGCGAACGATACAAACGAGATACGCTTGATCAGCTCAAGGAAGACTTTGATTGCCAGCAGCGCCACGATGAACGCGGTAATAAAGCCCACTGCGAACATCGGGAAATCCTGCATCGTCAGGAAGCCCATGCTTTTGTAGAGGTCCAGCACGGTCGCGCCCATCATCATCGGCACGGCGAGAATGAAAGAGAATTCCGACGCTGCGTAGCGGCTGACGCCCATCAGCATACCGCCCGAAATCGTCGCACCCGAGCGGGAAAAGCCCGGCCACAGCGCCAGACACTGGAAGCAGCCAATCATAAACGCCTGACGATAGGTGATATCATCCACGCCCACCGCTTTTGGCTGTTTTGGCTTCAGGAACTCTGCCGCCAGCAGCAGCACACCGCCCACCACCAGGGCATACATGACGTTGATCGGATTAAACAGCGTTTTAATCTGATCGTGCAGCAGTAAACCGATTACCACCGCCGGGATCATCCCGAGCAGAATGTGGATCAGCGTCAGCTTACCGGTACCGGTGCCTTCATGACGCTCCTGACCAAAATGGATACCGATCAGGCCAAACAGACGTCGCCAGAACATTACGACCACTGCCAGAATTGATCCGAGCTGGATCACCACTTCAAACGTCTCTGCTTTATCGCCCTCAAATCCCAGCAGGTGCCCGACAATAATCATATGGCCCGTGGATGAGACCGGCAGAAACTCGGTCAGCCCCTCAACGACCCCGAGGATCGCAGCGACCCATAGCTGATGCATATCTGCCATCAAAATTTTCCCCTATCCGTTTTAAACAGTAAAAAGGCGGTCGCAAACTGCTACCGCCTGAAATTATGCCGGCGTTGATCTGAAGAAAACCTTAGGGTTTTCTGCCACTTCGTTTCGCTTAACGCAACGGCCTCAGCTAAGACACACCATAATTTGATTTGGTTTCATTGTGATGGCAATCACAGGGGGTTTATTTAGGAATTGTCCCGCGCTCAATACGCACGCCAACGCTCGCCGCCTGGGCTACTGCACCCGGCTTACCTACCCGGATACGCACGCCGGGCGTTTTGAAACGATTCATCAACAGATCGCAGATTTCTTCTGCGACGCGCTCGACCAGCGCAAACCGGTTTCCCTGCAGATGCGAGAGGATGGCGTCGGTGACATCGGCATAACTCAGACAGTCGCTGACATCGTCGCTGGCCGCGGCACGCCGGTTGTCCCAGGCCATTTCGACATCGAGCACCAGCTTCTGCTGCATGCCCTGTTCCCAGTCGTATACGCCAATGGTGGTGAACACGGTGAGTTGTTCTATAAATACGATATCCATGATGTCACTCTCTGTTTTTGGCCAGGCCGGATACCACTTCCGGCGGATTATGCGTATTATCCACGCTTACCGGCAACAAAACGACCCAAAAGGAACGGTACGACGCTATGAGTGCTATCGCGCTTGGTATGATTATTTTCGCGTATCTTTGCGGCTCGATTTCCAGTGCGATACTGGTCTGTAAACTCGCAGGCTTGCCCGATCCGCGTATCTCAGGCTCCGGTAACCCTGGCGCCACAAACGTCCTGCGCATCGGCGGCAAAGCGTCAGCAGCAGCGGTACTGATATTTGATGTGGCCAAAGGAATGGTTCCGGTCTGGATCGCCTGGATGCTGCACGTGACGCCTATGTATCTTGGCCTGACCGCGATAGCTGCCTGCCTGGGTCATATCTATCCGGTCTTTTTCCGCTTTCGCGGTGGCAAAGGCGTGGCGACGGCGTTTGGCGCGATTGCGCCGATTGGCTGGGATCTTACCGGCCTGATGACCGGGACGTGGCTGCTGACCGTGCTGCTGAGCGGCTACTCCTCGCTGGGTGCCATTGTCAGCGCGCTGATCGCCCCGTTCTACGTCTGGTGGTTCAAGCCGCAGTTTACGTTTCCGGTTTCCATGCTCTCCTGCCTGATCCTGCTGCGGCATCATGACAATATTCAGCGGCTCTGGCGCGGACAGGAAAATCGCGTCTGGAAACGGAAAAAAAAGAAAGAATAAAAAAAACCGGCTGCGCGCCGGTTTTTTGTTTTCAGATAGCGGGCAGTTCCGCCAGCGGCCAGCGCGGACGGACGCTGACGCCGAACTCACCCCGTGTGCCGCCCTTCAGACGCACCATGCCGGCATAGGCGATCATAGCGCCGTTATCGGTGCAGAACTCAGGCCTGGCATAAAACACCTCGCCGCCGCGTGCGCTCATCATCTCTGCCATTCGCGCGCGCAGCGTGCGGTTGGCGCTGACGCCACCGGCGATCACCAGCCGCGTAAAGCCGGTTTGCTCCAGCGCGCGTTTGCATTTGATCATCAGCGTATCCACGACCGCATCTTCAAATGCGCGGGCGATATCTGCCCGCGCCTGTTCGTCGCCGTCATGCTCGCGAATAGTATTTGCCGCAAAGGTTTTCAGCCCTGAAAAGCTGAAATCGAGGCCCGGGCGATCGGTCATCGGACGCGGGAAGCGGAAGCGGTTCGCAACACCCTGCTGCGCCATGCGCGACAGCATGGGGCCGCCCGGATAGTCCAGACCCAGCAGCTTGGCCGTTTTATCAAACGCCTCACCCGCCGCATCGTCGATTGACTCGCCCAGCAGCGTATATTCGCCGATACCGGTGACGCTGATAAGCTGCGTATGTCCGCCGGAGACCAGCAGCGCGACAAACGGGAACGCCGGCGGATTCTCCTCCAGCATCGGAGCCAGCAGATGGCCTTCCATATGATGTACCGGGACTGCCGGCACATTCCAGGCGAACGCCAGCGCGCGGCCAATCGTGGCGCCGACCAGCAGTGCACCCACCAGACCCGGACCGGCGGTATAGGCGACCGCATCGATATCGCTGGCCTGCAGGTTTGCCTCTTTCAGCGCGGCCTGTATCAGCGGCACCGTTTTACGTACATGGTCGCGCGATGCCAGTTCCGGCACAACGCCGCCGTAGTCAGCATGTAGCTTCACCTGGCTATACAGCTGATTCGCCAGCAGACCGGACACATCGTCATAAATCGCGATGCCGGTTTCATCGCAGGACGTTTCAATACCCAGAACTCGCATAGCTTTATTACCCTCTTCTTGCGGCGCGCAGTGTAGCACAGGCAAATCTGCCGCCGGACTACTTTGACGGGAAAAAGTGTTTTTCTGCCGCACAAAGAGTGCGCTATACTCCACGGCCTGAAAAAACCGGCAGCCGCACAGGCAAACGCTCCTGTTGGTTCTAAATTGTCCATGGTGCTTTACAAGCTGGCCCCGGCTGGAGTAAAATGCTGCACCATTTTGAGATGTGCTGACGCCGCAGTCAGCAGCAAAAACCGAATTTTATCGAGGTGAGAGTTACATGCCGGTAATTAAAGTACGTGAAAACGAGCCATTCGACGTAGCACTGCGTCGCTTCAAGCGTTCCTGCGAGAAAGCAGGCGTTCTGGCTGAAGTTCGTCGTCGTGAGTTTTATGAAAAACCAACGACCGAGCGTAAGCGCGCTAAAGCGTCAGCAGTTAAGCGTCACGCCAAGAAACTGGCTCGCGAAAACGCACGCCGCACTCGTCTGTACTAATTTCTTTCGGAAGTTCGCTTCCGCCGCGTGTTAAACGCAGACAGAGTCAAGTAAGAGGCCGTGCTTTCCGAAAGGAAGCGCGGCTTGTTGCCGTTTAAGAGCTGAAAAAAATCGGGGCTTATGGCTGGACGAATTCCACGCGTTTTTATCAATGATTTACTTGCCCGCACGGATATCGTGGATCTTATCGATGCCCGCGTTAAGCTGAAAAAGCAGGGTAAGAACTATCACGCGTGCTGTCCATTCCATAACGAAAAAACCCCCTCTTTTACCGTCAGCGGTGAAAAGCAGTTTTACTACTGCTTTGGCTGTGGTGCCAAAGGCAACGCTATCGATTTCCTGATGAATCACGATCGTCTGGAATTTGTCGAAAGCGTTGAGGAACTCGCCACCCAGCACGGCCTTGAAGTGCCGTACGAAACAGGCAGCGGCCCCAGCCCGATTGAGCGTCATCAGCGTCAGAGTCTTTACCAGCTGCTGGAGAAACTGGATGGTTTCTATCAGCAAAGCTTCCGCAGTCCGGGAGCAGAGGCGGCCCAGCGCTATTTAGGCTCGCGCGGGCTCAGCCAGCAGGTGATCGATCACTTTGCGATTGGCTATGCGCCCGCCGGCTGGGATAACGTGCTGAAGCGTTTCGGAGAGCAGCAGGAAGACCGCGAGTCGCTGATGGAAGCGGGCATGCTGGTCACCAATGATAAAGGCCGCAGCTACGATCGCTTCCGCGATCGCGTCATGTTCCCGATCCGCGATAAGCGTGGTCGCGTGATTGGCTTTGGCGGACGCGTGCTGGGTAACGATACGCCTAAGTATCTGAACTCGCCGGAAACACCGATTTTCCATAAAGGCCGCCAGCTCTATGGCCTGTATGAAGCACAAAAAAACCATCCTCAGCCGGCGCGCCTGCTGGTGGTGGAGGGCTATATGGATGTGGTCGCCCTGGCACAGTTCGGCATCGATTATGCCGTGGCGTCGCTGGGGACCTCCACCACGGCTGAACATATTCAGCTGCTGTTCCGCTCGACTGACACGGTTATCTGCTGTTATGACGGCGACCGGGCCGGTCGCGAAGCCGCCTGGCGCGCGCTGGAAACCGCCCTGCCCTACATGAATGACGGGCGTCAGCTACGCTTTATGTTTCTGCCTGATGGCGAAGATCCCGATACGCTGGTGCGCAAAGAGGGAAAAGAAGCGTTTGAAGCACGCATGGAGCAGGCGATGCCGCTCTCGGTGTTTCTGTTCGACAGCCTGATGCCACAGGTGGATTTGAGCACCCGCGATGGTCGTACCAAGCTGGCGACGCTCGCTCTGCCGCTGATTAGTCAGATCCCGGGCGAAACGCTGCGGATCTATATGCGCCAGACGCTGGGTAATAAACTCGGCATTCTGGACGATAACCAGTTAGACAAGCTGATGCCAAAGGCGGCAGAAAACGCGACGCCGCCCGTCGCGCCGCCGCTGAAGCGCACCACGATGCGCGTACTGATTGCGCTGCTGGTGCAGAATCCGCAGTTTGCAGCGATTGTGCCCACGCTTGACGGGCTGGCGCAGTCAAAACTTGCCGGCCTGTCGCTGTTTGTTGACCTGGTCAGCCGCTGCACAGAGAATCCTGGCCTGACGACCGGACAGCTACTAGAGTTATATCGCGGGACAAATTTTAGCCAGCCCCTTGAAACACTGGCCACCTGGAACCACATGATAGTGGATGAGGAAGCCGAAGCGGTGTTTCAGGACTCGCTGGCAAGCATATATGATGCTGCGCTGGAGCAGCGCCTGGAAGCGCTGATTGCGCGTGAGCGCACCGAAGGGCTCAGTGCCGCTGAGCGGCGCGAATTCTGGGCATTAAGCCAGGCATTAGCGAAAAAATAAGATTCAGCCAGGCCAGAATGGCGGAGTATTCCCCGTTCTGGCCTGCGGCTTTCGGTTTACACGCCATATAAGCGGAACCGGAGCACAACGATTTCAGACCGAATATCAAGCGGCTTAAGTGCCGAACTAAAAGGGGCTGCAGCCCTGGCCGCGTTGAAGGCAGCGGCAAAAACATAATGCCTTCACTGTTATAGTTGGCTCGCTGCCGACCGACACCAATCTAATTAACAGAAGTGTGGATACCGTCTTATGGAGCAAAACCCGCAGTCACAGCTTAAGCTGCTTGTCACCCGTGGTAAGGAGCAGGGCTATCTGACCTATGCTGAGGTCAATGACCATCTGCCGGAAGATATCGTCGACTCCGATCAGATCGAAGACATCATCCAGATGATCAACGATATGGGTATCCAGGTGGTGGAAGAAGCCCCTGATGCCGATGATCTGATGCTGAATGAGAACAGCTCCGATACAGATGAAGATGCTGCAGAAGCGGCCGCGCAGGTCTTATCCAGCGTTGAATCTGAAATCGGGCGCACAACCGATCCGGTGCGCATGTATATGCGTGAAATGGGTACCGTAGAGCTGCTGACGCGCGAAGGCGAAATCGACATCGCCAAGCGTATCGAAGACGGTATCAACCAGGTGCAGTGCTCTGTTGCCGAATATCCGGAAGCTATTACCTACCTGCTCGATCAGTACGATCGTGTGGAAGCGGGCGAATCGCGCCTGTCCGATCTCATCACCGGCTTTGTCGATCCTAACGCTGAAGAAGATCTCGCCCCCACTGCCACCCACGTTGGTTCTGAGCTGTCTGAAGAAGATCGCAATGACGACGAAGAGGAAGATGAAGATAGCGACGACGACGACAGCAGCGACGACGACAACTCTATCGATCCGGAACTGGCGCGCGAGAAGTTCCTTGAGCTGCGCACCCAGTATGAAGCAGCCCGCACCGTTATTAAGGCGAAAGGCCGCAGCCACGCTGATGCCGTTGCCGAAATCAACAACCTTTCTGAAGTCTTCAAGCAGTTCCGCCTGGTGCCGAAGCAGTTCGACTACCTGGTAAACAACATGCGTGAAATGATGGAGCGCGTGCGTACGCAAGAGCGCCTGATCATGAAGCTGTGCGTTGAACTGTGCAAAATGCCGAAGAAGAACTTCATTACGCTGTTCACCGGTAATGAAACCAGTGAGAGCTGGTTTAAAGCAGCCCTGGCGATGAACAAGCCGTGGTCTGAAAAGCTGAAAGATGTTGAAGAAGATGTCATGCGCTCGCTGCAGAAGCTGCTGCAGATTGAGGAAGAGACCGGCCTGACCATCGAACAGGTTAAAGACATCAACCGTCGCATGTCGATCGGCGAAGCGAAAGCGCGCCGCGCGAAAAAAGAGATGGTTGAAGCTAACCTGCGTCTGGTTATCTCTATCGCGAAAAAATATACCAACCGCGGCCTGCAGTTCCTTGACCTGATTCAGGAAGGCAACATCGGCCTGATGAAAGCGGTTGATAAGTTTGAATATCGCCGTGGCTATAAGTTTTCAACCTACGCCACCTGGTGGATCCGTCAGGCGATCACCCGCTCTATCGCCGATCAGGCGCGTACCATCCGTATTCCGGTGCATATGATTGAGACCATCAACAAGCTCAACCGTATCTCGCGCCAGATGCTGCAGGAGATGGGCCGCGAGCCGACGCCGGAAGAGCTGGCTGAGCGTATGCTGATGCCGGAAGATAAGATCCGCAAGGTGCTGAAGATCGCCAAAGAGCCTATCTCTATGGAGACGCCGATTGGTGATGACGAAGATTCGCATCTGGGCGATTTCATCGAAGATACCACGCTGGAGCTGCCGCTGGACTCTGCTACCTCTGAGAGCCTGCGTTCTGCGACCCACGACGTGCTGGCGGGCCTGACCGCGCGCGAGGCGAAAGTCCTGCGTATGCGTTTTGGTATCGATATGAACACCGACCACACGCTGGAAGAAGTGGGCAAGCAGTTTGACGTAACGCGTGAGCGTATTCGTCAGATTGAAGCCAAAGCGCTGCGCAAACTGCGTCACCCGAGCCGCTCGGAAGTGCTGCGCAGCTTCCTCGACGATTAATCGTCTGCAGGAAAACAAAAACCCCGGCACGCCGGGGTTTTTTATTGCCCGCGCTCCGGCAGACCCAGCGCATCCGCCAGCTGGCGATACGCTGCCACCATCTCCTCCAGTGAAGCGCGGTTAAGGCCACTGGGATTTGGCAGCACCCAGATGCGCGTCTCCATCAGCGGCTGCGGCTGCTCGCCCCACTCCACTTTACGCTGCCGGAACGCACGCTGATACGCATCCTTGCCCAGCACCGCCAGCGCCCGCGGCTGATACCGTAAAATTTTATCCTGCAGCCGCAGCCCGCCGTCGCGCAGCTCATCGCCGCTCAGCTCGCTCGCCTGCGTGGTGGGACGCTCAACCAGCGCGGTGATGCCGCAGCCGGTCTCCAGCAGCCGCCGCTCCTGCTCCGGCTTCAGCAGCTCGCGCGTAAAGCCAGCCAGATAGATCACTTTCCAGAAGCGGTTGCCGGGATGCGCAAAATGGTAACCGGTATGCGCAGATGACTTGCCGGGATTGATGCCGCAGAACAGCACCTGCAGATCGTGCGAGAGAATATCGCGAATGTCGTGGTCGGGTTGCATACGCCTCTGAATACCTGGTAAACGTGCTTAAAGCGTAGGTTATTCAGCGGGATGGGGAAAGCATGGCGATTGCGATAAGTGAAAACCCTGCGCCAGCCGCCCAACGAGTTAACGATTTCTTTTACCGCCTGTGCAGTAAAAAAACGCTCAAACTGTCGTGGCAATCACTCCTGTCACAGCAGGTGGATTTTTCATTAATATCAATCACTCACCATTGTGCTAATTTTCACCAACCGATCGGCGAACGCTGGATCGCCTCTGCCAGATACTTTATAATCCCCGCACTACTGGCCCCTTAGCTCAGTGGTTAGAGCAGGCGACTCATAATCGCTTGGTCGCTGGTTCAAACCCAGCAGGGGCCACCAAATTTTAGCTCTAAAATCATATAGTTAAGCCACCCTCTGAGGTGGCTTTTTTGTTTCCTGATTTTAGAGTGGCGCCAAAATGGCGATGGCAGGAGTCAATGCCATATCAGAACTTCCCCACTTAATGCGAGAAAAGACGATCCAGCGATTGAATTACTGTTGTGAAAATCTTTATGGCATGCTGTAAAGATTGTTCTCACCCAGGCTCTCTGTACCAGTCAGATTTATCACATCACCCGGAGAAGCACCGGACGAAATCGATAAAAATAACGATGAGCGCAGCGCTCACTGCCAGTGTAGCATGCCGGGGTAGATCAGTCGGGATCGCTGTCATTCACTCGCTGATAATAAGCAGATCGTCGGTTTTATTTAAGAGCCGCTCTCCTGTGCAGCTGAGCCTCTCAATGCGGCTGCCCTGCGAAGGCGAATCATGTCGTATCGCGCCTGCAGTTCACTGATTGCCCGTTTAAACTGCGCTTCCCCGGCCGGAGAGGCAGAATCTTCATAGCGGCGCAGCCACTCTTCAGCGGGGATATGCAGGCTGAATGCCTGTTGTGTGGAAAATATTGCTGACTTCAGCTCGCTGACGGTCAGGTAACGCCCCCGTTTCTCATCAAGCGCATTCAGCTTTTCACTGAGCAGGCTGAGTTTTTCCATCCCCTGCTGCCAGGCACCTGCCGCTTCCGGCGACGCTGTCATCGCCTCTCTCCTGGCGAGCGCGTCTGTCAGCAGCCGGCGCGTTAACTCTTCAGCCGGCCAGATCGAGCCGGCCAGCAGCGCAACGTCGGCGCTGTAGCTCCCCGCCCTGCCGATACCGGCGGCATCAAGCCGTTCAGCCTGTGTTTTGATCGTATTGATCCACTCTGCGGCGTTGATACGCCGATCCTGCCGGATGCCTGCCCGCTGCTCTTCCGTCAGCGAATGAGGAAGCGCGGGTACGGCAGCAGAGAGCATACGCGTATTTTCACCGGGCTGGCGGGCATAAAGCCAGCCGCCTGTGCCTGTTGCAACAACCACCAGCATAGCGGCCATGCCGGCGATAAAAGGCCTGATATAACGCCCTGATGATGTCTGTTCAGGCCCTGATTCGGGATGAATGATAAAGGTCGGAGGCTTTGCCGTTGCCGGAGCCGGGCCGGAAAGCGCCTTGCGTGGGCGGCTTCTGCGTACGGTCGCCATGTCGCTTTGGCCCGGTGACGTCTCCGCGTTTTCGGCTGCTGTTCTGACTTTATCGCACAGCTGGCGGATACCGCTCGCGGCGTTGAGGCCCGCCTGCGCCAGATGCTGCTCAATCAGATCCAGATATGTGGCGCACGCCTTCAGCGCGATCTGCGTATCAGGCTTCTCCGCCGGCCAGGTGCGTAACAGAAACTGCAGACGCTGAAAGTGCATTCTCAGGATCGCTATCCGGTCTGCAGGCTGGTGGGGCCAGAGCGTCTGCCAGCGTGAGCACATCAGTGCCTCCGTGACCCTGAGCCCCTCCTGCAGCCCCTTAGCGCCGTCAAGATGAGAAAGCGCCAGCGTAAACCAGCAAACAGACTGCAGATCTGCTCCAGCCTGTCCGAAAAGCCGGGTGCAGCTCTCCATCACCTGCAGCCAGTTAATATCGGGCCGGGCGGGATGGCTGAGCTTCCTGATTTCGTTTTGCAGACAAATAAATTCAGGATGCAGGCGAGGGTCTCCGCCGGTCATCAGCACGTGCGATTTCTGAGATGAAAAGGTCATAGTTATCCGCAGGCCTGCCGGAAGCAGGTCCATTATCAGAGCGTTAGCGGGAAAGTAAAGGCGAAGCGCCAGGCCGGCGATCTTATCTGGCTGGTGGCTATGGCTTAACGCATCATGTTCTGCTGGCGCAGATGCCGCAGCAGCACCTTTCCTCCCGGCATAAAGTCAGTGCCATAGCGCACCCTACCCACGACGTCCAGCCCGGCATCAATGGCATAACGCAGCTCACCGGGCTGCGTCTGTTCCAGCATCACCACATCAACCTGTTTCAGCCGGGGCTCATACTTCAGTAATACGTCAGAAAGAATATGTACCAGCTGATGTGCGGTGCCGGGCAGCCCCTGCAGGATGAGCGTCATATCCGGCAGCCCATAATCGGGCAGATGAGCCAGGGCGCCGGCGCGGGTGTTCAGAATGCGCTGCAGGTTATCCAGCACCGACAAAATCACCTGTTCCCGTTCGCTCACCGCATCCAGATCCAGGCCGCCGCTGAAATTGCCGTAAAGCATGTCGTAAAGTGAAGGCTGCATCAGGGTCTTTCCCCTTTTTCCGCTACCAGCGTCAGCGTGCCGTCACCCAGCTCAATCACCCTGGCTTTGTCCGGGTGGAGGTCTGCGCGGGTCAGCAGTATTCGCCACGTCTCATCCTGAGTATCTGGCGACAGAAACAGCCCGGCCACCGCCACAAACGCTGTTCGCTCCTCCATGGGTACATCAATACTGACCGATTCGCCGGGACGCACCCGGATAGCCTTTTGCGCCAGCAGATCCGCTTTCAGAACCTGACTGTCAGCTGCTAACAGTGAAGGGTAGTCGGAGGCGTCAAAGGCCTGACGGTCGCTGAGTTGCCAGATGCGCACCACGGTTGAGAGCGCAGCGCCCTGCGCGTTGCGGTTGGCGCCTTCGCGGGCGCGGAAGTCGAGGTGCAGGGTGCGTATTTGTTTGTAAAAAAGAGATTTTGTGACGGACGCGGTGCCTTCGGATACTTTCTGCGTCAGGCCGCAGCCGCTGGCACTCAGCGCCAGCATCAGAGGAATAACTATTTTACCAGCGGTAGTCGCCCTGTTCATCTGTTTTAGTCCCTGAAGGTTGTTCCCGGACACGCTGATAACGCCCGAGCGGTATAGTGAGTAAATCGGGTTTATGCGAGGCGTTAAGGTTCCGCTGAGGCAGCACCGCGGTGCGGCCCAGCTGCTGTGCCGCTTCCCTCCGGCAGCTCAGCTGCGCATCCGGCAGCAGGGCGCGGTCAACGCACAGCTCCAGCCGTGCATCCAGCTTTGCTCCCAGATAGACGTGGAGCAGCGCCATCAGATCGCCGTGTAACTGTCCGCCAGGCAGCCAGCCGCGCATCTCCTCCGGATTATCGGTAAGCAATCGCAGTAATACCTGTCCGTTAACGTCGGTGGCATGCGTTCCCATGACCGGACGACGCATCAGGCTGACCGGCTGTTGCGTGCTCAGACGTAAACGGCAGGACTGGGGAATACGACGCGGATCCCACGGCACTATCTGCGCGCGCGTATCCGGTGCCAGCAGCGCCACCAGCGAGGAGAGACCCTCTGCGGTCCGGCCAGGCAACATCATGACCGGCAGCAGCGCCAGAAAGCGCGAAACCGGCGTGGCGATGTTTTGCGCGCAGCCGTCTATTCCCAGGCCAGCCAGCCCCAGCAGGTACTGAGAGGTTTCATCGGTGCCGCCGGCGGCGAACGTGGCCGGATAGGTGTATTTGCGCCAGATACGATAAAACTGCGTAGTCAGCCGGTGACTGAAGATATCCAGGAAATCCTGCAGCGCCTCATGCCCTTCACGCTGCCGGGCGATATCGTCGAGATAGTGCGTCGGCAGCGGAGATGCCGTGCCATACAGCCCCATAAAATTGATGCGTACGGTTGGAGGAAGGTACGGATACCCGGCGGTTTCAGCCGCGCGAATTTCGCCAGCCGGAAATCCCATGCCCGGGTGCGGCCTGAACCGTACCGGCTCGTGTCGCACCTGCCAGACGCTGCCCGGAACCGGCGCTTCAGGATCGCACCTCTCCAGCAGCTGACAAAAACGGTAAAAATTCATACGGGGCAGCTGGTCGCCCAGCCGTGCTATCAGCCGGGCAGACGCTAACTGTGATTCTCTTTCCATCGGATACATTTTCCTTCAGGCCGGACTATCAGCGAAAGCTGAATAAACTGATTCATGTCCGCATACAGCGACAGGAAACGGTTAAGCATTTCACCAAACAGATGGATATCGCCATCACCGGTAAAACCGCTGCTGTCGAGCGTTACTTCAACATCGAGACCGCGCAGCAGATAACCCGACTCAAACCGCTGCAGACGATGCTGCTGCACGTCAAGGATCGCCTCCAGCCTGCGGTTACCGCGTTCATCATCCTGCCAGTTATAGAGCGCCAGCGTGCCGCGCAGCACCTCTGCGCTGTTCATCATGTTGATAAAGCCAGAGCCGAGATGGCTGAGCACCCGCCAGTGAAAGCGGTCCTCAGCGGGTGGATAAGCAGGCAGCGTCGGGCGGGTGAGATTGCGCACCGTCACCGGCGTCTGCAGCACCTGTTCGCAGCGATCCAGCAGCGTGCTCTGCAGTGCGCGACGCGGAAGCTGGCCGTTGGTACCGGTAATGCGCAGCGAGAGCGTGTCGCGGGAAAGCAGATCGTCTTTCTCCCACTGCTGACCGCCGAGGATCAGCCAGGTGTCATGCAGGCCGGTGACGCCCCGGCGCACGCGGGTATGAAAGTAACGTTCCGGAGCAAGACGACGCATCATGCCGCCCCGGTGCCGGAAGCTGGTGAACGGAACATACTCAGCCGCACCGGTCAGTCCTGAACCGCTGACCGTATCCACCGAGTAAATTTCCGTGTGCCCATCCTGCAGGCGCTTTGCGCGCAGCAGATACTCGCTCTCCAGTCCGTTCACAATCAGCGGATCGGCTTCCAGTGCAAACAGGTTAATCACCGGCACGCAGTGCAGGCGCAGAGAGCTCTCTTTGACCGGTAGATCACTCTGCCACGGCTCGCTGAAGACCACCTCGATATCGACGTATGCCAGCCCGGGCGGAAGCGCGAGCGTCTCCAGCCCATTCAGATTCACAAAACGGAATTTCTCAGGAAAGGTGAAGTATTCCAGTAGCAGCTGATAGCCGCTGAAAGCGCTCTCCCCCTTTGGCCAGAGCCGGTCATCCTCGTCAAATCCGCCGGGGCTGAACCAGCCGTCAAAGGCCCTGCGCTCCGGCTGCCCTGCCTCGCGAATGTACAGCGCCGCCTGGCAGCGGGTCAGCCTCTGATGCAGTGCCGTCGCCACGGGCAGATCTTCTCCCAGCCACAGGCTCAGCTGGCGCAGGTCACACTGGCTCCAGTCCGCCTGCCCGCTGCTGGTCAGGCGCAGGCGCAGCACAGAGCGCCCATCCGGCTCAGTGCCCATAGCAACCCTGGTGACCGCCAGCGGGTTAAGCGTGACCCGCTTCGTGGTGCGATAGCGACACACGGTATTTTTAGGCCCCACGGGACGGGAAAAGATCTCCAGTCCTGCAGGCGCCGTCTCTGCCATCTTCATTTTCGGCAGGTCCGGCGTCAGCGCCACTACTGCGAGCGATGGAATGGTGCGCAGATAGTGCGGCCAGAGCATGCTGACCAGGCCTTCGGTCAGCTCCGGCAGGTCATCATCGATCTTCTGACGCAACCGTCCTACCGAAAAGGCAAACCCCTCCAGCAGGCGCTCCACAAAGGGATCCGGCGTGCCGGCACGATCCAGGTTGAGCATGGCGGCGCGGTCAGGGTGAGTTTCGGCAAACTCTTTTGCGGCGTCGCGCAGATAGCGCATTTCAATATCGTAATAGCGCAGCGTTAAGTCTTTCATATCCTGACGAGCCTCTCTTATTTGAACGCACCCATACCAGTCATAAACCGGAGAAACGTCAGCGATATTGGGAAGGAAATAATGTCCGCTGCAGCCGCAATCGGGGTGATAATCACATTGGTCAGAATATTACCGGCATGAATATTGATGACCTGTTTATCGGTCCACAATTCAATTTCGTACTGACTGGCAGTTTTACTCAGCTGAGCGCCTTTTAAATTGATGAGCTCTGCGTGATTGATGACGCCTTTTATTTCTTCCCTGCTGACAAACGTATTATCAAAATAATGAAAGCCTGTCGGCTGCATATTCTGTGTTTCAGTTAATGTCATCATTCCTTTGAACCATTTATATTTAAATTAAAGAAAGAGGTCAGACCGTATTAAGAAAAGAGTACTGACGCTCGTGCAGCATCGATAGTCACCAGCCCGGCCAGCAGCTGTTCCATGTCAGACTGCAGGCGGGCTTTATCTGTATCACTCCGGCCCGTGCGGGCACGCAGTAACTTCAGCCGGCGGGACTTTACTTCAAATAACAGCGCTGGCTCCCACTCCGCCAGCGTCATACTCTCTGCGCCAGCATCGAGCGCGCCCAGCAGCTGCAGTGCCAGTTCCTGCCGACCAGATTGCTCAGCAATCCGTGCCATCAGCAGGCGAAGGAGCCACTGCTGGCGCGGAGAGTGGATACCGGGTCGCTGCTGCAGCCAGGTCAGCGCAGCGGCAATGCCCTCTCTGTCTGCCAGCTCAGTCGCCTCGCTCTCCAGCAACAGCACCTCATCTTCCGGCGCGCTCGCCGCAGCGGCGGGATCGGGTCCGAACGCACTCTCCGTTATCATGACCTGCTGCTGGATCCAGCTCAGTGTTACCTCATCCGCAAATGGCATGCCGTCGCTGAAGGCCAGCGTTTCCAGTCCGCGCAGGCGGGAGAGCAGCCCTTTCAGATCGTCCTGAACAATAGCCGCGAACTCCGCATGCCCCGATCGCAGCTGCGCCTGGTGCTGATACCACTGCAGATCAAGCCAGAAGTGGTTTGTTCCCCGACTGAACAGACTGTCCGCCTGCTCAGCCAGCTCGGCCCAGCTCTGCTGGATCCAGAGGCGTTTAAGCAGCGCGCGCTGGTCAGATTTTGGTGGCGTCACACAACTGTTGCCGTTACCTGACAGCAGCGGCAGCTGACTGAGCGTGTCATAGCGGAGGGTTTTCATCAGCCGGTGTGCGGCCAGCGCGCCATTTGGCTGCTCGCGCAGATAAGCTGCCAGCGCTCGCGCCTGTTCCATCAGCTCCCGCCCGGAGCTGATGGCAGCCAGAGCTGGCGCAGCTGAGGCTGAAGACGCGTCTGGTTGCAGGCTGTCTGCTGCCGTCAGCGGCACTATCGCATCAGGACCGCCGGCGTTAAGCAGCCGGGACTCCAGCGCGCTGTAAAGCCCTGCGGAATGGGTGCCGCCCTGCGCCCGACAGATGTCATCAATAGCCAGCAGCGCCGCCACGGTGCGCTGCGCCGTGGCGGTCGTCACCTCCGGATAGAGCGTCAGCGTATCCAGCACGCGCGCGCTGGATATAAAATTCAGCGCCGCCTCGCGACTGCGCGTCCGCAGCGGATGCAGGTTGTCACCAAAGCGCTGCAGCAGGCCCGCCAGTAAGGCAAGCCCCTCAGCAAACCCCTCCTCGCCATCCTGCTGCAGGCGGGCCACGCAGTACCAGACCGCTACGCGGATATCTTTCGCTTCCGAAGTCAGTATCTGCTCCGCCAGCGAACAGATCAGTGCCATATCCGTGCCGGACAGGCGGTTCATCTCCTCCTGCATCCGCTGAAACGTATCGGAATAGGTCGGGTCTTCACCGGCAGGATGGCTGGTGCTTACAGGCTGCAGCCAGTGCTCCCATAAGAGAATATGCTCAGCAGCCTGCGCGCGGAGCGGTTCCGCATCCATGCCGCAGGCGCTAATCAGAGATTGCAGAGGCATCACTCCTCCTCAATGAATTCAGCATTACCAGGCGGGTTCTGGGTGCTGCCGGTGAGAAAAATATCGGACGGAAGCGTAAAGTTGCGCAGCTTCAGCAGCGCCAGCGGCCCCTCGCCGGCTTCGGTACGCAGGGTGTAGTTTAACGGCCGCCCGTCGGGGGCATGCCAGGTCAGCTGCCAGCTGCTGCCCAGCCCTGGTCTGGCGCTGACGTGCGCCTTTTCCAGCAGGCGGATCAACCCCCAGCTGCCCGGCATCTCACCGTACAGACGAGTGCCTGCTTTGGTGCTGATCCAGCTCAGCGATGCGCCTGGCGCGTCGGTGTCAGCAGGCCAGATAAAGCGCCGCCAGACCGGCTGCTGATTCATGTAGGTCAGCTTCTGGCTATCGATTATCAGGTCAGTCTGCATCACGTCTGCTGCCGTTCCCGGACGCAGCTCAAAATGCAGGCCGGCATGACCGCTGGCAAATACCACGTCAGCAATCTGACTGAGCTGATTAAGCGCCTGCAGAAAAGCGGGATTAAACGTCAGACCGCGGGCGTTAATGCGGTCCGGTACCCAGCGGGTCCCTTCGCGATGGAGTACGCCACTCAGGCGAGCGTGCAGAAAGCGGGTAAGGCGCCCGGTGTCCGCATTCAGATATTTCGCCAGCAGCGGCAGTGATACCTCGCTGCTGACATTTCTGAACGGGTAGCGGCCGCCGAATGCGCGGTTCCACTCATTCACTACGGCCTGCTGCCACTGTGCGTTGAAGCTGCCTGCAGCCGGCATCAGCACCTGCTGCCACGCCTGTTCTATCGGGCGCACAAACACCGTCTGCCCGAACCCGCTCCACTCCTGCCCCAGTCCGGCGGCGACCAGGCTGCCGTAGTCGCGTGTCTCCGTCAGGTCAACGCTCTTTCCCTGAAATACCGTCCGGGCCAGCGCCTGCGTCATCGCCTGCGGATCTGCCGCGCTGGTGATCTGCTGCAGGCGCAGGCGCACCTGCGTTACGCGCGTCAGGAAGGTGCGCAGGTTCATCGTGCTGCTGCTCTGATTATCGGTCAGCGCCAGCAGCGGGCCGAACGTGGCATCAAGCGGCCCCTGCGGGCCGCTGCGCTGATCAATCACCGGGCGCTTCTCCCGGTTAAAGAGGTTTTGTGCAGATTTCACCAGCGAGTCGCTCATCGCGCCGCCGCTCTGTGCGGTACGCCCCTGCACATTGAGCGTGTTCATTAACGCTACCAGCGGCGACTGCCTGACGTCCGCTATCAGCGTGAGCTGGTCAATCGCATCTGAGAGCGTCGGCGCGGGCTGCAGGCGCAGACTATTCAGGAAGTGCAGCCAGGCCGCACTGTAATCGGCAAAGTAGCGGCTGGCGAGCCTCGTCTCCAGTGCCTCAGGCGAAGCCGCCTCACCTGCAGGCGGCGGTGCATCACTCAGTACCCAGTCCATCTCTTCACGCCGCTCACGCGCCACTTTTTCAATGGCAGGTTTAACGCCCTCTTCCCACGCCTGACGGGTGAACATACCGGGCACAATTTCATCAGTGATAAAGAGACGACCGGCATCCGTATCGCCGGTCATATCGGCCAGCCGCATATCGGCGTACTGGTGTTTTACTTTGGAGATCACCCGCTGATACTGCCGCGATTCACTGTTGGTTACCCCCATCTGACGCACCAGCAGGGTGCGTACCTGCCCGACCAGATCCGGGTCTGCTTTCAGCGCCCATTCGGGGTGAGTGATCAGATGCTCTGCATAGAAGGCCAGCAGCGTCTCCCCGGCTCCCTGCCAGTAAGCCTCATCCAGCCCCTGCCGCTGTGTCCGGTTCTGCATCAGCGTCTGACTGAACCAGCTGGCGTCCATACGTTCAGGACGCGTCAGCATCAGATAGAGTCTGAGATGCACATAGGCCTGCTTTGACTGCGTTTCACGCAGCGGGCTGTCAGGCGGGAGTGCGGCATACGTCTGCAGTGCACCGGTGAGCCAGGCTGCGGCAGCGTCGCGCAGGAGGGGCTGAGCTGCTTCAAGGTAGCGGGGCCACAGAGCAGAACGCAGTTTTTCGTTCTGACTAAGCCCGGCGCGCTGATACCATGGCACGCCATGTTCTGAGCGATGCTCCAGGCGAGCCAGCGTGTGCTGAAGTTCAGTTAGCGCTTTCATACGTTGTTCAGGCGACTGATTCAGCCTGACGGCAAGCGCGGCCTGGGCATTTACGTCAGCTACCTGTCTGTAATTAGCTATATATGCAATACATATCCACGCAGCCCAGCCCACCATTGCCAGAGAAGCACAAGATGCCATTATCTTTTGCCATGGAATGCCCGGCTTACGTGGACGAAGCTCTGCAGGAAGCATCTGGACTGACGCAGGCAGAACATCCCAGCACTTATCCATGCGCCAGTGGTGCATAGCAGCTTGCCTGGCCCCCGCAGAAGGCTGGCTGAACACCAGCCCCGCAAGCGATAGTGGGCTGGAAGGATTGAACATCACTGAGAGGAGCGCGGTCACGTTCTCCGATCTGCGGCTGAGCTGGTCAGCCAGTGTCAAAAGAAAGTGATGGTTTACCTCACCACAGGTTTGCTGCAGCCCCTGCGAGATGAGGACCGGCGTCAGGGCAGTCAGCGTTTCTGTTAAAGCCTCACTATGACAGCCGGCAGGTAGCAGACAGCCAGTGGCCTGCGTGATGCGAGTTTCCGGCTTACCGGCATGCGTATGCAGGGACCATACATATAGCGGAAGCTTCCAGCCCAGCGCATCCATCCGGGCGCGAATGGCATAAAACGGGGGAGCCATGGTGCTCTCAGAAGGCAGCGACAGCCGCTGCTCCAGTCCCGGCGCTGACAGCTGGTCGAATGCCCGGGTCACCCATACTACTCCATCAACCGGACGGCGGCGCAGTTTGCGTAACGCTGTCAGCCAGGCAATGTCACCAGGTGAGTTGAGATCGCCCCCCCACAACAGCAGCGTGCCACGGTCTTCCTGCCAGAGCTGATCCGGCAGGCCAGGGGTTAATTGTTCCACTTCATCAACTGCGCCGGTTATCAGCAGGATGCGCGTTTTACGTGCCCAGCAGCGACCGTGAAGATTGCGCAGGGTGAGGCGGATAGCATCAACGGTGACGGTGCGTGGTGCGGTCTGTGCAACACGGCTTTCATCAGCAGGCAGGGCATTCTTTCGCTTAGCCTCTAAGCGATGCCAGCTCTGCTGAATAACCAGACTCATTGTTTTGCTATGACGAAGCATCATCAACAGAAATAACGCACCGGCAAGTACCAGACTTTTCATAAGCGTAGTATGTAGCCCAATCCTGTCGCCAAAGTGCCATATCAGCCAGACAATCCCTCCTGCAATAAGGGCGGAGAATCCCAGCCGGCCCCATTCTCCACGCCATAAAGAGTCACCTGTTTTCATTAGTTATATTCCCTGTTTGCACCGTATTAATAAATTTCTGCTCATCATCCTTTGAGAGCATCAGGCAGTCCGCTTTTTGTATATTGACGATATCGCTGGCTACAGCAGCCAATATCCATGGAGAGAAGGGGCCACTTATTCCGGCATATTTTTCCAGCCAGTGGAGCTGTTCAGGTTTCCAGTAACCGCCATATTCTCTGGCTGAATTGAGCAAACGAAAAAATGCATTACCCCAATCCACTTTGTCACCAACGATACTGACCGTTGAACAGGCCTGCGTTTGCGTTGAGAAAAACGTATCCAGCGACGTTTCTGATATTTCCCTGTCAAGTGCCATTGGACGCAAAATACGGGCGTTGAAAGAGAGGTTGAATTTTGTGACCACATCATCGGAGGTCATCATAAGAAGAGCCAGCGCATCACTATACGCATCTCCTCCCTGAGTCTGATGAATCAGGATTATTTCCACATCCAGCGCAGGCGCGCGAATTCGCTCATCCAGTGAAAGGAAGGACTTCGACTTAAGAATGGTCAACCGGGGTCCCGGGCGATCGGGAATATCTCTCTGCCAGGCATTCATAAATGCAGCCTGCAACGCAGGCAAATCATCAGAAAAATCGGTCAGCAATGTAACGACAGGTACGATACCTGAAGGCAACGTTGCCAAAGCCTGATTTACCCCTGCTAGCAAAACAGAAAAGTGCGCCTCAGGAGTGTGTAGAGCGATTCGTCGGGATAAAAATGTGCTTTGCTCCAGTGTTGGCGGAGAAGCCAAAAGAATTTTAGATGTCAGATTTGCAGGCAATATAACACCGCTGTGCAGGACTGCGATGTTGCGGCCAGCCCACTCTTCCCACTGCTGTTGTGCAAATTCTGCTTCATTTAATTCAAATTCATGCCTGTTAAACGCGTTGTTGTAGAGCCAACTGCGCAGGCAGAGAAAGAATATCCAGATAACAGCAGGAAATGAGGTGGCAGCCCAAAGATTATATGCTTTAAGTACTCCTGCCAGTTTATTAGCATGCAGGACAAATAATAGTATGCACCCGACCAGTGCCAGAACCCCTGCCATTATCCACAGGGTGAATGAAGGCTCTTCGGGCTTAGCTGATATTATTGATTTTTGACGCTCCCAACTCATTATTTATCCTATTGCGCAATCCGGCGCACTGGAAATAACCTGACAGCCACATTCGCAGTGGCAACCATTAACAATCACGGCTTTACCATCTGATATCCATTCTGGCGAGCCATCGATAATAGCATTAATGCCATGGCCATTTATCGGGCAACTTATTTTATCGCCAACAAGGGCAACACTCTTTCCATTAATTACCATTGTTGATGAGACGGAAATGACCTGTCCACCATGTGTGGTTTTATCACCCAGCAACACAAAACCTTTCGACATATTGAGACCCATCTTTAATTTCGCATATAAATTTCATTATGCATATAATTTTATTAGTTCTTTTGCTTAATATCTTTTAACTTATCACACGCATTGTAATCACCTTTAGAGCAACTATTTTTGAAAAGTTCGACGGCCAGCTCCTTGTTTTCAGCAACTCCATTGCCATCAAAGTACATCGTGCCCAGGTGATACATCGCCGAAGGCTGGCCTTGTTTTACTGCAATCTCAAGCCAGTTTCTGGCTTTGGCATAGTTCATTTCAGCTCCCTTACCATTGAGGTATGCATAGCCTAAATTCATCTGGGCAGTGGCATTGCCATTTTTCGCTGCTTTCTCATACCAGTAATTCGCCTTTTCGTAGCTTTGCGCGGTTTCTTTTCCGTAATAATACATATCACCTAAATCAACCTGAGCATCCATGTTTCCGAGTTCAGCAGCGATCTGGTAGAACTCGAAGGCTTTTTTCATATCCCGCGGAACCCCCATACCTAAATGATACATATTAGCTATTTTATTTGCATCGTCCGCCCTGGTTGTTGATATGGTATCGGCAATGGTTGTTGCAGAAAATAAACAAGCAGAGATAAAAATAAAAAATAAGCTATTCGATGGCTTCATGAAAAATCCATTTAGATGAGAGGGAGGTTGTTTTGCTAATTTTACTTTAAATATAGTTACTTACCAGATTCCATAAGGATACTTTTTATCTTTAATAAAATGAGGAGTATCTCCATAGTATACATATCCATCTGGATGTCCTGTGACACCTTTGCACATATCGAGTTCTTTACCTGAAACAGTTATTATTTCTGTATCGATTAATGGGATATCTGAATGACCATATTGCCTCAGCCAGACGCGGACTTTCCCCTCAGGCGCCAGACCTATCAGCATCGTCTGCCGGTATGCATTTTTTCCTGGTTTCAGAACGTCATGGTAAGGGCTAATCATCTTTTCCCATGTATCCTGAGTGAAAAACAGAGTGGATTGGTAAGTTTTCTTATCAATTATTGAATCCCAGCAAAATATCATTATTTGCGGCAATCTGTCGGCTTGGTTAAATTGCGTATTTCCTGCTGAATTCTTTTCACTCCAGCGTCCTGTGCTGATACCCCGAGGTTGATCAATAGTCCGATATGTAGATGCATAGCCATCTATGTCCAGCAGCCTTAACAATGTTACCTGTGCCGGCAAAGATTTAGGCGTGGTAAAAGCAAAGTACCACCTCTCCCAGGGAGTTTTGAGACTGTCAGATTTACTACTGGCACAAGAAATAGTAAAAAACAAAATCAAGAAAAACGAAATTAACCTGGATGTATTTTTCATACTCACCCTCACCTTATTATCTCAGGCTGAGCGCTAAGAAATAATAACATATTGAATGAATAATCAAACCGCATTTAATCAAATTTACCAAGAGCCATAAGGGTATTTTTTATTTGAAATAAACGCTTTTGTTTCATTACTGTAACCATAGGAAAAATCACTTCCTGTGACACCTTTGCACATATCTAGTTCTTTACCTGAAACAGTTATTATTTCTGTATCGATTAATGGGATATCTGAATGACCATATTGCCTCAGCCAGACGCGGACTTTCCCCTCAGGCGCCAGACCTATCAGCATCGTCTGTCGGTATGCATTTTTTCCTGGTTTCAGAACGTCAGGGTAAGGGCTAATCATCTTTTTCCATGTATCCTGAGTGAAAAACAGAGTGGATTGGTAAATTTTTTTATCTATAATTGAGTCCCAGCAAAATATCATTATTTGCGGCAATCTTTCGGCTTGGTTAAATTGCGTATTTCCTGCTGAATTTTTTTCACTCCAGCGTCCTGTGCTGATACCCCGAGGTTGATCAATAGTCCGATATGTAGTTGCATAGCCATCTATGTCCAGCAGCCTTAACAGTGTTACCTGTGCCGGCAAAGATTTAGGGGTGGTAAAAGCAAAATACCACCTCTCCCAGGGAGTCTTGTAACTGTCAGGTTTATTGCTGGTACAGGCGGTAGCAGTACACACAAGCAATAAAAGCTGAATTGGTCTGGTAATTAATCTCATGATTTTCCTCCCTGCATATTCCACACAGCGCGAACCCAGCCGGGATTCGGACGATTGATATAAAAAAACAAATCAGATGATTTGACAGCGCCATAGATAGTTTTTACTTTCTTCCCGTCCAGCCAGACATCTTTAACAACTACAGGGTTCCAGTGAGCGGAGCAGTGAATATACTTTCCAATCAATTTTAGTTCTGGTGAGACAAATGGCATTGGGTGATTGCCTTTTCTTACTTCCTTTCCTTGATCAATTGCTTTTTGGCATAAGAAGATAAGATCATCCGGTAAATTCAAATATTCATTTGTAGGTTCAATTTCTTTCATCATTACTCCTGCTTCCTGAGCCGCGTCCAGCATTACCCGTAAACTCACTTTGCTCCAGTCATTAGTCACTACTCTCTCAATAGTTATTGCCGCCCCAACACGTTTTTGTAGGGTGCCACCACGTTTTTTATCCTCGTTGACCAGATAGTCATACCAGGTCTCTGTCTTTACCTCACCGTTCGGAATTATTGCACTTAACAATGGATTACTATTGAGATCGGATATTTCTGCCACTGAACGCCGATAGACATTGGTCATTTCAGAAGAAATACCTTCATTAACAGTTTCGTTCCGGGGTTCGGTCAGGTAAAGATATTCTTTTTCCCTCGGGTTATAGCCACCGCCGATATCTGAATGCACGCCTGGCAGGGCCAGTTCCGGCCACGATTCCCTGATGCTGTTAAGACTAAAGTTGTAGCGGCACTCATGCATCGCCGTAATTTGAAAGACTTTCTGTGCAATACCCGGAGGTAAATCCAGCTCAACGCCAGGGTTCACACCATTATGTACATCAAATAAATTACTTACCGTACCTACCGCGCACACAGTATCAAATAACCCCAGAAAGCGGGTTTCTCCTGCAGGTTTACCATGGTGATTTCGACCGCCCAGCCCTTTAGCTATTGCCAGCCGTATGGCTTTATCGTCGTTTCTTACACGGTTTACAAAGTGGCGGGCTGCTGCTGCTCCACGACTAAATCCAAAAACATCGAACTGAATTTTCTCAATTGCAAAATTTACTTCCTGGTTAAGCTCCAGGAATTTCGAAATTTGCTCAGTGATAAGAGCGACGCCTTCATCAGATTTATCAACTACGCCATAAAACCAGCCGCCTGTCGCCATACTTATCGAGCTATCGCTACTACCTCTGACAGTACCAATGCCCTGTACATAGACTGCTCGTTGATAAACTGCCTGCCCCTCAATCACTTCGTCATCGGTAGCGTAAAGCGTATTCAGCCAGTGGATATTAGAATAATACCCAATATAACTTCCGGCACTGCTGACATTCCAGCCCAGTTTCCTGGCGCAAGCTTTTGCATCTTCTGCCTTCATTCCAACATCAAGATGAGAACATGACTCCAGAATGCGGTTCTGAGTGTTAAATGTGTTGTTTCCCGTACCATCAAAGAAAACCCCAATAATAATTGTTATTCCTGGAACAGGCTTACGCTTACAGACAACTTTTTTCTCTGAAATGTTTACATCAGTAATATGCTCGCATTCAGTGGCTTCCCATGCATGATAATCAGGCATAGTTATTTACTCCCTGCTACTGAATTGCCAGTGCCAAGGATCTCAATTTTTAATTTCCCAGGCATTGCGGTATATATCGGCAACGTCTTTCCGCTGTCATCTGACACTCCATGGAATACCTGCCCATCAGCAGTTGTTACCCTATATTCAGTCCGGGGGATAATATTGCCTGCTTCGTCAGTCAGGGAGTAAACACCGCCATAGCCTTTTTGAAATTCAGGAGCAGGAGTGTCTACAGAAGCTGCTCCCATTTTCTGCACATTGGCACATTTCAGCAGAATATTTCCCGGGCAGCCCAGTTCAATATTTCCGTCACTTAACCTGATGTAAGCACCGCCGCAGTTAATGACCAGTTCCGTTGTTGCTGTAATATTAATTTTACCTTCGGTGGTGGTTACGGTGACATCTTTCTTCGCTATGACGTCCAGCGCATCATCCTGCGCCTGGATTTCAACTTTTCCTTTCGCCGCAAATAGTTTCATACCAGCCTGACGTGCCAGCATACTGATGGCTTCACCTGCCGCTACCGTAAAGCGCTTTATCACACTGATATCAGCATTTTTTTGCGCTACGATCCCTACGCTGGCGCTTCCCGAGGAGACGCGTACGCCTTCCGGACTGCTGATACTTATTCCCTGCGGTGCATTCAATACCATCCCCGGCTGTACCAGTTCTGTCAGTGCGTCTGTCATTAATTTCTGGCTTTGAATATCCGCTGGATATGCCTGTGCACCTTCTGCCGCACCTGACAGGCTTCTGGCAATACTCAACGCATGTTCAAGCTGTGCCTCAGCTTCTTTCATGGAGAGCATTTTATTGCTGCCATAGGGCTGGCTGTCTGCACTGATGAATACACCGGCTCCGCCACGAACGGTTACCCACTTATCCGTCCGCAGTTCAGCCCCTTCACCACGAAGAACCCTGCTCGCGTCAACGTTATGCCCCAGATTCAGCTGCGTCTTCCCGCCATATTCCGTGCTGAGCTTGATGTGCTCCTCACCGCGCTTATCCTCCATGCGCAGCTTGTTAAAGCCTGCCGTACGGATGACGTTGCGCGTGCTGTTCTCTTCAGTGACGTGATCGACATGCCTTGAATCGTGTAACGCGTGCGCGATATAAGGCTGGTCCGGATCGCCTTCGCGGAACGCTATCGCTACCTCGGTGCCCTGTATAAGCGGGAAGTGGAAGCCGTACATATCGCCGCCGTACGGTTTCGCCAGACGCACCGGCATGCTCTCCAGACCGCGCTCCCGGCTCTCCTCGTCGGCGTCAAATACCACGCGGTATAATCCCGCTGCATCCTGCCAGGCGTAGATATCGTTATCTTTTGCGCTGGTCACGCGCGCCGTCATGGTGCCGCTGACTTTTGGGCGTTCAGGTAAATCGGGACGCCAGCAGAGGGTTTCACTATAGGGAACGGCGCTAAGCGTTACGCGCATTGCTGACTTTCTGCTGGCAACAAACCCCAGTCTGACCATAACAAGTGGATTGAGAAGCTGTTCCGGCAAAGAAGGGGGAATATTATTATCGGTTACAGTAATAACCTGCCCTGCAGCAAGGCCAGGATCGCTGCTTGTACCCACGATAACAGACTGAGCAGCCAGAAACCGTTCGTGATCGAGTTGCGCATAGAAGTTGGCGGTTTCTGCGGAGGGAAACATTTTATCGCCTGCCTGAAGATGTCGGGCGCGATAATGATAAGCCTTCCCGTAATTTATTTTGTCGCCATCCCCCCGCATCATATCTGCTTCTTCAGAACGCAAAATATACTGAGCTGTGCGATGATTATAATCTTTCGTCGTCACGCTTTTTTGTACAATATGATGCTGCTGGTTTAAGCCCCAGACTGAGTCGATGCCTCCATCCTCCATGCCTGAGGGTGTGGTGAACAGTAATACTTTTCCCGCTTCAAATGCTGCCTGACTATCGCCAAAATGAATAACCTCAGTACATACTTCTTCCTGCAACCGGAAATAGTAGAAAATCCCGACCTCAGCTAATATCCGCTGGATAAAAGCAAGGTCGCTTTCCTGATACTGATTAATTTGTTCACGCCTCGGATAATCCCGCTTCAGGCTGAATTGATATTGCCAGCTCTCCAGTCCATGCTCTGCTAATATCTGAGAAACGACTTCAGTAACGGATTTATTAACAAAAAAACGATGAGTGCGAAAATTTTTATCAAGTAATGCAATGAAGGGTTTTATCTCCACTTCATACAAAACCTGATCGACGGAGCTTTGCAGGCGTCGAAAACCTGTGACAATGCCATGCACAGTTTTTCGCGTTTTCAAAGGCAGCATTTTATCCCGCGCACCTGGCATGTCGTACATATACAGCCAGATATGTTTACGTAGCACTTTCTGAGAAGGAATATTTGATTTGTCACTGGTAAACTTGATTGTATAGCGATAGATTTCACTCAACCCCTCCTGAGCATCAAATTCTTCGACATCCATTTGAAAGAGGCAGTCAGGAATTTCCAGATGAAATCGATTGAGTGAAAGCGGAGAAGATTTAATGAGATTATTATAAGGGACCATTTATCCTCCATGATAAGATCAATTCCCACCGGGGGTGCCTGTGTGCTTTCATAGCCAGTGGAAAAACGCAGGTCAGCTAAAGTGTTTAATAATTAAATTTCCGCATGAGAAAAACTTAATAGTGAATATCAAATTCATTATGCATTTTTTCAAAGCTAAATTTAATCAAACTATAACCTGCATATACCAGCAAGAACAAAATAGCAATTATGACATAGCGATAATCGCTAATTGAAAAGAAAACATACCAGATTGACATAACCAAACCTGTCGCCATCAGCATTGAGCCTATTGCCCTGACAGCGAGTGATGCCAAAGTTAAGCCTATGCGTTTTATCAAAGAATTTTTCATGACTCCTCTTACCATACTCTCAGGCAGATAAAATTAACCTTTTAAACCATTAAAAAAATGTCTACATAACTCGTCAAACTCAAGAGGGTTTTCTTTATGTATATTGCAGGCTCTTTCAAAGGGAGCAACAGTATCTTTAACAACAAAATAGAGTAAATCCAGATTACCCATGCGTCTTAGTCTGGAGTAAATGACCGGATTAGCTGACTCAAGATTTCTTGATGTATAAATTGCTCTCGATGCTTCGCTACCAAGGTATAATAGTGAGCCAATTATCGTGCCAGAGAATATAGCATTTGTAGCATTAGCTGTCAGAGCACGTCCCAGATTGACACCTGTCAGATGGGAGAAAGACAATCGGCCCATAATATTAACGCCAGTTTTGTCTGCAACATCCCTTACCTTTTCAAAATTGATTCTTGAAGTAAAATCATCAATAAAAACGCTGACGATTTTCTCAATAACCTCTTTTCTGAAAATGCCCCGCTTAACTAACTCTGCTATCCGATATTTATCGTTACTGTTATTTCTGCGATGTTCAGTATCTATGTAATCATAACTCAGGTAAGCCATGCTCACCGAAAAAGAAATAAATCCTTTGGTGAAATTCACCAATAGTCCTGAGTCATCAAGATTAATCGCATCAAGCATATCTCTGGCAATCTTTTTTGTACTGTCCATAAGTTACTATTCTCTAAACACCAGCACGAAACCTTCATCTTCTGTCCACGTCATAGATAGCTGCTGCGGACAAGAGCCCGCCGCCTGCCAGGCGAGGATTTGCCTGCTCACAACCGGCAAAATCTGCTGGCTGAGCAGGCTGTCAACGTTGCGCGCGCCGGTATCCGGCAGCAGGCAGGCGGCGGTGAGGGCATCACAGAGCGCGTCTGTGATATCCGTATGCAGGCCGTAGTGACGCTGCAGGCGATCTCTGACCTTCTCAAGCTTCGTTTCAACGATGATACGCATCGTGTCACGGCTCAGCGGGCGGTAAATTACCGTCTGGAAGCGTGCCAGCAGTGCCGGCTGGAAATGGTCGCGGATAATCGGACGCAGCAGTTGCTGCAGATCCGCCTCGCTGGCGTCCGGCTGTTCACTGAGCAACCGCATTAGCGCGTCGCTGCCGAGATTGGAGGTCATCAGGATAACCGTATTGCGGAAATCAATTTCCCGTCCCTCGCCGTCGCGCATAAAGCCCCGGTCAAATACCTGATAAAACAGGTTAACCACGTCGCGGTGCGCTTTCTCCACCTCATCAAGCAGGATCACACTATACGGGCGCTGGCGCACTGCTTCGGTCAGTACGCCGCCCTGACCATAGCCCACGTAGCCCGGCGGCGAGCCCTTGAGCTGGCTCACCGTATGCGCCTCCTGGTACTCGGAGAGATTAATGGTGATCAGCGACTTTTCGCCGCCGTACAGCGTGTCAGCCAGCGCCAGCGCTGTCTCTGTCTTACCAGTTCCGCTGGTGCCCACCAGCAGAAACACGCCCAGCGGGCCGTTCTCAGCGGTCAGGCCGGTTTTCGACGCCCGCAGTCGCTGTGCGATGGCATTCAGCGCTGCCGGCTGGCCTGCCACGCGGGTTTCCAGCGTCTTTTCCAGTGTCAGCAGCGCCGTCTGCTCATTCTTCATTAAGGAAGAGATCGGTACGCCGGTCCAGTCGGCAATGACGCCCGCTACCGTACGCGCGTCTACGTCCAGCGTGATCAGCGGCTCACCCTGCTGCAGCGTCTGCAGGGCAGAGTGTAACGTGCCACGCCTGACGTTCTGCGTCGCGTCCTGACGACAGGCCAGCAGCGTCTCCATCATTTCGCGCTCGGCCTGGTAACGCAGCTCCAGCTGTTCAAGGCGTTCCTCAGCGCGGGCCAGCTCGCTCAGAATGTCATGCATGCGCCCTGCCTGGACGGGACCGCCCAGCGCTTCATCATCCAGAATGGCGCGTTTTTCAACGTTCAGCGCGTCCGTGCGGGCACGTAACCGCGTGATGGCTTCCGGCACCGTATCCTGACTCATACGTACGCGGGCGCTCGCGGTATCCAGCAGGTCTACTGCCTTATCAGGCAGCTGTCGTCCGGTCAGGTAACGCCGGGAAAGCGTAACGGCCGCGCGGACGGCGGCATCGCTAATATGTACGTCATGATGCTCTGCGTAACGCGATTTCAGGCCTCTGAGCATCAGGCAGGCGGTTTCATCATCCGGTTCATCAACTTTTACCCTCTGAAAGCGACGCTCCAGCGCGGCGTCCTTTTCGAAGTACTGCTTGTACTCGCTCCAGGTGGTAGCCGCGATGGTACGTAGCTCGCCACGCGCCAGCGCGGGTTTGAGCAGGTTAGCCGCATCTGCGCCACCGGCCTGATTACCGGCACCGATGAGGGTGTGCGCTTCGTCAATGAATAGCAGCACCGGCTGCTCCGCCTGCTGTATCTCAGTAATGATGGTTTTGAGGCGCTGCTCAAACTCGCCCTTTACGCCCGCCCCCGCCTGCAGCATACCGAGGTCAAGCGTGCGCACGCTGACCGTGCTAAGACTCTCCGGCACGTTGCCTTCGGCAATGCGCAGCGCCAGCCCTTCCACCAGCGCAGTTTTACCCACGCCCGGCTCGCCCACCAGAATCGGGTTGTTCTTGCGGCGGCGGGAGAGAATATCCACCATCTGGCGGATTTCATTATCGCGCCCGTATACCGGGTCGATCTTTCCGTCGCGCGCATCAGCAGTCATGTCGCGGGTAAAGCGGCATAACGCCTCTGAGGCAGCGGATTTTTTTTCTCCGGGAAGATCGGACGGCTGAACGGTGATATCCGGTATACGCTGCGGCTCCGCCTGGCTTTCATCCGATTGCGCATCCAGCAGCGGGCGCAGCGCCGTTATCCGGGGCCGATCCAGGGTAAGAACCGGCCAGAGTGCAGCACAGCACATCAGCCCGTGATGATCGGCCATGGCGAGCAGCAGGTGCAGGCTGCGGATACGCTCCTCCCCGGCCATCGAGGCAGCCAGCCAGGCCTCCTTTAGCAGATGGTGCAGACGGGCCGACAGCGCTGGCCGGCCACACACCTGACGTGGCCGATCGTTGAGAAAGCTCAGTAGATCCTGCCAGACGTCATCCATGTCCCACTCGTAGCGACGCGCGATGACCGTGATGTCCCCTTCTCCCTGCTCCAGCAGTTTAAGCAGCCAGTGCTCAGGTAAGATTTCTGCATGTGCGCGGATCTGGCACAGTGAGGCAGCGGCCTCCAGCGCACGCGCGCAGAAAGGGTTAAGCCGGCGCAGCAGCGCTGCAGACGCATGTTCCATATATTTTCTCTCCGTTTCAGGCACGCTACCGCCCCTGGCCGTTCACCGAGGCCCATAAGGCTTAAAAACAGGATTGGCTGAGCGCTGGTGTAAAAACGCTCACTGAACGTGGCGACAGGTGTCGCCACAGAGGGGTTAAAAACTGTGGCCGAGGTGCTCTCTTTTATTGATATCAATTGGCCGGGTGACGCTGTTATCCAGAATGACGTGCCAGCAGGAGCTGCCCGTATCCGGTTGCAGTGTCATATGCCAGCGGGCATCACCGCCGCCATTTGGCCCCGCTTTCCGGTGTGGTCCGGCAATCACCTTGAGCGTACCGCTGCAATAAGCATCATTAAGCTGAGAATCGATGGCACACGCTTTTTCAATCAGGCGTTCCGTATAGTTCTTGCTGAAACGCGGATCTTTCTGCCAGTTGGTCGCCCAGTTAGCGAGATGCGACATAACGCCTCCATTTGCAGGTGCTCAGAGCACAACGCCCTGAGCAGGGTGAATCAGTTACGCGGTAGCGCGTTCGCTCCAGGAATCGGAGTGGATGATGTTGCCTTCTTTATAGGTCCAGGTGATCTTTTCGTAGCGCAGCTCAACGTGCTCCAGATGGTTGTGCTTCTCCTTTGCCGGATCTTTGGTGTCGTGCATCACCGGATTCACCTTCACCACCTTCACGTTCTCAAGCTTTGTGTTGAAGTACTCAACTTCCTGACCCGCGTCGTTGATGCGATACCATTTGAACTCCGCCGATTTCAGAGTCTGTCCGGTGGTTACCGCTTTGTAGAGATACGGGCTTGACGCGTCGATTTCTTTAGTGAGCAGAAAGGGCGTATGAATACGGGTGCCGGTCAGCTTGCCGGTATTGTTGTCGGTAGGGATGTACAGGTTATGCTCCTGTGCCACCACCTCAATGCTGCCCTCGCGACTCTTCACATCTACAGACCCTTTGATGTCCGCTCCGCCATCATTCTTCAGCCACAGATAAACCGGAATTGCCATGGTATTGCTCCTTTTCAGATTAAGAATGGCCATCATCCTGTGATGACCGGGTGAGTCCGTCCGCTACGTGACAGGCGTCAGCCTGCGGTACCAGACTGATTTCGACGCGACGGTTACGCGCGCGACCCGCCGCGGTGTCGTTGGCGGCAAGCGGGCGGTCATGACCGTAACCCTGCACCGCAAAACAGCTCTCCGGCACGTCGCCGGTGTCGCGCATCCAGTTGCGCACGGCTTCCGCGCGTCTCAGTGAAAGCAGCTGATTACCCTGTGCACTGCCGGTACTGTCGGTGTGGCCGGCTATCACAATCAGCCAGCCGGGCCGGGCTTTGATATTCACCAGCGCGTGGAGCAGCACCTTGCCGGAATCGGTTTTTAGCGTTGCCCTGCCCGATTCAAATAGCGACAGGCTGTCAAGGCGCACCGTTTCTGGCCCCTGTACGACCTGCCGGATAACCGGGGCCGGCGGCGGGGGGGGTGCCCAGCGGTGTATGGCCGCATTCACCGGTGCGGTCAGCCGCATGCCCTGATAGAGCCCCATACCAAACCGCATCGGCTCACCGCTGCGCTGCCACTCATCCAGCAGCGCGCGATCGCGGATAAGCGCATTGCGCGCAAGGGTTTTCGCCGCAATGGCGTCATCAGGCAGGCTGCGCCACAGGTCAAGGTGATCGGTCACGCTGCGTGTGAGGCGCTGGTTGTGAATGAAAGAAAAAAGCATGGCGAGTGCCAGAAACAAACCCAGCATCAGGCCAGCTATGCGCAATTTGCGTAGCCAGCGGCTGATCCCCGGCCGCCGCGCCAGGCCGGACAGAAGGCGATCCGGCAGCGGTAGTGAAAGCGGGGATTCGTTGTTTTCAGATGAAAGCGTGGTCAGCCCGGCAACATGCTGCTGCCACAGGTTGTCCGCCAGCGCCGGCGACGGCGTCAGGCAGAGACCGATCTGGCAGGGGCGCGCTGAGTGCGAAGCGGCAAACTGCCCCGCATACCACTGCATCACGCTTTGCAGCCTGAGCGCGTGGTGAACAGAGTGCGCATCCTGTGCTGCCCATTCACTCAGTGAAAGGCGGGCACGTTTGTCCGGATGAAACTGCAGCTCTGGATGGTCGGCCGTCAGGCTGAACCAGTATGTGCCGCTATCCCCGGACGAACTCCATATCACCATCCGGAGCGGCGGCAGTCCGCTCAGCACGCGGCGGCACTGCAGATATGCCCGCAGCCACACGCACTGCTGCTGTGTAAATATCTCTGCGGAGGTGTGCAGTCCGGGGACGATTGCCAGCATTACTGACAGCTGCGGCATCAGTGACGGAGAGTGAAGAGCCAGCCGTTCCGCCAGCGCGGATAACTCACCGGGCTGGCGAACGTTCAGATACCATCCCTGCCCGCTCTCATGGTGGTCCCGCTCGCCAAACAGCAGCGCGGTGTCTCCTGTCACGAGGATCACCGGCCGGCGCCAGGTTTCAGGTGGCAGGCTGGCATCTGCAGCAGAGTGACTGTCAGAGGTGGACCGCTGCAACCGCCACAGAATAAACGCAGATACCAGCAGTATCAGTCCGCAGAACATCGCCCTGTTCAGCGGCTTCAGACCCCAGTACTCCACTACCAGCAGCAGGGCAAGTCCGCTCCCCAGCAGCACCAGGCCCTGACGTGAATCGGGTCGGAACATTACTGCGCCCCCGCAATGTGCGACACCATATCTGCCAGCGCTGACTCCAGCACGAACCAGAGTCCGGCGAGCAGCATCACGGCCACTCCCCAGCTCAGCCAGTAAACGCGGCGTCCGGTGCGCAGACCTGCGGGCCGGATAACCAGCGGTGCATCTTCCGGCAGCGTAAACGGCGGCACCCGCGCAGCCAGCGCATTCACCACATCCTCACGGCGTTCATCATCCTGAGCGCGATAGTGCCCGACGAAACCCAGCTGCAGCGTGCGGTAAAAGCAGGTCAGGACAGCGATCTCCGGCGCTGGCTCATGCAGCACGGTACGGATGCGATCCCATAACGCTTCCCCGCCGTTCAGGGAGCCAAAAAAACGCACCTGCAGCGGATCACGGCTCCAGCGAGCCCAGCCATCATCCTGAACTCCCCGGTTCAGTACCGCCTCATCCAGCAACACGCAGAAGGCATATAACATATGGTCGCAGCTGGCCTCGCTGACTCCGGCCTCTGACAGCGCTTCACGGGCTGACTTTACCCAGTTAACCGCCTCACGATAGAGCGCGTCTCCGTTTTCAATTTGCTGCCCGCCTCGCAGCTGGCTCACCATCAGCCAGCCCTGAAAAAAGAGTCGTTCCGTCAGTTTGTTAAGATTATTCATGAGCGCAGCACCGCGTAGAGTTCCAGCTTCAGCTCACCCAGCGATTCCGGGGTATAAAAAGTACAGCCGCCGGAGGCAAGCATCGCCTTCGCCGCATCCGTTGAAAGATCCAGCGCAAAGTACTGGTTCTCAAGGCGCAGCGGAATAGCCGCAGGCACATGGGCTAGCGGGCGGATGGTCATACCGCTCAGGGCAATATTCACCACTTCAGAAACGTCAGCGTGGCTGCCAGCCTTGCACAGCAGCGGAAAACGCGCCTGAAGTTCGTGATTTGGCAGAGACGATCGAACAGAGAGATAAAAATCGGCCCCTTCGCGCAAACGGGCATCGTGCAGCTTTCCCTTCCACAGTACGCCCTGATTCTCCAGCTCAATGGCGATAACACGGGAAGGCAGACTCGCCTCCAGCAGCGTGTCCAGTAGCATAAAGAGCGGCGGGAAAACCTGCTCCGGCAGCTCATGCCGGTAGCGTGGGATCTCCTCCGGCGTATTGCTGAGGGAAAACGTCAGCAGGCTGCCTGCCAGCCGCACCAGCTCGCGATAAAGCAGTTCAGGATGACGTGACGGCGCGTGGTGCAGCTCTGTCAGTACCGGATCGGCGCTGTTCAGCGCATTCAGCAGCCAGAACAGGGAAACGTCGGACACGGCAAAGTCCGCCATACGCTCATTGCTTTCGCGGCGCAGCTGCATCAGATGCTGACGCCGCGCCTGCAGGCGGTGCAGCAGGTCACCCAGCCCCGTAACCAGCGCCGGACAGGCAGTCAGTGCCAGCATGGGCGGGATAAACGCCGCGTCGCGTACCCACTCTCCCTGCGCATTGCGCTTAAGACGGGCTACCGGACAGGTCAGATATGCAGCGTTTTCCTGATGCGCCAGCCGCAGCCGCAGGGCATAACGCTGCACCGCAATCTCCGTGATCTCATGACCGGCCAGTTCCTGCACGCGCTCCCGGGCGGCGACCCAGCGGCGCGGACGCTCGCTTTCGGCATCGTTGACCAGATTACCGCCGCTTGCGTTGATGAGCGGTAATGCCAGCACCACCTCCACACAATCCCGATCTGTGACGTTCGTTAAGTCACAAACTGGCGGAAGCGCATCAGCCAGGCGGGTATCAACCAGCGTGCCATCGGTAAAACGGACGGCAATGCGCGTCGCATTCAGTTTTGAGAGTGCCAGCGCGCCGTCATCGAACTCTGCACACAGCACTCCCCATGGATGAGCCAGCGTCATACCTGCGACGGTACCGGCCACATGCGCGTCCCACATCGCCTGCTGCTGGAACTGCTGCGGCGTCAGAAACGCGCCCTCTTCCCATAACGGACGGTAAATTTTCATTCCGGATGGCCGCCTTACGCTTTCGCTTTTGGCATCCGGGATACCAGTGACAGGTTGACGTCCATGCCTTCCACCTGAAAGTGCGGCACCGCAAACAGCTTCACGCGGAAGAAGCCTGGATTGTCCTCAATGTCTTCCACCACCACTTTTGCTTCACGCAGCGGGTGCGAAGCCTGCAGCGCATCGCCCGGATTTGTCATCTCCGTCACCAGCGTTTTTATCCAGTTATTGAGCTCCAGCTCCAGCAGGCGACGATCTTTGGTGGTTCCGATGTTCTCGCGCTGAATCAGCTTCAGGTAGTGCGCAATACGCGACAGCAGGAAGATATAGGGCAGGCGGGCATTGATACGGCTGTTTGCCGTAGCGTCAGCCGTGTCATACAGCGCCGGTTTCTGCGTGGAGTTTGCCGAGAAGAAGCAGGCGTAGTCGCGATTCTTATAGTACGAGAGCGGAATAAAGCCGAGGTTCGCAAACTCAAACTCGCGGGTTTCCGGGATCATCACCTCTGACGGGATTTTCACCTGGTTGCCGGTGCCGAGATCGTAAAGATGAATAGGCAGGTCATCTACTGCGCCGCCCGCCTGCGGACCGCGAATTTGTACGCACCAGCCGTTGCTGATGAAACTTCTCACCATATTTGCGGCAAAAGCGAACGCGGCGTTTACCCACAGATATTTCTCGTGGTCCGGGCCTTTCACCTCCTCCGCGTAGTTAAAACTGCGTACCGGCATGGTGTCGGGGCCCCAGGGCAGACGACCCAGCACGCGCGGCATGGTCAGGCCGATATAGCGGGCATCATCGGTTTCGCGGAAAGATTTCCACCTGATGTACTCAGCGCGATCAAAGTAGTTGCCGATATCCTTAATGGCCGCGACCTCTTCCATGGAGTCTTTCAGGAAGAATGCCGGGCCTGCTGAACCGATAAACGGCATATGCGCAGAGGCTGCCACTTTAGAGATGTTGCGCAGCAGCGCGATATCCTGTGCGGATGCATCAAACTCATAGGCTGAAATGACTGCGCCAATCGGCTCACCGCCTGGCGTATCGTATTCGGCAACGTAGGTCTGCAAATAGAGACCGCTCTGGACTATTTCCGGCGCATCTTCAAAATCCTGGCGCAGGTCATCTTTCGATATGTCCAGCACGTCGAGCTTCACGTTCTGACGAAAGTCGGTTTTATCTACCAGGGATTTAAGGCCGCGCCACACCGACTCAACCTTCTGAAACGCCTCATGGTGCATCACTGCATCCAGCTGACGGCTAATCTGCGCATCAAGCTCAGCAATGTGGTGATCCAGCAGATGCTTGTCGAGTTTCTCAACCTGTGTGTTGCTGCTTTTCAGACGGGTAAGCAGCACCTGTATGGCCGCGGTAACGCGCTCATCGGCCGAGGCGTCTGACAGCGCCTGACTATCCTGCCAGACGTTCAGATCGCTGAGTTCAGAGACCGGATTGAGATTGATTTTATCAAACAGCGAGGCGTAAACGCCCTCCGCTGCCGGGCGCTGCGGCACGGCGGCACTGCCCGCAGACAGGGTTTCATTCTGAACTGACATCAGGATTGTCTCTCGTATTAGTCCGTTAAGGGGAGAATTCAGTCGTGGTTACTGGCGAGGGCAGAAAGCTCGCTGCGCAGTTCACGGCTCAGGGCCGGATCTCTGAGAATGGTTTCAAACTCTTTGCGAAAGGTCGCATTGTCGAGCAGGTTGGATTTCAGATCGCGCAGCAGGTTGCGCATGGCCAGCATCACATTGAGCTGCGGGATTTGACGGGCAACCTGTTCCGGCTCGAAGTCCTTCATGCTGCGAAATGTCAGGCTGACCTGTTGTTCGCTACCGTCAGCGGCGACGGCGTCTGGTACAGCGTAATTTACCGCAGGTGAAAACTCGCTCAGCACGCTGTCAAAGTTGTTTTTGTTGACGCTGATTTTTTCGCGTTCAGAAACTACACGCTTATCTCTGCCGTTGCTGAAATCGCCTGTCACCAGCAGTTTCAGCGGCAGCTCAGTTTTCTTCTGTGCCCCGCCGGTATGCAGGTCAAGGCGCAGATTAATACGTGCTTTAGGGATCTCGTTTTGATAAGAATTGCTCATATTTACTCCTGTAAAAATGGCGAAAAAAACAGATAACCCCTCTGCTTCCTTAGGGGTATGGCGTGAATATAAAATAGGCCGGATTAATAAATCAACCGCATGGGTTAAATTCTTATAATTGATTTATATAGAAAAAAAGCGAAAATTCGACTTAAGTCATTGAAATTGATTTTTAAAATATTGCTCAGATTTATCTGGAAATTAATCGATTGTATTTTTCATTCCGCCAGGTTATGAGACCTCTGCGCAGTTAACTTGATCATTATATTTTAACTGTTGTTTTATGGAACAGTTCCTCGATGTAATTAACAAGCAGGTAAAACCAGACGCTTTTAATCGCGCTCCATACCGCACACCTGCCAGCGCACCGCACTGACGCCCTTCTCCAGGCTGATGCGGCTGACAAGATTTTCCAGCTGCTGGGTCAGATTGGGCTTACCCAGCACTTCGGCGCTGACCATCATGCGCTGCGAGCTGTCGATATCTTCACTCTGCAGCGACTGCAGGCGCAGATCGCTGTTGCCTAAACTGTGCAGCATCAGGCTGCGTACCTGCACCTCATCCTGCGCCAGGCAGGTGATCTGCACCGTATAGTGCTGCACCGCTTCGGCGGCCGGCACCAGCGTCTGACGGTTGATGCTCCGCGTCAGTTCGCGCAGCAGAATGTTAGCGCTCAGGATGATCAGGGTGCCGATAGCCGCCTCCAGCAGCAGCCCCATGCTGCACAGCACCCCTACTGCCGCCGTGCACCAGAGCGTGGCAGCGGTGTTGAGTCCGCGCACGTTCAGGCCATCACGCATAATCACGCCGCCACCGAGAAAGCCGATGCCGGAGACCACGTAGGCGGCGATGCGCGATGCGTCATGGGCAATACCAGGTACGCTCTGCGTCATCAGTACAAACAGGCAGGCACCGGTGCTGACCAGCGCGTTGGTGCGCAGGCCGGTCATGCGCTGCCGCAGCTGGCGTTCGCTGCCGATCAGCGCACCCAGAATCAGTGCTGCAGTCACCCGCAGCAGGAAAATTTTCCAGTCCATTTTATCCTCCGCATGTCAGCAGACGCTGACAACAGCTCAGAATGAAAGAATGGATCGCAGCGGGCGACGTGCTGCACGTGAGGCAGCAGATGAACAGAGGCCATTCGGGAGGGAATATGCCATCTCAACGCGCGGTTAAGACAGCGGGAACACTATCTTAGCGCGGAGGCCTTTTGCGATCGTTTGGGACAGTTGTCCAAGAGAGTGCTCCTGTTAAGTAAACCGCCGCGATTTTAAGCACAGAAAGTCGCGTAATTAAACTGATTTCCCGTCTGTTCAGGGATGATTGACCGTTTTTTGCAACAGCGGGAGCACGGCAGCAGGCGCGCCGTTCTGATGCGATTTGCGCTCCCCTGACCCGGAATACGCGTGCTATCTTAGCTGCTCGCTTAACTGCAATCGGATAAGAAACAATGGCAAAACAGCGCGTAGGGATTGTCTTCGGCGGCAAATCTGCTGAGCATGAAGTCTCATTACAATCAGCAAAAAATATTCTGGATGCGCTGGACCCGCAGAAATATGACGCGGTGCTGCTGGGCATTGATAAACAGGGCCGCTGGCGGCGCTATGACGCCGGCCGCTTTCTGCTCAACGCTACGGATCCGGCGCGCATTGCGCTGCACCCGGAGGGAGAAGCCGTGGCGCTGATACCCGGAGGCGAGCGGGCGCAGTTTATCGGCTGTGAGCAGGCGGAGCCGCTGCCGCATCTGGATGTCATTTTTCCGATTGTGCACGGTACGCAGGGGGAAGATGGCTCACTGCAGGGGCTGCTGCGCATGGCGGATGTCCCGTTTGTCGGCTCGGATGTACTGGGGTCCGCTGTGAGCATGGATAAAGATTTTACCAAGCGACTGCTGCGTGATACCGGCCTTCGCGTTGCGCCGTGGATCAGCGTGACCCAGGCAGAGCGCGACACGCTGGACGCGGCAGCAGTCATTGCGCAGCTGGGCCTGCCGCTGTTTATCAAACCGGCTAATCAGGGATCGTCGGTGGGCGTCAGCAAAGTTACCGATGCCGCTGAGTTTAACGCTGCTGCCGATTTAGCGTTTCGTTTTGACCGCAAAATCCTGATTGAAACAGGGATTAACGGGCGTGAGATTGAGTGCGCGGTGCTGGGTAACGACGCGCCGGAAGCGAGCCCGTGCGGAGAAGTAGTGGTGCAGGATGCGTTCTACGCCTATGACACCAAATATATCAACGCCAGCGGTGCGCAGGTGGTGGTGCCGGCAAACATCAGCCGGGAAAACAGCGCGGCTATTCAGGCAACCGCGCTGGCCGCCTTCAAAGCGCTTGAATGTTTTGGCATGGCGCGTGTCGATGTGTTTCTGACGGATCGCGACGAGATCGTGGTGAACGAAGTGAATACCCTGCCCGGCTTTACCAATATCAGCATGTATCCCAAGCTGTGGCAGGCGGCGGATCTGAGCTATCGCGATCTGATCAGCCGCCTGATTGAGCTGGCGCAGGCGCGACATCAGCAGCGTCAGCGCTTAGCCAGCACGATGTAAGCGGCGCTCAGGCCACATGACTGGCGCTCAGCGCGGCGGCGGGCGCCACCTGGTTACGTCCGTTGCGCTTGGCGCTATAGAGATGTTTATCTGCTGCGGAAATCAGCCGGTTAATCACCTCCGGCCACTCGCGCTCATGCCTGGCGCAATCCCACGCCAGGCCCATGCTGGCCGTCACCGTCACGCTGTTTCCTTTGATCCAGAACTTTTCGCGCGCCAGCGCCTGGCGCACGGACTCCGCCAGCCGGTAGAGCTGTTCCGGCACGGCATCAAACACCACAATCACAAACTCTTCGCCGCCAAAGCGGCAGATCATGCCCTGCTGCTGCGCCACCTGTTGGATACGTCGCCCAATCTCTTCCAGCACGCTGTCACCGGCGTCGTGTCCGAAGTTGTCGTTAATGGTTTTGAAGTAATCGACATCCAGCATGATCACGCCGGTATGGCGCTGCAGAGAAAACGGCATCTGTTTCAGCTGTTCATACAGGCCGGAGCGCGACAGCTGCTGCGTCAGCACATCGACGTTTGCCCGCAGCGCCAGACGCTGATTAAGCTGACGGATAGCGTCCATACTGACCGCCACCAGCAGCGGGCTCAGCGCAACGGTCGCCACCCCGAGGCGTGCCGACGTAAGGTGGCCAATCGGCAACAGCGCGTCGTTACCCTGAATATTCATCACGCCGTGAGAAACCAGCACAATCTCTGTAATACCGGTCAGCAGGATCACCACGCTGGTGACCGGCATAGGCAGCAAAATCGCACACCAGATCAGCGCCGGCACCGGAAAGGTCAGACTGCCGGCGCCGCCAATCAGCGCGCCCGCTGTCAGCGACAGCACCACGGCGAGCAGCGGCAGCAGCGTCGCCGGCGTCAGCAGCTGACGCAGAGAGACGCTGCGCAGCGGGCGGGCCAGCATAACGGGCAGCAGCATCAGCGAGGTCGAGATCTGTTCGCTGAACCAGTCAGCCCATGCGACCACAAAGCGCGCATTGAAATCGATGCCCTGCGCCCAGGCGCCCCAGGTCGCACAGGCAGCGGCCCCGAGTAAACAGGCGGGAAAAATGCGCATCGCATTGACGACCTGACTGCTGGCAGCCGGTGTCTGCAGCGGTCTGATCAGCATACAGACCGCGACAAGCGTAAACAGAATATTGGCGATATTGATCGTGACAGCAGCAAACGCCCAGCCTGAAAATACCGTGTCGTTAAAAATCATCGCGGCCAGAGCAACAAGATAAGTGGAGGGCGTATGCAGAAAAGGCTGACGGACAATCAGCCCGGCAATCAGCGCATTAACAGGCCAGAACAGTGAAAACTCTTCAGGGACCCGCAGGTGGCTGCCAAGAAAACAGAAAAAGAGCGTAATCAAGAAAAGCGTGAGAGCATTTTTCTTATCGTTATGTTCATCAAACAGCGAAACGCGCATTCATCCGCATCCTGTAACCTGAAATCGTTGCCGCGTTGCAGTGGCACCCCCTTTTATTGAACATCAGATCGTGCGGTGCCAATTCAGCGAACAGGTTCGGGTTTACTCTCCTGTTCGGCTGGCTAAGGCATCCGGCCTGCAGACGTTCTGCCGCCGATTATGCCGCGCCCGAACAAAAACCGTCTACCCGTGATATCCGATTTTTGCCGGGCATAATCACCTACTTAACGGCTACCGGCCACTGGCTCAGCCGTATGCCCCGCTCCGGCGCATTTTCGCCAAAGTCGCGCAGAACCGCTTTCACATCCGGATCGAGATATTCCGCGTTACCCTGCTCCACAATCACCAGGCTGTTTTCCGGAATTTCTGCCAGCACGCCCTGCAGCTTAGGGTTATGCATAAACGTCAGATTCTGATGAAAGCGCAGCACATAGTGATCGTCATGGCGGGTGAGCTGCAGCGCATTGCGGTGGCTCTGATAGATGCTGCAGAGGATCTGCACGGCGATCCCGAGGAAAATACCGGCCAGCATCCCCAGCAGGATGATGCCGCCAATCGTGGCCAGAAAAGGCACCGACTGCGCCCACCCCATCCGGATCTGCTCAGCAAACAGGCGCGGCGTCGCCAGCTTGTAGCCGGTGTAAAGCAGCACAGCGGCCAGGCTGGCCAGCGGGATCGCGTTGAGCAGCGAACTGAACCACAGGCCGCAGACCAGCAGCAGCACGCCATGGATCAAAATAGAGAGTTTGCTCTGTGCACCGACGCTGACGTTAACCGAACTGCGAACAATAACGGCGGTAATCGGCATTGCGCCCAGTAACCCTGCCGTTAAGTTCCCTATCCCCTGCGCAAACATCTCTTTATCAGGCGAAGGAGCCGGATACTGCGGGCGCAGTTTTTTCAGCGCCTCCTGGCTGAGCAGCGTCTCCAGGCTGGCGACCAGCGCCAGCGTGATCGCGACCACCCAGACGGCGGGATTCTGCCACGCCAGCCAGTCCGGCGTTTCCAGCTCAGCCACCAGCGCGGAAAAGCTGTCAAAGGCAGGGAGCGTGATACGCGGCAGCCCGTCGCCCAGCGCCGGAAAGAGCCGATCTCCGGCGAAGGTTGCCATACAGCCAATCAGCACCGCCACCAGCGGACCGGGGATCCAGCTGAGCACCCTGACTGACTTAACCAGCGGCGTGGTCCAGAGCCAGAGCGTCAGCAGGCCCGCGGCTGCTACCCCAATAGCACTGGCTGAGAACGCGACATTGCCTGACATCAGCGCCCCCAGCCCGCCCTCTCCGGCTGCGCCCAGCGCCACAGGGATCTGCTGCATAATCAGCAAAATGCCGATTGCGGCCAGCATGCCTTTAATTACGCTGCCGGGCACCAGCGCGATAAACCGCCCGGCACGCAGCAGGCCCAGCAGGCACTGCAGGACACCCGCCAGAATCAGCGCGGTCAGAAAAGCAGAAAAACTGCCCAGCGTCTGGATGGACGCCACCACAATCGTTACCAGCCCTGCTGCCGGGCCGCTGACCGCAAAGCGCGACGGACTCAGCGCGGTTACCAGCAGCCCGCCAATTACACCGGTAAGCAGACCGGCGAAAGGCGGCAGACCGCTGGCCTGAGCAATGCCCAGGCAAAGCGGCAGCGCCACCAGAAATACCATCAGCCCGGCCGGAATATCCTGCCGCAGTGTTTTAACGTTCATGGCACATGCTCCTCAGCTGATTGCGGTACAGATGACGCAGAGGGTATTTAACATAGCCTGAGCGGTGCTCATGACAGGGTAAAACGGCGCCGCGATATTTCACTGATAACGGTTTTTGTATCATCACAATCATCTTCTCTTTATGCCTGCGTATCTGATTTGCAGATAATAAATGCCCTCTGAGCAGGAGGCCGTAAACCTCCGCAGCGGAGACAAAGCAGCTTCACCTCACAAAAATTGGTTATAGCCGCTTAAGATTTAAGTTGCATCTTTATTATTTAACGCCGCGGGACGGCAGCCGTTTTGTAAAATAAAAGTCAGGAAAGGTAATTAATAAGTCAGTTTAAGCAAGCATATTTAAAAGAGGATAATTAGTTAAAGCGATTATATTTCAATGGATAAAAATCTATAAAAAATAACGCAAGAAGCTGGCTGACAAAAATATACATATTATCTGGCAGCAGCGCGCACCGCGCTGGCTAATAATCGCACTATAACCAGGATAGTTCTTAGTTATTAAAATTAATGCTTAGCGCAATAATCTGTATTACCCGGAAAACATCAAAATTATCCACTCATCGCTGGCGTAAAATCAGGTTATATATCATGAAATGCCGCCAGCGCCTGGCAGCTAACGCAAAATGTAAATATGCGTGGCTCTGACGGTAAAACGTAATCCCCTGCGCCGCCGGGTGTTTTTTCAGTGGTCAAATTATTTACCGTTCCACTCTTTTATGCAGTTACTCCGGCTCTGCCCGGCAATCTCAGCGCAGGCCATCGTGAAACACAGCGCTGTGATACGGGCAGCTATAAGCTGAACGCATGACGTTAGCCGTGATGAGAAAGATATCTGCCGGAGCGCTGTAAAAACGTACCGGTTAACGTAAGCTGTGCGCAGTCGCCGGTTACGTTCAGGTCACAGGAGAGAAGTATGGAGAGTAAAATCTGCGGTCCGCGTTCAGCGCTGCTGGATAGCCTGACATGGCTGGAGTATGCCTTTCAGCCTGCGGGTCTGCCTGCACCTGAGGCTGCCGCTTACGGACATCAGCGTCACGGCGCCCGCGTGGTGTTATCGGGACAAAACCGGCCGCCAAAAAGCTGTGAATCTGACGGTGTGATTGCTGAAGATAACCGTCCGGTAGCGGTTTATACTGCCGACTGCCTGCCGGTGCTGTTTGCCGATCCCGTGCAGCAGCAGGTGGCGGCGATCCATGCCGGGCTGAACGGCACGCTTAGCGGAATTCTGCAAAGCGCGCTGGATGCCCTGCTGGCAAGCGGCGCGAGTATCGATACGCTTTGCGTCGCTATCGGTCCGGCCATTGGCCCCTGCTGTTATGAGCTGGGCGAGGATCGTATCCGCCAGATGCAGCAGCGCAGCGATCTGCCGCCGCTGCAGTGGACGCATCAGCAACCCGTGAATCCGCAGGCGGTACGTGCGCAGGCGCAGGCGCAGCAGCAGGGGGCGTGGTTCAGCCTGCCCGGGCTGGCGCGCAGCATCCTGCTAGAGCGCGGACTCGGGCCGGCACAGATTGATGCGGTCAACGTATGTACCTACTGTATGGCCGAGGCGGGATCCAGCTACCGGCGCAATACCCACTTCAGTAGTGGATACCAGTCGCGCTTTTCGTGGATCCGCCGTCGTTAATCGCTTTGCTGCCCTGTGAGCAGCCGGCCCGTGGATAAGCGCGCTAAACGTCAGCAGAGCCGCGGCTCCAGGCGGCGAGATTGGCGCTTCCTTCTGAATCTCCACTGTTTAAAATGTTGCCAGGCAGGCTCTCGGGCCACGCACTACACGGCTACGCGCATACCGCCATCGACAAACAGCAGATGTCCGTTAACGAAATCTGAGGCGGCAGAGGCCAGAAAGATGGCGGCACCAATCAGCTCTTCCGGCTTACCCCAGCGCGCAGCAGGCGTACGCTTAGTCAGCCAGCCGGTAAACGCGGGATCGTCAGCCAGCGGCTGCGTCATCTCGGTGACAAAGTAGCCCGGCGCAATCGCATTAACCTGAATGTTGTAGCGCGCCAGCTCGACGCACATTCCCCGCGTCAGCATGGTGACCGCCCCTTTAGAGGCCGCATAAGGCGTGATGGTGTCGCGGCCCAGCTCACTCTGCATTGAACCGATATTGATAATTTTGCCGCGCTGGCGCGTTACCATCTGCTGCGCCACTTTTTGCGAGACAAAAAACACGGCGGTCTGGTTTACCGCAATTACGTCGTGCCAGTCCTGTTCAGGAAACTCCAGAAAAGGCCGCCGACGCTGGATGCCGGCGTTATTTACCAGAATATCGATGGCGCCCCACTGTGCTTCAATTTCATCGATCGCCTGATGCACCGCGCCGGAATCGGTTACGTCAAACGCTTTGGCCCGGGCGACGATCCCCTGCTCGCGCAGGGCGGCGGCGGCGCGCTCTGCCCCTTCAGCTGTGGTCGCGTTAATAATCACTTCGGCGCCGGCTTCACCCAGGCCCTGCGCCAGCAGAAACCCGATACCGCGTGCTGAACCGGTCAGCAGTACACGCTTGCCGGCCAGAGAAAAGAGTGCGTTCATAGTATCTCCCTAAAAAGTCAGCTGAACTTTTGCCGCGCGGGTTTTATCGCTGGCAAACTGCAGCGCCGCATCGATATCCTGAAGCGGGTATTCCCCGCTGTAGAGCGGCAGCGGGTTGATAACGCCCTGCGCCAGCCACTCAACTGCCGTATTGAATTCATGCGTAAAACGGAACGATCCCGTCAGATTTATCTCTTTGGCAATCAGCGTCATCAGGGGGAAATCAGGAAATGCGCCGCCCATTCCTACCTGCACCACCGTGCCTCTGGCACACACAACTTCCAGGCAGCGCTGCAGTGACGCCGGATGGCCGGACGCTTCAAACGCAACATCGAAGTAGCCCTTATCCGCCATCCAGCCGGTGAAATCGCCGCTTGCCGCGTTAACTATTTGCGTGGCACCCATTTGCTGCGCCATCTCCAGCGAACGTTCACTGATATCGCTGCAGACAACCTCTGCAGCACCACGCGCCTGCGCGGCAGCGGCAATCAGACAGCCAATTGGCCCGGTGCCGGAGATAAAGATACGCTTACCGGTAAGATCGCCAGCCTGATGCGTGGCGTGAATGCAGACCGCGAGCGGCTCAGCAAACACCATCACCTTTTCATCGGCATCCTGTGGAAAAGGCACGCACTGGCTGCTCGCCACCACTTTGTGCCGGGTAAATCCGCCATCGACGTGCGGGACATACATTGCACTGCCAAAAAAGCGCATGGCGGTACACTGGTTCTCCTGCTGGCGCTGACAATATTTGCATTCACCGCAGGGTTTAGCCGGATTGATAGCCACTTTTTGCTGCGGCTGCAGGCGGGGATCGTCGCTTTCAATGACGTAACCAATCACTTCATGCCCGAGTATCATGGGCATTTGCAGCGCAAAGCTGCCCACTTTTCCCTCCTGGTAGTAGTGCAGATCGGAGCCGCAGATTCCGCCGCGCGTAATGCGCACCAGCGTGCCGGAGCCATCCCATTGCACCTGCTGCTGTGCGACACTGACCTGCTTTTTGCCGGTAATAACGCAGGATTGCGTTTCAATATTCATGTTTATCCTGTGAGTCTGATGATGTGACGACTATAAAAACGGGTTAAACAGGATAAAACTGTGATGAACATCACTCAGAACGATGTTACAGAAAAGATGTTACCGGGAACGTGAACTGGCTATCAGGTTGCTGCGCTCGGGCGCGGCCGCCCTGCGCGATTACCGGGCTGACAGCAGCTCCCGGCTATATTTAAATAGTTCCGAATCTGAACGGACGCCGAGCTTTTTCAGCGCCGACTGCTTCTGTCCGCTTACCGTCTTCCGGCTTCGTCTGAACTTGGCCGCAATCTGTGAAACGCTCATGCCATCAAGAAAGCAGCGGATCACTTCTGCTTCACGCGGGCTTAATAATCTTATTTTTTCGTGAAGAACCGGCTTACAGCTGATACAGAAATCATCGTCCGCCTTTTTTCCGGAAATGGCATACAGCGTCTGGATCTCTTCAGCAAGGTGCGTGGCTAAAAACAGGTTATTCTCAGCAACGGATCTGACCGCCGCCAGTACCTCTTCAAAGGGATGGCTTTTACCGATAAACCCGTTTACGCCGGCCCGGAGTACCATTCTTGCTACCGCCGGGCTTTCGGCAGAGGTTAAAACCAGCATTTTCTGCATCGGATAGTGATTACGTATTTGCTTTATTAGCGTCAAACCATCAATTTCACGCTCGCCCAGCAGGAAATCCAGAATCAGAACATCAACACTGTGCGTACTTAACGCGCTGAAAAGCTCGCTGCCGGAAGACCAGGCAGCAACAAGGTGAATATCGGGATGGTTTTTCAGACATAGCTCAAAAACCAGACGAATCATAGGATGACCGTCAAGAACAGCAATACGGACTGGCTGAGTGTTTAAATCCAATCTGCCTCTCCTCTAAAAGTATATGACAGGTAAAAGGGCTATATCGTTTAACCTTTTCAGTTAACTCAGTGGTAATAGCAGGAAAATCACCTTCACAATGTGATTATTCAGGTAATTATATAAAACCGATAAATAAAAAATTATTAAGATATGGAATTAACTGCTTCACTAATAAAATAAAGGATAATTCATCCAGAAAAAGAGGCGCCCCGGCTGCTGGCTGCCGCTAACTGTGCGGGCTGGCGCGCAATAAATATATCACTCATCCGATCGCACCATTCAGCTGCGCGCTATGATTAACAAGCATCATTAATAACATTAAAATAGCGGTTAAAATGATAAATTCTCTGTCTGACTCTATCTGAAGACTTATTTCCAGATTACTTTCCCGCTATAATATTTAAAACTCAGGCGAGTTGCGATGAACACAGGTTGCCGCGGTCTGATAATTACCCGGCGTTTCCGGAAAAAGGAATCCATGATGATATATAAAAAGTGCTAAGTCATTAGCCCTGTACTCTGGCCCTTTCAGGGCGCGCCGGTCCTTCCCGTGCGTAACGAAGACAAGCTGATACTTCGTACGTAACCTGCCGCCCTGCTTTTTTTGACGTCTCTCACAAGCTCAGCGTCCCCCTCTTCCATCATGCGCGATTACCGTTAGAGTTAACTCATCCGACCACTTTCGAGTACCCGATCATGATCGAGCACTACCCCTGCTTATTTACGCCTCTCGATCTGGGATTTACCCGGTTAAAAAATCGTTTTCTGATGGGCTCAATGCATACCGGACTGGAGGAGCACCCTGACGGGGCGGAGCGACTGGCCGCTTTTTATGCTGAGCGCGCACGCGAGGGCGTGGCGCTAATTGTAACCGGCGGCGTCGCGCCGAATGCGCAGGGTGTGGTGGCACAGGGTGGTGCGATGCTGACCGATGAAAGTCAGTGCGGCTGGCATCGTCAGATCACGACGGCGGTCCATGCGCAGGGCGGAAAAATCGCGCTGCAGATACTGCATGCCGGACGCTACAGCTATCAGCGTGCGCTGGTAGGCCCTTCCGCACTCCAGGCGCCTATTAATCCTTTTACTCCGCATGCGCTGAGCGAAGCAGAAATTGAACAGACGATTGCCGATTTTGCCCGCTGCGCCCGTCTGGCACAGCAGGCGGGCTATGATGGCGTAGAGATCATGGGCTCCGAGGGGTATCTGATTAATCAGTTTCTGACGGCGCAGACTAACCAGCGCACTGACGCCTGGGGAGGCGATGTGCAGCGGCGGCAGCGCTTCGCCCGTGAAGTGACGCAGGCGGTACGCCACGCCACAGGCGAAGACTTTATTGTTATTTTCCGGCTGTCGCTGCTCGACCTGGTGCAGCACGGCAGCACGCTGGATGAAACGCTGATGCTGGCTGAAGCGCTGGAAGCGTGTGGCGTGACGCTGTTCAACAGCGGTATTGGCTGGCATGAAGCGCGCATCCCGACGATAGCCACCTGTGTCCCGCGAGCCGGCTTTGCCTGGGTAACCCGCCACCTGCGCGAACGCGTATCCGTACCGGTGATTGCCACCAACCGGATCAACCACCCTGACGTGGCTGAAGCCCTGCTGCGCGACGGGACTGCTGATATGGTTTCAATGGCACGGCCATTTCTGGCGGATGCCGCGTTTGTCTCCAAAACGGCGCAGGGTCAGCCTGAAGCTATCAATAGCTGTATTGCGTGTAACCAGGCGTGCCTCGATCAGATTTTTGCAGGCAACGTGACATCCTGCCTGGTCAATCCGCGCGCCTGCCACGAAACCCTGATGCCGGCTGTACCAGCCACGCAGCCGAAGCAGCTGGCTGTGGTTGGCGCCGGTCCGGCAGGCATGGCTTTTGCCCTGCAGGCGGCTCAGCGCGGGCATAAGGTAACGCTCTATGAAGCGGAGGCGGAGATTGGCGGGCAGTTTGGTATCGCCCGACAGATCCCGGGTAAAGAGGAGTTTAGCGAAACCCTGCGCTACTTCCGCCATCAGCTTGCGGCAGCGAAGGTGACGCTGCGGCTTAACCACCGGGTCTGTGCCGAAGAGCTGACAGACGCGGATGAAATTATCATTGCTACCGGCGTAACGCCGCGTCAGCTCTCTATTCCCGGCATCGATCATGCCAGCGTGATCGGCTATCTGGATCTTCTGCGCCATAAAAAACCGGTGGGTCAGCGCATCGCCATTATCGGCGCAGGCGGCATCGGTTTTGATACGGCCGCCTATTTACTCCATTCATCAGAGGATTTTTACCAGCGCTGGGGAATCGATCGCACGCTGCAGGCGCGCGGCGGCATTGTTCCTGCCCGGCCACCCTCTCCCGGCCGGCAAATCTGGCTGCTGCAGCGTAAAGGCGGGAAGCCCGGAGCGGGCCTGGCGAAAACCACCGGCTGGATCCACCGCGCCAGCCTGCAGGCGCACGGCGTAGAGATGTGGGGGGATGTGGAATATCTGCGCATTGACGATGCAGGGCTGCATCTGCGTCACCAGGGTAAACCGGTCACGCTGGCCGTGGATAATATTGTGGTTTGCGCCGGTCAGGAGCCGCTGCGCCTGCTGGCTGACGAGCTGACCGCACGCGGCAAACCGGTGCGGGTGATCGGCGGCGCAGATGTGGCGCAGGAGCTGGACGCGCGGCGGGCTATTGCACAGGCTACCGCGCTGGCGCTGAGTCTGTGATCAGCGCAGTTTGACCGCGCGCAGCACCACAAACTTGGCGCTGGACGCCACCAGTTCGCAGTTACCAAACAGCTTCTTCATCTTCTGGTGATAGCCGAGGTGCCGGTTGCCCACGATGCGCAGCTCACCGCCATACTGCAGGCAACGCTTTGCGTCGCGCAGCATCTGCCACGCCAGGTGATCGGTAACCGCATGCTGCTGGTGGAACGGCGGATTGCACAACACCGCATGCAGCCGGTCGGAGGGAAAGCCGCTCAGCACATTATTAACGCGGAACTGACTGCGCGACAGATCCTGCGGGCGGTTAACCCTGACGTTCAGCTCGCTGGAGGCGACCGCCATATAAGATTCATCATAAAACAGTACCTCAGCCTGCGGATTCTGCTCCAGTGCCATTAAGCCAATCACGCCGTTGCCGCAGCCGAGATCCATGATTTCGCCTTCAATATTGTGTGGCAAATGCTGCATAAACAGCCGCGCGCCAATATCCAGCGAAGTGCGTGAAAAGACGTTGGCGTGGTTATGGATCTGGTAAGGCGTCTCATCGAGTGGCCAGACGGTAGTGTCCGCCGCCTCAGCCAGCGCCGGGGCGCTGTAACGGCTGTAGATCAGACGCGCTTTTTTCCAGGCCAGCGACGTTTTACTCTCACCCAGAATTCGCTCAAACAGCTGCAGGGTGGAGTTATGAATATCTTTTGCTTTGGCTGCCGCCAGAATCAGCGTCTCTGGCGTGGCCACGCTGCGCAGCGCACGCAGCTGATGCTCCAGCAGCGCCAGCGCTTTGGGAATTTTGATTAAGACAGCAGCAGGCGCCGCAGGCAGCGCGCTCAGGCTGTCAATAAAGTGAATGCGATCGTCAGACAAACCATTTAAGCGCAGATTCTGTCTGGCTGCCTGCTGGCTCAGCCAGGAGTCGCTGACGTGCCAGATCTCCCGATCCTGCAGGCCACAGGTTAATGCCCCAAAGCTGTCATTGAACACCAGCACCGGACCTTCCGGCAGCTCCTGCTGCAGCAGATATTCATCGGCAGCATCCCACGCCTGTAACGGGCTCTCTTCGCGCATCGGCGGAAAGCGCTCCAGCGTAAGGGTGCTATGGGTCAGTTCAAGTTGGCTCATGGGATCTCCGGCGTGGTACACTTTGCGCAATTTTCGCCCTGAAAAGGGGGGCGCAGTATACTGTCTTTCGTCAGGAATCCCAATGTCATTAATTTATCTGCAGGGTTACCCTGAAAATATCCTCGAACAGGTGCAAATGCTGATTGATCATCAGCGATTAGGCGCGTTCCTGCAGCAGCGCTATCCCGAGACGCATGATGTGGTCAGCGATCGCGCGCTGTATGACTACACGCAGGCGATAAAAAATCGCTATATGCGCAGCGCACCTCCGGTAAGCAAAATCCTCTGGGATAATAAAATCAAAGTGATGAAGCATGCGCTGGGGCTGCACACGGCCATTTCCCGCGTACAGGGCGGCAACCTGAAAGCTAAAGCGGAGATCCGCATCTCCACCTTTTTCCGCCTTGCTCCTGAGCCTTTCCTGCGCATGATTGTGGTGCACGAACTCGCCCACCTCAAAGAGAAAGATCACAGCAAAGCGTTCTATCAGCTCTGCTGCCATATGGAGCCTGACTATCATCAGCTGGAATTTGACGCGCGCCTGTGGATGACCGATCAGGCGATGCGCGGCAACGCAGCTTAAAGAAACTCCTGTGCTTTCTGAATCAGACTGGTTTTGGTCAGGGCGCCCATAAAACGACGCTCCTGCGGATTATTCAGCACCGGCAGCCGCTCGAGCGTCACGCGTGAAAATGCCTCCCACCCTTCGCGCATGCTCTGTCCCTGAAAAATGCAGGGAAAGTTGCTATCCATGACGGTGCTGACCGGCGAGTCCAGAGTGATCTCCTGCGCCAGTACCTTGCGCGAGATCTCGTGAATGGAGACCACGCCCAGAAACTGCCCCGCCTGATTCAGTACGTAAACATAGCGTTCACGCTTCAGCGAGCTGACCGCCAGCGCCTGTCCGACCGACTCTTCCGGCTGCAGCGCTGCACCGGGAATAATCAGCTGGTCGACACGCATATGGTCAAAATCATACCAGGCTTCAGAACGGCTCAGGTGATGGCTGACCACCGGATAGGTGCTGGCGGACTGCAGGCGGTAGACCACCATTGAAGCCAGGACCGAGGCGATCATCAGCGGAAACAGCAGGCTGCTGTTAAGCGTCATCTCCAGTACCATCAGCATCGCCATCAGCGGAGCCTGACTGACAGCGGCCAGCACGGCGGCCATGCCTATTGCTGCATAGAGCAGCGTATCGCCCACCGGCAGCTGCAGCGCGGCTGCGCTCTGCGCCAGAATCACCCCGAGCAGGGCGCCAATCAGCAGCGAGGGCGTAAACAGTCCGCCGACGGCATTTGAGCCTACGGAGAGGGTTGTCGCCAGGGTTTTGAGCAGCAGCAGCAGCAGCAGTCCGGTGATGACATAGTGCCCCTCAATGATCTTCACAATCACTTCATAGCCGTTGCCGAGAATATCCGTGGAGAGCAGCGCCAGCAGGCCGACAGCGACGCCTCCTGCGCCAAGCCGCAGCGGCAGCGATCGCACGCGGCTGAATAGCCGCCGGCTACGGCCAATCAGCGCGATCAGCAGCCAGCCGGCAACGCCTGCTACCAGACCAATCAGCACTGTCATCAGCAGGCTCACTCCATCCATCTGAAACAGCGTATCGGCAAGCGGATAAAGCGCATTGCGAAAACCCAGCGCCCACATGGTCATCACCGCCACCGCAGAGGCGACAATCAGCGGGATCAGTCGCTGCAGGGCTGAAATACCAAAAGCAATTTCAGCAACAAAGATCGCCGAGGCAAGTGGCGCGTGGTAAACCGAGGAGAGGCCCGCTGCTGCCGCCATGGCGACAATGTCGCTGTTGCGCAGATTGAGCGATGCCGGCAGCCAGCGTCCCAGCAGACTGCCGCTGAGCGCTGAGAGCTGTACCATCGGCCCCTCTTTACCGATTGAAGCGCCGCTGCCAATGCTGGCGATTGAAGAGAGCGCGCGAAACAGTGAGGTGCGCGTCGGCACGGCATCCAGCCTGGCGTTAATCACTTCCAGGTAGTCTGTTTTTACCGTTTGCTGCTGCTCAATTGCGACGGCATAGCGCAGGAACCAGCCCGCCAGCACGCCCCCGCCGCCCACCAGCAGCGGCCAGAAGATCCACGGCCAGACGTGCATCGCCACGGTGATCTCATGGTCACTGTTAAACAGCAGCTGGTTAATCACATCGATAATGCCACGAAACGCCAGCGTCACCAGCGAGGCCATCAGCCCCACCGGAATGGCGATCAGCAGCGTGGTCCAGTTTAATGCATGTTTGCTTCCGCTCACCCGGCTCTCCCGTTCGCAGGCTTTCAGACACAGGGGCTCACTATATTGGAATGCGGATCGCAGGATCAAATAGTGCCGGCAGGTTTCCTGCCGCCGCGTGCTACCCTGCGGCTTTATTTTGTCAGGAGAGCAGACCTGTGATTCGCTTTGCCATTGTCGGCACCAACTGGATTACCCGTCAGTTTATTGACGCAGCACATGAGAGCGGCAGGTTTACGCTCAGCGCAGTCTATTCACGCAGCCAGCAGCAGGCTGACGCCTTTGCCGCAGATTACGCCTGTCCGCTCACGTTCACCTCACTGGAGGCTCTGGCGGCATGCCAGGATATCGACGCGGTCTATATCGCCAGCCCGAATGCACTGCACTGCGAACAGGCGCTGCTGTTTATGTCTCACGGTAAGCATGTGATCTGCGAGAAACCGCTGGCCTCCACGCTGCGTGAAGCCGAAGCGATGATCGCCTGCGCTCAACAGCATCAGGTTGTGCTGTTTGAAGCCTTTAAAACCGCCAGCCTGCCTAATTTTCTGCAGCTGCAGCGCACCCTGCCGCAGCTGGGCACGCTGCGTAAGGCGCTGTTCAGCTACTGTCAGTACTCTTCCCGTTACCCGCGCTATCTTGCCGGTGAAAACCCGAATACGTTTGACCCGCGCTGGTCCAATGGCTCCATCATGGATATCGGCTATTACTGCCTCGCTGCTGCCGTCACGCTGTGGGGGGCGCCACAGCGCGTCACGGCTGAAGCCACGCTGCTGGCGAGCGGCACAGATGCGCACGGCACCGTGATACTTCACTATGGCGAGTTCGACGTCACTCTGCTGCACTCCAAAGTCAGCAACTCCGCTATTCCGAGCGAAATTCAGGGAGAGGAGGGTTCGCTGCTTATTGAGAAACTGGCAGAGTGCCAGCAGCTGCGGCTACTGCCACGCAGCGGTGTTGAGCAGAATCTGACGCAGCCGCAGCACAGCAATACGATGCGCTATGAAGCAGAGGTGTTTGCCAGTCTGGTGGAAACGCAGCAGACCGCACACCCTGGCCTCGAAATTTCGCGGCTGACAGCAGCGCTGCTGACCACCATCCGCCAGCAGACCGGCGTGATATTTCCCGCCGATCGCCAGGAAGTGTAAATATTGCTAAATATGACTGGTCCTGCATTGCATCGGAGTGCGGCTGCGCTATTTTTTTCTAAGCAAAGGGGAGTAACTTGTCAGCTGATTGATCGTCATTACGATGTGTAGCGCATCCGGTCGTCAGGCAACCCGGAAGTGATTCTGTGTTGTAAGTGAGACCTTGCCGGAAGGCGAGGAGCGCTTGCAGCATAATGAAAGCGGCTTACGTCTTCTGACGGAGCCGTTTTTTTTAACTTTCGCACAGGACACCATTATGCAATCGATAGGCACACCGTTACTCTGGGGCAGCTTTACCGTTGTTGTGCTGATTATGCTGGCGATCGATCTGCTGCTGCAGGGCCGGCGCGGCGCACAAACTATGTCGTTCAGACAGGCGGCTATCTGGTCGCTGATCTGGGTTTCCGTTTCACTGCTGTTTGCTGCCGCTTTCTGGTGGTATCTCGATACGCACGCCGGGCGCGAGGTTGCCACTACGCAGACGCTCGCTTTCCTGACCGGATACGTGCTGGAAAAAGCGCTGGCGGTGGATAACGTCTTTGTCTGGCTGATGCTGTTCAGCTACTTTGCTATTCCGCCCCAGCTGCAGCGGCGCGTCCTGATTTACGGCGTGCTGGGTGCCATTGTCTTGCGTACCATCATGATCTTTGCCGGCAGCTGGCTGGTCATGCAGTTCAGCTGGATCCTCTATATTTTCGGCGCGTTTCTGCTGTTTACCGGCATTAAGATGGCGCTGGCGCGCGAGGATGACACGGCCGTGGGTGATAAGCCGGTGGTGCGCTGGCTGCGTCAGCATCTGCGCATGACCGATTCGCTGGAGGGTGAGAAATTTTTTATTCGCCGTAACGGCGTACTGTTTGCCACCCCGCTGCTGCTGGTTCTGATTATGGTCGAGCTCAGCGATGTGATTTTTGCTGTCGACAGTATTCCGGCTATTTTTGCGGTAACCACCGATCCCTTTATTGTGCTGACCTCTAACCTGTTTGCCATACTCGGCCTGCGCGCCATGTATTTCCTGCTGTCGAATGTGGCTGAGCGCTTCTCTATGCTGAAATATGGGCTGGCTATCGTGCTGGTGTTTATCGGCATCAAAATGCTCATCGTCGAGTTTTACCACATTCCGGTCGCTGTCTCACTCAGCGTGGTGGGCATTATTCTGGGTGGAACGCTGCTGATCAACGCCTGGGTTAACCGGCGAAATGACCGCCGGCGCATCTCGCCATAATCTTCTGCAGGGGCGTAAATCGCCCCTGCTTTATTTCGCCTCAATGAAACTTTCCCTTTTTTATCTCTGTCACACTTCCTCTGTTTAGCAGATTGAAAAATCGATCCCGCACGCAAAGCCGGAATTATCGCTTTTCTCACCAGCACTTTTCCTTATACTCCGCCGGGCAAACCCTCTGGCGCGGAATAAACGCGCACCACACTCATGACCGATAGTAAAAGATCACGATATGCAAAATAACCTTTCCAGAGTGGCAGGCGTGCTGTTTAAAGGCAGCCTGGTCAAACAAATCATGGTAGGCCTGGTCGCTGGCGTAGCGCTGGCGTGGCTGTCGCGCGATGCCGCATTAGCCGCCGGCCTGCTGGGTGAACTCTTTGTCCGGGCACTGAAAGCCGTCGCGCCGCTGCTGGTTCTGGTGCTGGTCATCGCGTCCATTGCTAACCATCAGCAGGGACAGAAAACCAATATCCGTCCCATCATTATGCTTTATCTGCTCAGCACCCTGTTTGCCGCGATGATCGCGGTGATTTTCAGCCACCTCTTTCCGCAGACGCTGTCACTCGCCGCCGGTAACACGACAATTACGCCGCCTTCCGGGATCACCGAGGTGCTGCATGGCCTGCTGATGAGCATGGTGGCTAATCCGTTCGAAGCGCTGATGAACGCGAACTACATCGGCATTCTGGTCTGGGCGCTGGGCCTTGGCCTTGCATTTCGTCATGCCAGTCCCGGCACCAAAGATTTTTTAAATGACGCCTCACACGCGGCAACCTGGGTCGTACGCTGTGTGATCCGCTGCGCGCCACTGGGCATCTTTGGCCTGGTCGCCTCCATTCTGGCCTCTACCGGCTTTGGGGCGCTGTGGGAATATGGCAGCCTGCTGGTCCTGCTGATTGGCTGCATGCTGTTCATGGCACTGATTGTGAACCCGCTGCTGGTGTATCAGAAAATCCGGCGTAATCCCTATCCACTGGTATTTACCTGCATTCGTGAAAGCGGCGTGACGGCTTTCTTTACCCGCAGCTCGGCCGCCAATATCCCGGTGAACATGGCGCTGGCAAAACGACTCAACCTCGATGAAGACACCTACTCCGTATCAATTCCGCTGGGTGCGACCATCAGCATGGCGGGCGCATCTATTACGATTACCGTACTGACGCTGGCTGCGGTGCATACGCTGGGCATCAATGTCGATGTACCGACAGCGATTCTGCTAAGCCTGGTTGCCACGCTGTGCGCCTGTGGTGCCTCCGGCGTAGCGGGTGGCTCATTGCTGTTAATCCCGGTGGCCTGCAATATGTTCGGCATTCCTAACGACCTGGCCATGCAGGTGGTGGCCGTTGGGTTTATTATCGGTGTGCTGCAGGATTCAGCAGAAACGGCCCTGAACTCCTCAACCGACATTCTGTTTACTGCGGCTGTCTGCCAGGCAGAAGCGGAACGCCAGCCCGGCGCCGCGACCTGACCTCTCCTCTGCGGCGCACACTGTGCGCCGCGCGCTTTCATAGCCGCTGTGCTGCCATCCTTCCCTTCTGCCTCATGTAACAAACTGCTGCCATAAACTGGCAATGTTGCCATATCTGGAAAATACTAAGCGGTGGCGGCGCAACGTTACGCTACATCACACGGCTTCTGCCCGTAACTGCAACTTGTTTGCCGCAGGCCGCCTGATTAAGCCGAACAGCGTAAAAACGGCCACGTTTGTACATTCTGAACCTGCAGACGGGGTCAGATAATCTGCAATAGTGTCAGCTCGTGTAAAGCTCCTTTTACTCCTGGCAGCAAAGGGTAAAACTCCACTACAACGGACATAATGCACTGTCTGAATTGGGAAGTATTTGTTACAGTTATCGCCCTTTTTTTACCGTTTGCGACAAGGGCGTTAGAAAGTCGCTGATTTAACACGCATAGCCGCATGGATACGGACCCCTGCGCAGGTGGCATACCCAAAATGTATAACTCACCTCTGCCTGCGCTTTAGCCCCTGATGGGCTCGTTTAACAATGATGTTCGGGAAAGATTGATGGATATTTTGAAAGCACTGCTGCATGCCCTGTGGCAGCAGGATTATGAAATGCTCTCTGACCCCACGCTGGTGTGGGCAATCTACGGCTTACTGTTCATGATTCTGTTCCTTGAAAATGGCCTGCTCCCTGCCGCCTTCCTGCCCGGTGACAGCCTGCTCATCCTTGTCGGCGTGCTGATTGCCAAAGGCACAATGAGTTTTCCCCTGACGCTGCTGGTTCTCACCACAGGTGCCAGCCTCGGCTGCTGGGTAAGTTATATCCAGGGGCGATGGCTGGGTAATACCCCTACCGTACAGAAATGGCTTTCACACCTGCCGGCACAATATCACCAGCGCGCCCACAGCCTGTTCCATCGTCACGGGCTCTCTGCCCTGTTGATTGGGCGCTTTATTGCGTTTGTACGTACGCTGCTGCCCACCATTGCAGGGTTATCTGGCCTGAGTAATGCGCGCTTTCAGTTCTTTAACTGGATGAGTGGCTTCCTGTGGGTACTGATCCTGACCGTACTTGGCTTTGCACTAGGAAAAACGCCGCTGTTTCGCCGTTACGAAGATGAGCTGATGTTTTTTCTGATGATGCTGCCGCTGGCGCTGCTGGTCATCGGCCTGATCGGCTCGCTGGTCGTACTGTGGCGTAAGCGTCAGGCAGGACAAAACGGGAAAGCGCAGTAATGAAAACAGGACGTCTCTTTACCCGACCGCTGCTGCCGTGGCTGTGCGGCGGCCTGCTGCTGCTGCTCGCGGCCGGGGCTGCTCCACTGCTGTGGCAACATGAAACCGTGGTACAAATTCGCGTGGCGCATAGCGGCACCAATCTGCCGGATGGCTTTTATCTTTATCAGCAGCTCTCTGCCCAGGGCGTGCGCATTAAAAGTATTACGCCAGCAGGCGATGCGCTGGTGATCCACTTTGAAGATGAAGAACAGAGTCTGGCGGCGCAGAAGGTATTACGCCGCTTATTACCACAGGGTTTTGTTGTGGCCGCAGGCCCGCAGGCCTCACAGCAACCGCGCGACGCCAATCCCCCGACCTACAGCTAATCCGATCGTCTGACCTGCGGTCAGACGATACTTTTTCTCCGCTATCTCTTCGTCTTTTTTGAATTTTTGCCCCGGCTGACTATGCTTAACGTTAGCACAAGCCGACGCGACGCCGGGATACGCTCCTGTCTGGCAGGCGGCAGTTCATCAACAATGGAAGGTGTGAACGTGATGAAACAATTTCTTCTGGGTGCCATGCTTATCTCCTGCTCTGGCTCTCTGCTGGCGGCAGAGTCGCTGTGTCAGCAAAAAGAGCGCGATATCCGGCATGAGATTGCGATGGCAAAACAGCATGATAATCAGCGCCGGGTAAACGGACTGGAACGGGCGCTGACAGAAGTTCGCGCCAGCTGCAGCGATCGGCAGCTGAAATCAGCGCACTCAGAGCGTCTGAAGTCGCAGCAGAACAAGGTGGCCGAGCGCGAGCAGGAGCTGCAGAAAGCGCGCGATGACAGGGATGACAAAGACAAAATTGAAAAACGTGAACGCAAGCTGGATGAGGCACGACAGGAGCTGAAAAAGCTTGCTGCAGAGCCTTACTAATCGGACATAAATAATTGAAGTAATGGAGAACTCTCATGGCTAAAGACACCACATCTGAACATCTGCGCGCCGAACTGAAAAATCTGGCCGACACCCTGGAAGAAGTATTAAGCAGCTCTGCAGACAAATCCCGCAGCGAGCTGGATCGCCTGCGTCATAAAGCGCGCGGCGCACTGGAAAGTTCACGCGAGCGTCTGGGCGATTCCGGTGAGCGTATTGCCAAATCCACGCGTGAAGCCGCAGAGAAAGCGGAAGACTATGTGCGTGAGAATCCGTGGCACGGCGTTGGCGTTGGCGCAGCCGTGGGCGTGCTGATTGGCATTCTGATTTCGCGTCGTTGATATGAACGATTCTCAGCAAAGCCACGGCCCGGGCAAAGGGGTCTTTAACATCGGTCAGCGCGTGGTAACTACGCTGGTCAGTATGGTCGAGACGCGTGTCCGGCTGGCCGTTGTTGAGCTGGAAGAAGAGAAAGCCAATCTGATCCAGATGCTGATCATGATTGGCCTGACCATGCTGTTTACGGCATTTGGGCTGATGAGTCTGATGGTGTTGATCATCTGGGCGGTTGACGCGCAATACCGGCTGATGGCGATCGGAGTGACCACAGGCGTACTGTTTTTGCTTGCGCTGATTTTCGGTCTGTGGACGCTGCGTAAATCGCGTCAGTCGACGCTGCTGCGTCATACCCGTAAAGAGCTCGATTCCGATCGTAAACTACTGGAGGAGGACCGCTCATGAGCAGTCGCCATGAACGCGAAGCCCGCATTCATGAACTCCTTAATACGGTTCAGCAGCAGCGGCTCGATTTAAGCGCAGCAGGACGTGACTGGCTGGAAAGTACAGCCCGCTATGACCGCGGCTGGCTGACGCTGGTAAGCTGTCGCCGCTATCTGGCGATAGGAAGCAGCGCGCTGGCTATCTGGTCAGTACGCAGCCCTAACCGGCTGTTGCGCCTCGTTAAACGCGGCTTCGGCCTGTGGAGCACCTGGCGTATGATTAAATCATCCATGCCGGGGCGCTAACCGCTCTATAAAAAACCGGACCAGCAGGTCCGGTTTTTTTTCGTCAGAATTCCTGAATAACTTCGACAGTTTATCTTGCTTACAACCCTTTCGCGCCGCGATTATTATCTCTCTCCATCAGCCCGGTGAACGTTTATCTGCGTTGCAGCGGGAAATTAACGGACAGGTTTTCAGCCTGCCACAAAATTACGCTGGAGTAGATGATGAAAAAATTCGAAGATGCAGGACTGTTAGCCGCGCGTGTACTGATGACTATTCTGTTTATTACGGCCGGCTGGGGCAAAATTACCGCTTATGCCGGCACTGAGCAGTATATGCAGGCCATGGGCGTGCCGGGCTTTATGCTGCCGCTGGTGATCCTGCTGGAACTGGGTGGCGGCCTGGCTATTCTGTTTGGTTTCCTGACGCGCTTTACCGCGCTGTTTACCGCAGGCTTTACTCTGCTGACCGCATTTCTGTTTCACAGCAACTTTGCAGAAGGCGTAAACCAGCTGATGTTTATGAAAAACCTCAGCATTGCTGGCGGTTTCCTGGTTCTGGGTCTGGTGGGACCAGGCGCCTGGAGTATTGATCGTCTGATCCGCCAGCGCATGGCGCCCGCCGCCGCCCGTTAAGCGCGCAGGTAGCTTACAGCAGATATACTGAATACAGGGGCAGAGGATCATCCTCGCCCCTTTTTTCTATGGAGGGCATATGGGACAGCTGATTGAGGGTGTCTGGCACGATACCTGGTACGATACAAAGTCAACCGGAGGGCGTTTCAAACGCTCAGAGTCAGCGTGGCGTAACTGGATCACGCCTGATGGCAGCGCCGGCCCTGACGGTAAGTCCGGCTTTGCAGCAGAGCGCGATCGCTACCATCTGTACGTTTCACTTGCCTGCCCGTGGGCGCATCGCACGCTGCTGATGCGCAAGCTTAAAGGGCTGGAAGAGATGATATCGGTTTCCGTGGTTCATCCGCTGATGCTGGAGAACGGCTGGACGTTTGATGACAGCTTTCCGGAGGCAACCGGCGACACGCTGTATCAGCATGAATTTCTCTACCAGCTCTATCTGCATGCCGATCCGCACTACAGCGGCCGCGTGACCGTACCGGTGCTGTGGGACAAGCAGCAGCACACCATTGTCAGCAATGAGTCGGCCGACATTATCCGCATGCTCAACAGCGCATTTGATGCACAGGGCGCACGAGCCGGCGACTACTATCCTGCCGATCTGCGCGATAAGATCGATGAACTTAACGGCTGGATTTACGATACGGTCAATAATGGCGTCTATAAGAGCGGTTTTGCTACCTCTCAGGCCGCTTACGATGAAGCCGTTACCGCCCTGTTTCATTCACTGGCGCGGCTGGAGCAGATCCTGGGACAGCATCGCTATCTCACCGGCGATCGCCTGACTGAAGCCGATCTGCGCCTGTGGACCACGCTGGTACGCTTTGACCCGGTGTATGTTACTCACTTCAAGTGCGACAGGCACCGCATTAGTGACTATCGCAATCTGAATGGCTTTCTGCGCGATATTTACCAGATGCCCGGTATTGCAGAGACGGTGAATCTGCCGCAGATCCGCCATCATTATTACTGCAGCCATAAAACCATCAACCCGAACGGCGTGATTTCACTCGGTCCGGCATTTGACTGGGATGAACCCCACGGCCGCGGTTAATCGGATGTAAAACGGGCGCCATTAATGGCGCCCCTGGCCGCAAACAACCGCGAACCGAATACCTGCATACGAAACGGGCGCCATTAATGGCGCCCCTACGCATAACCGCAGGGGGCGCATTCTTGCGCCCCGGGGTGTTTAGATGTAGGGGACGCATTCATGCGTCCCTGGCTGAATCCATGCGCCCCTGGCCGCAGAGAGAAACGGAAATACCTGCACTCGCGGCTCACAAAACAAAAAGCCCCGCCGGGGCGGGGCTTTTCATTTGAAAAGTCGAAACTGACCGATAAGCCGGGTTCTGTCGTGGACAGTCATTCATCTAGGCCAGCAATCGCTCACTGGCTCAAGCAGCCTACCCGGGTTCAGTACGGGCCGTACCATGTGAACCCCTATTTGGCCTTGCTCCGGGTGGAGTTTACCGTGCCACGGACTGTTGCCAGCCGCGCGGTGCGCTCTTACCGCACCCTTTCACCCTTACCTGATCCCGTTTCCGGGCCATCGGCGGTTTGCTCTCTGTTGCACTGGTCGTAGGCTTGCGCCCCCCAGGCGTTACCTGGCACCCTGCCCTGTGGAGCCCGGACTTTCCTCCCCTCTGCCTGTCTCCCCCGAAAGGGACGACGACAAAGCGGCGACTGTCTGGTCAGCTTCGGCGCAGGATAATAGGCGATCTGACCACGTTTGTCACTCTTCTTGCTGCGCCAGCGCATATTTATACAGCGCATTTTTTTTCACGCCGTGGATCTCCGCGGTCAGCGCAGCGGCTTTTTTCAGCGGCAGCTCCGCCTGCAGCAGCGCCAGCGTACGCAACGCCTCGGCTGGCAGCGCCTCCTCATCTGCCTTATGTCCCTCAACAATCAGCACCATCTCGCCCTTGCGCCGGTTCTCATCTTCCCGCACCCAGGCAAGCAGCTCTCCCACCGGCGCGCCATAGATCGACTCCCAGGTTTTGGTCAGCTCGCGCGCCAGTACCACATAGCGCGCTGCGCCCCATACGGCTGCCATATCCTGCAGCGTATCCAGCAGTCGATGGGTCGACTCATAAAACACCAGCGTACGCGGCTCTTCGCTCAGCGCGCGCAGTGCATCGCAGCGCCCTTTGCTTTTCGCAGGGAGAAACCCTTCGTAACAGAATCGATCGGACGGTAATCCCGCCGCGCTTAATGCTGCAATGGCTGCACAGGCGCCAGGCAGCGGCACAACGCGCACGCCCGCCTCGCGGCAGCGACGCACCAGATGGTAGCCCGGATCGTTGATCAGCGGCGTGCCGGCATCGGAGACCAGGGCGATACTCTGCCCCTCCTGTAGCTTCGCCAGCAGCACATCCGCTTTCTGCTGTTCGTTATGATCGTGAAGTGCGAACAGTCGCGCATTGATGGCGAAATGTTGTAGCAACAGCCCGGTATGACGTGTATCTTCCGCTGCAACGAGATCGACGCTCGCCAGCACCGTCAGCGCACGCTGTGTGATATCACCCAGGTTACCGATCGGGGTAGGAACGATATAGAGCGTACTGGCAGAAATCTCTGCCCGATCGAGTTGTTTCATTGTCTCATCCGAATTGCCGATTTAATATTGAGCATCAAGAAAAAAACATCACTGGATACAGTATGCTTCCTTCAAAAGTCGTACGTCGTAAAGCAGGACGCTTTGTACCTGTTCTTCTCGCCGGGCTGATTCTGGCCGCCTGTAGCGGTCAGGGTCCGCAGCAAACCTCTAACGTCAATATTCAGGGGCCCGCAACCGGACGCTCTGACTATTATCTGCAGCAGGCACAGCAAAGCAGCGATGATAGCAAGACCGACTGGCAATTACTTGCCATCCGTGCCCTGTTGAAGGAAGGAAAGTATCCTCAGGCACAAACGCAGCTTGGCCAGCTGCCGCAGCAGCTCTCTGATGTGCAGCAGCAGGAGCTGCAGCTGCTGCGCGCGCAGCTGCAGATTGCGCAGCAGAATTACAGCGGCGCTCAGCAGCAGCTCAGCCCGATTAAGGTAGCCGATCTCTCTTCCGATCAGCAGGTACGCTACTACGCACTGCAGATCGCCGCGGCGCAGAACCGGCCATCGCTGGCGCTGCTGCGCGCCTATATCGCGCAGGAACCGCTCTTAAAAGGTGACGAACACCAGAGTAACATCGACGCGACCTGGCAGGCGCTGACCCAGCTGACGCAGGACCAGCTTAACAGCGTTGTCATCAATGCCGATGAAAATACCCTGCAGGGCTGGCTCGATCTGCTCAATACCTGGCACGCTAACAGCCAGGATCCGCAGATGCTGAAGGCGGCCATTAGCGACTGGCAGACGCGCTACCCGCAAAACCCGGCGGCAAAAACGCTGCCAGCGCAGCTCAGCCAGGTCAAAAACTTCAGCCAGGCTTCCACCAGCACCATCGCCCTGCTGCTGCCGCTGAACGGTCAGGCGCAGGTGTTTGCGAATGCGATTCAGAAAGGCTTTAACGATGCAAAAAATGGCGTGCTGAGCGCGGCTGCCCCGGCACAGAGCAGCGCGCCGGAAAGCGCCACTGCCCAGCCTGCGCCGGACGCGACAGCGGATAGCGGAGCGGCCAACAGCGTGGTTAGCCCGGCGGCCGCCAGCATGCCTGCGCAGGAGAACACGCAGCAGCAGCCTGCTGCACCAGCCTCTCAGCCAGCCGCCAGCAGCGCACAGATTAAAGTGTACGATACCAGCAGCCAGCCGATCGCTCAGGTCATGCAGCAGGCGCAGCAGGATGGCGCCACGCTGGTCGTTGGCCCTCTGCTGAAAAATCATGTGGAAGAAGTAGCAAACAGCCAGACCCCGCTCAACGTACTGGCGCTAAACGAGCCGGAACAGATCCAGAACCATCCGAATATCTGCTATTTTGCGCTTTCTCCTGAAGACGAAGCGCGTGATGCAGCGCACCATATCTATGAGCAGGGCAAGCGCCAGCCGCTGCTGCTGCTGCCGCGCAGCAGTTATGGCGACCGGGTCGGAAAAGCGTTTGCAGAAGAGTGGCAGCAGCTGGGTGGTGCCACGGTGCTGCAGCAGCGCTTTGGTGGCGTGGCCGAGCTGAAACAGGGCATTAACAGCGGAGCCGGTATTGCGCTGAGCGGCACGCCGCTGACGGTACAAATGGAGCAGCCGCAAAGCGTGGCCATTGCAGGCCTGACGATCCCGGCGCCGCAGAGTAGCACCCCGGCACCGGCGGCTGACAGCAGTGGCGGTAGCGTGGACGCCGTTTACATCGTCGCCAGCCAGAATGAGCTGCAGCTGATCAAACCGATGATCGCCATGCGCACCAGCAGCCGCAACAGCACGGCGCTTTATGCCAGCTCGCGCAGCGCGCAGGCGGGCGCCGGTCCCGATTTCCGGCTGGAGATGGAAGGCCTGCAGTACAGCGATATTCCGCTGCTCTCCGGCGCTAACCCTGGCCTGATGCAGCAGGCAGCGAAGACGTTTAACAACGACTATTCGCTGGTGCGCCTCTACGCGATGGGCATCGATGCCTGGACGCTGGCAACGCAGTTTAACCAAATGCGGCAGGTAGCCGGCTTTGCCATTGATGGCAACACCGGTAAGCTGAGCGCCGACACGGATTGTGTCATCAACAGGAAGCTGGCATGGAACCAGTATCGCCAGGGACAGGTCGTTCCGGTACAGTAAACCGCCAGCGTATCGGCGCGGAGCATGAACAGCAGGCGCGTCACTATCTGGAGCGCGCCGGGCTGAAGTGGGTCGCCAGTAACGTCCGCTTTCGCGGAGGTGAACTTGACCTGATTATGCGCGAAGCCGACTGCTGGGTATTTGTAGAAGTGCGCTACCGGCGCGATGCGCGCTACGGCGGAGCAGCCGCCAGCGTGACGCGTCAGAAACAGCAGAAGCTGCTGCGGGCAGCGGCGCTCTGGCTGCTGACGCGCGGCGGCAGTTTTGAGACGGTCAATTGCCGTTTTGACATCATTGCCATTACCGGGCGCGAACTGACGTGGCTGCCCGCTGCTTTTAATGCCGATGAATAGAACCAGGTGGTCTTGTGCAGGACAGAATTAAAGCGTGTTTTACTGAAAGTATTCAGACGCAGATTGCCGCAGCCGAAGCGCTGCCGGATGCGATCTCCCGCGCCGCGATGACGCTGGTGCAGTCGCTGCTGAATGGTCATAAAATTCTCAGCTGCGGTAACGGTGCCTCAGCGGCCAATGCGCAGCACTTTGCGGCCAGCATGATTAACCGGTTTGAAACCGAGCGTCCCAGCCTGCCGGCGCTGGCGCTGAGCGCAGATAACGTTATGCTCACCGCCATCGGCAACGATCGGCTGCATGATGAGATCTACGCCAAACAGGTACGGGCGCTGGGTCAGGCGGGTGATGTGCTGCTGGCGATCTCAACCCGGGGTAATACCCGTGACATCGTTAAAGCGGTTGAGGCGGCAGTGACGCGCGATATGACTATTGTCGCGCTGACCGGACACGACGGCGGCGAGCTGGCTGGCCTGCTCGGCCCTCACGACGTGGAAATCCGCATTCCCTCTCATCACAGTGCGCGCATTCAGGAGATGCATATGCTGACGCTGAACTGCCTGTGCGACTTGATCGATAACACCCTCTTTCCCCACCAGGAATGACTGAAGGAGCTTACATGAAAGCATTGAACGCTATCGCCCTGCTGTTAACGGCCATGCTGCTGCAGGGCTGCGTGGCAGTGGTTGCCGGCGGTGCCGCTGTTGCCACCAAAACCGCCACTGACCCCCGCACCGTGGGTACGCAGGTTGATGACGGTACGCTGGAGCTGCGCGTCTCTAACGCGCTGGCAAAAGATGAACAGATTAAGAAGCAGGCGCGGGTCATTGTTACCGCTTACCAGGGCAAAGTGCTGCTGACCGGTCAGGCACCGTCTGCCGATCTCGCCAGCCGTGCCAAACAGATCGCTATGGGCGTCGACGGCGCAACAGAGGTCTACAATGAGATCCGCACCGGAGAGAAGGTCAGCCTTGGCACCTCTTCTTCCGATACCTGGATCACGACCAAGATCCGCTCGCAGCTGCTGGGCAGCGATCAGGTCAAATCGTCTAACGTGAAAGTGACGACGGAAAACGGGGAAGTCTTCCTGCTGGGACTGGTCACGCAGGAAGAAGCCACGGCGGCGGCAGATATTGCCAGCCGGGTCAGCGGCGTGAAGCACGTGACAACCGCCTTTACCATTCTGAAATAATCTTCATTCTTACTGTGAGGGCGGCGCTGGCCGCCCTTTTTTATGCCGGTAAATCGATCACCAGCGCACGCAGCGGCGTCTCTGCCTGCAGAATAAGCTGCTGCTCATCACGAATAAACGCACCGTCGCCGCACTGCAGCCGCTGCTGATTCGTGCTGCTGCTGCGCACATCCAGCGTGCCGTGAATCGACTGCAGATACGCGCGCGCGCCGCGCAGCTGCACAATCTGCTCCTCTCCCGGCGCTAACGTCACCTGATACACTCTCGCATCCTGACGCAGCTGCAAACTCTGGTCTGCCCCGTCAGGCGAGGCCAGCAGCAGCGGCGATGCGCCATTGAGCGTCATCCGCTGCTGCAGCGGGTTTTCCCGCTCCGGACAGGCGCTCAGCCAGAGCTGCAGGCGCGTCAGCGGCCGATCTTTGCTGAGGTTTATCTCGCTGTAGCTTACGCCCTGCCGCGCAGACAGCAGCATCGCCTCACCTGCCCGTACGGTCAGGCGCTGTCCCTCGCTGTCGCGATACTCCGCCTCGCCCTGCAGCACCAGATTCAACACATCAACCTGCGGATAGGTGCGGGGCTGAAAAGCGGCACCCGGCGCCAGCACCTCCTGGTTCAGCACGCGCAGCGCGGCGTATCCCATCAGTTTGGGATCAAAATAGTGGCCAAAAGAGAAGCTATAGCGCGCCTGCAACCAGCCAAAATCAGCCTGGCCACATGCGGACGCGCAGCGGGTTGTCATCATGCTATACCTCCGGTGCACTGCAGGAGACGCTCACTGCAGGCTTAATCGGTTTATGGTAAAAGGCTGGACGGCGGAATGTTAGCCAGTTAATCTGCCTGGCATATTCAAATTTACTGACAGAGAATCAGTATGGCTAAAGAGCGTGCATTAACGTTAGAAGCGTTACGGGTGATGGATGCGATTGACCGGCGCGGCAGCTTTGCCGCCGCGGCAGATGAGCTGGGTCGCGTTCCCTCTGCGCTGAGCTATACCATGCAGAAGCTGGAAGAGGAGCTGGATGTGGTGCTGTTCGATCGCTCCGGTCATCGCACCAAATTCACTAACGTTGGCCGGATGCTGCTGGAGCGCGGTCGCGTCCTGCTCGAGGCCGCAGACAAGCTCACCACCGACGCAGAAGCGCTGGCGCGCGGCTGGGAAACGCAGCTGACTATCGTAGCGGAGGCACTCATCCCCACCGACCTGCTGTTTCCGCTGGTCAGCAAGCTGTCAGAAAAAGCCAACACGCAGATATCTCTGATCACTGAAGTGCTGGCGGGCGCGTGGGAACGTCTGGAGCAGGGCCGGGCGGATATCGTCATCGCACCTGACCTGCACTTCCGCGCCTCCAGCGAAATCAATACCCGCAAGCTTTACACCATTATGAGCGTCTATGTCGCCAGTCCTGACCACCCTATTCATCAGGAGGCAGAGCCGCTTTCGGAAGTCACGCGTGTGAAATATCGCGGCATTGCCGTCGCTGACACGGCGCGTGAACGTCCGGTGCTGACGGTACAGCTGCTGGATAAGCAGCAGCGTCTTACGGTCAGCAGCATGGATGACAAGCGGCGGGCGCTGCTGGCGGGACTGGGCGTTGCCACCATGCCTTATCCGATGGTAGAGAAAGATATTGCCGAGGGCCGGCTGCGCGTGGTCAGCGCTGAGTATACGCGGGAAGTGGATATTATTATGGCCTGGCGTCGCGACAGCATGGGTGAAGCCAAAGCCTGGTGCCTGCGTGAAATCCCGAAGCTGCTGGCTAAGCGCAATCAGGCCTAGTCAGGGGCGGCCCAGACACTCTATCGCCACGGTTTTAAAATGGTCAAAGTCACGGCACTCCCGCAGGCGCGGCATGGCACGTTCGCGCAAAAAGGTGACAAACAGATCGTAGAGCGCCATCGCCTCTTCATATTCACGTTTGCTGATAGCCAGCAGAAAGATCACGCAGGCGGTCTCATCACCCCAGCTGACGCCATGCGGCGCAATAACGGTATAGACCGCGGTTTTCTGCGCCAGCAGGCCGAGCGCGTGCGGCAACGCAATGCCATCCCCGAGCAGCGTGCTGACAATCGCTTCACGCTCAACCACGGATGGATAAAAGTCTGCTGCAACAAAGCCCTGCTCCTGCAGGCGATCGCACAGCAGCTGAAAGAGCGCCTGCTGCGTCAGCGGCTGATCCAGCACCATAAAATGCTGCGCGGAGAAATATTTTTCCAGCATCCACGGCCGGGTGCGGTCCACCAGCACCAGCTTGCCGAGCTGCTCCAGCTGAAAGCCGGTCGGAAAGGGCGACATCACTACCACCGGCCGGTTCTTTTCATGCAGCCGCACCGTAGAGATAACAAAATCTTCTTCAATCCGCTCCCGCAGCGCGTAGTCGCGCTGTGTCAGCCGGGCGGTGACCACCAGCTGCGGATATTTGCGCAGCAGCAGCGCCTCAATCATCCGCAGCGTTGAGGTTCCGCTATCGCACACCAGCAGTACGCGCGGGTGGCGCTGATAGCCAACGTCATAGTGCCGCTCCAGCCCCACGCCAATATGCAGCACCAGAAAGCCAATCTCATTTTCGCTCAGCGTATAAGGGGTATATTTGCTCCAGCTGCTGACGGCGGCCAGCGTCACATCCCACGCCAGCGGATAGTGCTGTTTGATGTTGCTCAGCAGCGGATTGGGAATATGGATCTGATAGCGCACCCGGGTGATCATCGATTTGATATGGGTAAGCAGATCGGCGCGCAGCTGCTCGTCGTGCTGCAGCTGGTAGGCATAATGCGTATTGATATAACTCAGCAGCCAGCTCACCAGCGCGTCAGCGTCATCTGCATTGATGGTGCTTGGCTCCAGCGCCTGGATCTGACGCGCGGCGATATTGACGCGCAGCCAGTTCTCTTCCGCCCGCGATAAGGCTTTGCCGGTAAGCGGTCGCAGCTGATGCACCAGCGCGTGCGCCGCCTCACGCACCTCTTCGCCTACTTCTTCTGCGCCCGGATCGCTGAGCGGAAAGCCTTCGCTGATGCGGCGTACTGCTACCGCGCAGTAGATCAGCAGGTAGCGCTCGCCCTCATCGCTGAGACGAATAGCGTAACGGCTGAGGCAGTGCTGCAGCAGCGGCTGCAGCTGCGTCAGCATATCACTGCGCAGTACTTCAATACTCAGCAGCGGGCTGTCGGGCGTCTCCTGGTCGATCTGCCACAGCAGATCGGTAAGGCAGGTGCGGATAGCCGTCTCGCTGCCAAACAGCTTCATGCCGTAGCGCGGTTTAGTTTCGATATGCAGATGATAGCGCCCCAGCCACTCCCGCACCTCTGCCATATCCCCCTGCAGCGTGGCGCGACTGACAAACCACTCTTCCGAGAGATCTTCCAGCCGCAGTGACCAGGCCGCAGTAAGAAAGCGGCTGAGCAGATAGCGAACCCGCTCCTGCGAGGTGCGCGGCACCCGCAGCGGCGCGCTGCTTTGCTGCTGCAGCGAATCAAAGCGTGCCGCGTCGGCCACCTGCAGCTGATAGCCGGCGCCGCGCGCCAGCACAAACTGTGCGCCGTGCTGCTCCAGCAGCGCGTTCAGCGCCGCAATGTCGGTGCGCACCGTGCGCGTAGAGACCGAGAAACGCCGTGCCAGCTCATCCTGCGGCAGCGTTTCATGCTGCAGTGCGGCAAACAGCTGCGCCAGACGCTGATTAGGAAATCTCACAAAGCCTCACCCGTAACGAAGTTATTGCAGCAGTGCCTTGCACGTTGCCAGAAGCTGGCGCACATCGTCAATGCGCGTCTCACCGCTTGCGCTGTCGATAATTGAGCTGTAAACGTGCGGGATCACTTTACTGACGCCCGCCTCCAGCGCGATCTGCACGATCTCCGCAAAATTATGCAGATCGATACCGCCGGTGGGCTCCAGCCAGAAATCGCGCCGGGCGCACGCCTCTGCGACCGCGCGATACTCCGCCACCGCGCTCAGACCGCCCATCGGAAAAAATTTTACCGAGCTGCCGCCCATGTCCTGCAGCATGGCGATGGCGCTGTCGATCGGCACAATCGCTTCCGCCGCCTGCGAGCTTAGCGGACCGGTTGAGATCTTCACTTTCCCTGGCGTCCCGCTGGGGGAGACCAGACCATTTACCACCGTCTGCGACTGTCCCAGCAGCGCACGGCTGGTCGCGACTCCGGTAAACACCTGATTGACATGCTGCGGCTGCAGCACCGCTGCCAGTTCGCTCACCATAGCAGACTGACGCGGATCGCCGGCCCCGAGACCGATAGAGAGCGCGTTATCAATCAGCGCGGCGTAATCGCACATGTCAGCCAGCGCCGCGTCGTGGCTGGCATAATTTTTTGACAGCACGCCAACCAGCACATGCCCTTCTGCTGCCAGCCAGATGTCGCGTGCGTTCTGCTTTGAGCCCGCCAGTACGTTGAGACAGAGACGATCCTGATAAAAATCGGGGGTCAGCTTCATGCGTTGTTCCTTTCTGCCAGCAGCGCGTCAATACGGCTGAAGATAGTCTGCAGCTGCGCGGCAGTAACGCTGCGCACGTCGGCTTCGATAATGCTTTCGTTTGCCTTATAGCCGCGAAAATAGATAGCGATGTCGCCGTTTTTCAGCGCCTGGACGAGATCGCCGGTTGCCCAGCCGGTCAGCGCTTCATCGAAATGGATCTCTGTACGCGCAATATCGCGCCCGGCGCTGTCCCATACCACCCGCGCGGTGACGCCCGGCAGCTGGTTAAGCTGGTCGATAAATGGCGTCATGTGCTGAACCATCTCGCTGCCGCTGGTTTTTGGCTGCGACAGGTAGCGCTCAATGGCCTGCGTCAGGCCCAGGATCCCCTCTTTGCCCACTTTCATCGCACGACCGATGCCGTTGCTCTGCCGTTTTACCCATTCGACACAGCGGCTGCGCCCTACCACCAGTCCGCTGGAGGGACCCTCTATCGCCTTGGCACCGCTGTAGATCACCAGGTCAGCACCCATCTGGTAGTAGCAGCGCAGGTCTTCTTCTGCCGCCGCATCCACAATCAGCGGGATGCCATGCTGCTGCGCGACTTCTGCCGCCTGCGCCACGCTGAGGTGGCTTTTTTGCACGCAATGGTGCGATTTTACGTAGAGCAGCGCTGCCGTAGCCGGCGTGATCGCCGCTGCCAGCTGCGCGGCGGAACACTCGTTGCTGTAGCCCGCTTCCACCAGCCGGCCACCGCCCAGCGCGACCATGGTGCCGACCGGCGCGCCGTAGTTCACGTTGTGCCCTTTAGGCACGACGATCTCATGCGGAACCGTGAGCGGCGCCGCGTGCAGGTTATCCAGCAGCCAGGCGTTATCTTTCACAATGACCCCGGCCACACACTGAGCGATACCCGCCGAGGCGCAGGAGACCACGACGGCGCTTTCTGCCTGCAGCAGTCCGGCAATGTAGTCACCGGTATGGTTCACCAGATCTTTCATTTCAAAGTAGTGGTTCAGGCCATAGCTGACGCTTTCCACCACCTCCGGTGCCGGCGTCGAGACGCCCAGAATAGTCATACGGCCTGACGCGTTGATCACCTGTTTCAGGTGATATTTTTCATAAACTGAAGACATGATGACGCTTTCCCTCTTCGGTCAGATGCCACTGGCCTGCCACTGTCACAGCCACCGGCAAAAAATGGTGCTCTCCCGCCACCTGTTCGCCCTCTGCATCGGTAAATGGACGGGTCTCCTGATTCACACTGAAAATAGTCAGATCGGCATCGCTGCCCGGCGTCAGATCGCCTTTGCCGCTGAGGCGCAGCGCCGCTGCTGCCTGGGTTGTCACGCAGGCGATCACCTGCGGCAGCGTCATGCCCAGCGCAAGAAACTTAGACATCACGTGCGCGAGGCTGTGTACCGGCCCGTGCAGGCGGTTGCGACAGTAGATATCGGAGCTGATGGTATCGGGCAGAATGCCGCGGGCGATCGCCTGTCGCGCCACCGCAAAGCTGAAGCTGGCGCTGCCGTGCCCGATATCGAGCGTGACGCCGCGCGCCAGCGCCTGACTGACCGCCGCTTTCAGCTCACCCTGCGCGGAGAGAATGCGGTTAGGTTTGCCGTTAAAGCAGTGGGTAATGATATCGCCGGCGGTCAGCAGCTCAGCGATCTCCTCCAGCGCCGGCGGATCGTTACCGATATGTACCATGAGCGGCAGATCGCCGGCAGCGTGCTGGATCGCTTTGGCGCGGATCAGCGGTGCAATGCCGTTTTCCCCGACCACGCTGCTGCTCATGCGCGCTTTCAGACCAACAATGAAACCGGGATGGCGCGTGACCGCCTGCACCACCGCTGCTTCATCAATCTGACGCATGTCCGCCAGTTCGTTCTGGGTGACTATCCCGGTGCGGGCAACGTTGAGCAGCGCCCTGACGTCGGTGGTGGCGTGGCGCGTCAGCTGCCGGAAGTCATCAATCTGGTCGGCGCCGGTGCTGCCGGCATCCACCACGGTGGTGACGCCCTGCGCAACGCCGACAGCGTCCGCTTCATCGTGGTAGACAGGCGATTTTGCATAGCAGTGTACGTGGCTGTCTATCCAGCCTGCGCTGACGTACCAGCGCCCGGCCAGATCGCGCTCCTGCTGCGCGCTGCCCGTGACGTTGCCGACGACGGCGATTTTGCCGTCGCGAAGAGCGATATCCACCAGCTGCTCATCGCACAGTCGTGCGCGGCGCAGAATCAGATCAAACATGGTTACTCCTTACTGCGTTTGCGGCCAGAGGCGCATGAATGCGCCCCCTACATCCTTACCCCAGGGTCGCCATTCATGGCGCCCGCCCTGTTACAGCGAAATCGGGAACATCGCACCCGGCACCATGGCACCCGGAATTGCACCGCCGTTAATCGGCTTGTTCCACAGGTAAGCTCGTTTGCGGCCAGGGGCGCATAAATGCGCCCCCTACATCCGCCATTCATGGCGCCCGCCCTGTTACAGCGAAATCGGGAACATCGCGCCCAGCACCATGGCACCCAGAATTGCGCCGCCGGTAATCGGCTTGTTCCACAGGTAAAACAGCAGAGCGCCAGCGAGCGAGCCCAGGCCAATGGGAATGGAGGCTGCCATCGCCGACAGGATAATCAGCGGGCCGAGAAAGCGTCCGGAGGCGTTGCCTGCGCCCATCATCACATCGGCGCCATAGGTGGAATCGCTCTGGTTGATGGTAAATTTGCGCGCCAGAATAATGACGTAACCAATCGCCACCCCGATCACCAGACCGGTTACCAGCGAAGCCGCAAAGTTCGCGACCGGAAACACAATGCCTGCGCCCAGCAGCAGCGCCGGCACGCCCAGCCCGACGCCGGTCTGGATCGCACCGCCGATATCCAGAATACCGACCAGCGAGCCTTCAATGATGCGGGCAAACAGAAAGCTGGCGCCAAACGCGGCGACCGCGCCATAGACGCCGGTCTCCATGCCGGCGCGCAGCATCGACACAAACGCCACTTCGTTAAAGGCGCCGATTCCGTAGAGGTAGTACATATGCGTACCGGCAAATACGCCGGATGAGAGCAGACCGACAAAAATCGGGAAGGACCAGTCGGCATACCAGAAGCCGCGATTTTCATGTTCGTTCATGGATGGCTCCTTATTTGCCGCTCAGGCTGTTGTGGATCATGTCAAGCCAGCCAGGGACGCCGAGCTGGAAAGATTGCAGCAGTTTCATATCGAACCCGCGGAAGAAGCCGCTCAGTACAAACAGCAGCACAATCGCCGCCATCATGACTTTCGTCACCCGGTTCCAGCCGCTCTCCTCTACCCCTTTCCCAATCAGGATCCCCAGCACCAGCCCCGGTACGGCATTACCCATAATCAGCTGCGCCAGGCCGCCAAAGATGGTGGCCCAGAAGCCCGATTTTTTGCCGGCGTCGATGGCTGCCAGCCAGAAAATGACCGGCATGACGGTGTTTACCAGCAGGTTAGCCGCCGGCACCAGCACTTTGACTGCCGTCACCTGCAGCGCAGCCGGTACGGCTGAGGCGGTGCTGTTCAGAAAAGCCACGACGATCATGCCGATGATGCCGCACGCTATCGCCATACGCTTCGGGTTATGCAGCGTCTCTGCCACATTGCGATTTTTGACCATCAGCGCCGCAGCACCCCAGTTCGGCAGAATGCGGTGATCCACATCCTGCGTGAAGGAGCCAGCCGCCACAGAGGACGCCCAGGCGTTAAAAAAGAAGCCGAGACCAAAAGAGAAATGGGAAGCGGGGTCGCCTTCACACGAGTTAAGCTCGCCCAGGGTACGAAATGCACCCATGCCCTGTGTGACCGGTGCGTGGAACATGCGCGCTGCGCCGGCTCCCACTCCGACGCCGACCAGCCCGCCGATAATTAACGACTTAAACAAAATGATGAGAAACATAGTGTTGTACCCTTTATTGTCATTGTTGGGCCGGGTAAGCCCGCTCTCCTGGCGGGATAACGACCAGACCAGCGCGTTCAGGGTGTCGCCGTAAATGTCACGCTTTCCATATCGATAACGGTGACGCTGACGCTGATTTCCAGTTCAACGCTGTAGTGATGCCGCTCGCGCGCCAGGAAAAAAAACAGAAATTTTTCCCGCCGGGTACGCACCCTGGCGTGCAGCACCCGCACATCCAGCGGCTCAATGCGCAGCAGCAGCTTCTGGCTGTTGCGCAATACCTGCTGCTGCACGCTGCTGAGCGCATCGGCAAAGGCTTTTGCTTTGGTATCGCCTTTCCCCTGCACGATAACCTGCGTCTCATAGTGCTGTTTCATACGTCAGCTGCCGTGCTTCTTGTTCCAGGCCTGCACCAGCCGTTCGCCCAGCTCCTCTTTGTCCATAAAACCAAAGCCCAGCACGGTTGCCCCTTCGTTGATCGCCGTTACGCCCTCGTCTACCGAGCGCATGCCATGTTTCGCCCGGTAGCCATATTTGTTCTGCGCGGTGATAGCACCCGCGCCGCCGCTGCCGCAGAAAGAGATGCCGAAATCAGCGTTTTCCGCTTTCATCACATCACCCAGCTTCATATCGGCTGCCACGCCCGGCACCACCACCGCGCGTCCACCCGCTTTTTCAATGCCGGCAGCCACTTTCTGGCCTTTACCCAGACGATCGCCAATCACTACTGTCACCATGTTCACTTCCTCTCTGTTTATGCGTCGTTACTTTTCGCCACTTCAATATGCACCGAGAGCAGCCAGGCCTCTTCCACCGGCAGATTGCCGAACAGATCGACGATCTGTTGCGCCAGCTGCAGGCTGTCAGGCGGAATATCATCAAACAGCTCCGCTTCTACCTCCGGCAGCGCCTCGCCGCTTAGCGAGCGGCTGGCCATCGCCTGAACGTGCGAATTCAGCATCTGCTGCTGCACCGGTGTGGGGCTAATCTGGTGCGCGGTATAGAGGATCGCGATTTGACTTAATATGCGATCCGCCAGCGCCTGAACGGCTTCTGCGTTCAGCGGGACAGCATCACTCCTCACCCTTCTACTCCTGTTTACGGCAGATAATTCGCGTTAAAAAACAAACTACGCGTTCCGTCCGGCCGTGTGGAGACGCACTTTTTCCACCCTGAAACGGAAATGTGGCAACGCGCGGTGCGTCAAATCGCAGACAGCACATATCGCGCATGCCAGCGGCTGGCATGCATCAGGCGTGCGGGAAAGTTATATATTTGCAGAGGAGTGTGCAGGGGAGGATCGGTAAAGCGGGCCAGCACGCAGGCTGGCCCCGAGTATCAGCGGAATTTCTTATGGTTGGTATTGCGGATATCTTCCAGTTTTTTCGCTTCGGCTTTTGCCTCATCCAGCTTGCTGGCCTGAGCGAGCTTGTCGACCACGTCAATCTGCGCAATCAGTGCGTCAAGACCGGCGTGATAATCTTTGATCTGTGCGCTATCCGCCGGCTGCCCTTCCAGCTTGTCCGGCGTGGAATTTTTGGCATCCTGCGCGGCCTGGCGCATTTTACCGAGCGCAGTATGCATCTCCTGCGCGTCATCCGTTTTCTTCACTACGCTCAGGTTCTCTTTCAGCGTATCCATATCCTGTTCAAGATCTGCCGCCAGCACGCTGGCAGAAGAGAACAGTAACGACAGAGACAACATTGCAATTAAATGCTTACGCATGACGTGTTCCTTTTAATTATTATCGGGCAAAAAAAAAGCAGCCTTGCCGGCTGCTTTCTGGAAGCGATGTCGTTATTGTCCGGCGATTTTCATCTCCGGCAGCAGCACCGATCCGCATTGTATATTGCTGCGGGTTTCAATGTCGTTACCGACCGTAACCATATTGCGCCACATCTCTTTAAGGTTTCCTGCAATTGTGACTTCGCTCACAGGATACTGAATTTCGCCGTTTTCAACCCAGAAGCCCGCCGCGCCGCGCGAGTAGTCGCCGGTCATGGCGCTGACGCTCTGACCCATCAGTTCAGTGACAATCAGGCCGCGTCCCATCTGTTTAACGAGGTCATCAAAGCTGTGGCCCTGACCGGCAATGCGCCAGTTATGTATGCCGCCCGCGTGGCCGGTGCTCTGCAGGCCAAGCTTGCGCGCTGAATAGCTGGTCAGCAGCCAGTTCTGCAGCACACCCTCTTTGATAATATCGCGCGCTTCGGTTCGCACGCCTTCACTGTCAAACGGCGTCGAGGCGAGTCCTTTCAGCAGATGCGGCTGCTCCTGAATCGTCAGCCATGAGGGCAGGATCTGCTGGCCCAGCGAGTCGAGCAGAAACGTCGATTTGCGATAGACGCTGCTGCCGCTGATCATACCAACCAGATGACCAAACAATCCGGTGGCGACCTCAGGTGCAAACAGCACCGGTGCTTTCATGGTTGGCAGCTTGCGCGGGGCAAGGCGGGCCAGCACGCGGCGGGCACACTCGTTACCGACCCACTCTGCGCTCTGCAGATCGTCTATCGAGCGGCCGATAGTATAGGCGTAGTCACGCTCCATATCGCCATCCTGCTCGGCAATGACACAGCTCGACAGCGAGTGGCGGCTGGAGCAGTAGCTCTGCAGCATGCCGTGACTGTTACCAAACACTTTGATGCCAACGTGGCTGTTGAAGCTGCCACCTTCCGTATTGGTAATGCGCTTGTCCGCCTGCAGCGACGCCTGTTCAGCACGCGCGGCCAGCTCGATGGCGCGATCGGCGTCGATCTCCCACGGATGGTAGAGATCAAGATCGGGTGCATCAAACGCCAGCAGTTCACGCTCTGCCGGTGCAGCGTAAGGATCGGGTGAGGTGTAGCGCGCAATGTCGATCGCTGCCTGCACGGTGCTTTTTATGGCATCGGGACTGAGATCGGTCGATGAGGCGCTGCCTTTGCGGTTTTGATGATAGACGGTGATACCAAGCGCACCGTCGCTGTTGAATTCGACGTTTTCCACTTCACCATAGCGCGTGCTGACGCCGATGCCGGTGGTTTTTGTCACCGCAACTTCCGCACCATCGGTGTGAGCTTTAGCGAGTTCCAGCGCCTGGGCGACAGCCTGTTCCAGCGCTTTACGTTGTTCTGCAACCTGAGTAGATACGTTCATCGACCTGCCGTCTAATCTTAAGTGTGAATCTGTTGAGTCTATCAGACTCAGAGAACAATTTCGCAGTCGCCCGATAAACTGGTAGGATTAGCCTCTTTTTTTAAGGAGCCAAGAGATGACCAGGCAGCCCGAAGACTGGCTCGACGATGTACCGGATAATCAGGAAGAAGAAGATGAAGAGATTATCTGGGTCAGCAAAAGTGAAATTAAACGTGACGCCGAAGAGCTAAAACGCCTCGGTGCCGAGCTGGTTGATCTGGGGAAAAACTCCCTGGATAAGATCCCGCTCGATGAGGATCTGCGCAACGCGATTGAGCTGGCGCAGCGTATTAAGAAAGAGGGTCGCCGTCGCCAGCTGCAGCTGATTGGTAAAATGCTGCGCCAGCGCGATGAAGATCCGATCCGTCAGGCGCTGGATAAGCTGAAAAACCGTCACAACCAGCAGGTGGCGCTGTTCCACAAGCTGGAGCATCTGCGCGACCGCCTGATCGATCAGGGTGACGACGCGATGACCGAGGTGATCACGCTCTATCCGCAGGCCGATCGGCAGCAGCTGCGCAGCATGATCCGCAACGCGCAGAAAGAGAAGGCGGCGAATAAAACGCCAAAAGCAGCCCGGCAGATCTTCCAGTATCTGCGCGAGCTGGCTGAAGCGTAAGAGGCGGCCTGCCGGCCGCACGCTCTCCGGAGGCGTCCTGCAGGACGCCCCAGCCTTAGCGTCCCAGTCGCTCCAGCAGTTTTTGATGGATCCCGCCAAAACCGCCGTTGCTCATCACCAGAATTGAGTCGCCTGGCTGCGCCTCTTTCGCAATCATTTCCGTCAGCGTATCGACGTCCGCACTCCACTGCGCAGGCGGAATACAGGCGTCTGCCACGTCGGAGACCTGCCACGGAATATGGTGCGGCTGGAGCAGAAAGACCTTGTCTGCCCGGCCCAGCGACGGCGCCAGATCGTTTTTACTGACCCCCATTTTCATGGTGTTGGAGCGGGGCTCCAGTACCGCGAGGATGCGCGCCCTGCCACCTACTTTGCTGCGCAGCGCCGCCAGCGTGGCGTGTATCGCCGTCGGGTGGTGGGCAAAATCGTCATAGACCTTGATACCGTTGACCTCACCGCGCAGCTCCAGCCGGCGGCGCGCGTTGATAAAGCTGCTGAGCGCCTCGCCCGCATCTGCCGGTTTCACACCCACGTGGCGCGCGGCGGCAATCGCCATCAGGCCGTTATGCATATTGTGTTCGCCGACCAGCCCCCAGTTCACCTCGGCCACTTTTTCCCCCTCCAGCCAGACTTCCCAGCGGGCGGCGTCTGGCGTCAGCTTTTTCGCCTGCCAGTGGCCATGTTCGCCTGTGGTCTCCTGCTCGCTCCAGCAGCCCATCGCCATCACCTGCTTCAGGTTGTGATCGTGTTCCGGCAGCAGGATTTTGCCCTGGCCGGGTATGATGCGGATCAGATGATGGAACTGCTTCTGGATAGCGCGCAGGTCGTCGAAGATATCTGCATGGTCAAACTCAAGGTTATTGAGGATTAGCGTACGCGGGCAGTAGTGCACAAACTTGGAGCGCTTGTCGAAGAAGGCGCTGTCATACTCATCCGCTTCAATGACAAAGAATGGGCTTTTTCCTAATTTTGCCGAGACGTCGAAGTTGCCCGGCACGCCACCGATGATAAAGCCTGGTTCGAGGCCGCACGCCTCGAGGATCCACGCTGCCATGCCGGCAGTAGTGGTTTTACCGTGCGTTCCGGCTACGGCCAGCACCCAGCGATCGCGCAGCACAAAATCGTGCAGCCACTGCGGCCCGGAGAGGTAGGGAATGTTGCGCTCCAGCACGGCTTCAACACAGGGATTACCGCGCGTCATGGCGTTACCGATAATCACCAGGTCTGGCGCCGGATCGAGCTGCGACGCCTCGTAACCCTCAGTTAATTCAATGCCTTGCTGCTCAAGCAGCGTACTCATCGGCGGGTAAACATTTGCGTCCGAGCCGGTTACCTGATGTCCCAGCGAACGCGCCAGCATAGCCAGGCCGCCCATAAAAGTGCCACAAATGCCGAGGATGTGAATGCGCATAAATAGATCCATTAACTGAAAGTTCGGCGCACAGTGTAACCCCGAGTCTGAAGGGAAGAAACGGATTAGGACTATGGTTTTTAAAGTTCAATCGGCTAAACTGCGTACGCATACGTTGGCAGTTTGTTACAGCTGCTGCCACTCCATCGTAGATTCAGGGAATGTGTTATGAAAACGTTAGGCGAATTCATCGTCGAGAAGCAACACGACTTTCCTCACGCCACAGGTGAACTGACGGCGCTGATTTCCTCCATTAAGCTGGGCGCTAAAATCATTCACCGCGATATTAATAAAGCGGGTCTGGTGGATATTCTGGGTGCCAGCGGCGTGGAAAACGTGCAGGGCGAACAGCAGATGAAGCTGGACCTCTTCGCGAATGAAAAACTGAAAGCTGCCCTGAAAGCGCGTGGTGTGGTTGCCGGCATCGCCTCTGAAGAAGAGGATGAGTTTGTTATCTTTGAAGGCTCGGAAGATGGCAAATATGTGGTGCTGATGGATCCGCTGGATGGCTCATCCAACATTGACGTAAACGTTTCTGTCGGAACCATTTTCTCTATCTATCACCGCATCAGTGAACCCGGTACGCCGATCACAGAAGCGGACTTTATGCAGCCGGGGAATCAGCAGGTGGCCGCAGGTTATGTGGTGTATGGCTCCTCAACCATGATGGTCTATACCACCGGCGTCGGCGTGCACGCCTTTACCTATGATCCGTCGCTCGGCGTTTTCTGCCTGAGCCACGAGCGCATGACCTATCCGGCAAAGGGCTACACCTATTCCATTAACGAAGGTAACTACATTCGCTTCCCGCAGGGCGTGAAGAAATACCTGAAGTTTTGCCAGGAAGAGGATATCGACACGCATCGTCCTTATACCTCGCGCTATATCGGTTCGCTGGTGGCAGACTTCCACCGTAACCTGCTGAAAGGCGGCATCTACCTCTACCCAAGCACCGCCAGCCATCCCAACGGCAAGCTGCGCCTGCTGTATGAGTGCAACCCGATGGCGTTTCTCGCCGAGCAGGCGGGCGGTAAAGCCAGCGACGGTAAAAACCGTATTCTTGACCTGCAGCCTGAAACGCTGCACCAGCGCTGCCCGTTCTTCTGTGGTAACGAAGCGATGGTCGATGATGTTGAGCGCTTTATCCGCGAATATCCGGATAACCACGGCGCCTGAGCCGTGCCGGACAGTAAAAAAACCCGCCGCTGAGCGGGTTTTTTATGGTTTGCGCTTACGCCGCGGCGATGCGGAACTGCGCCATTGAGGCCTGCAGCTGCTGCGACTGCGCTTCCAGCAGCCGGGTGGCGGCTCCCGCCTGCTCCACCAGCGCCGCGTTCTGCTGCGCCGCTTCATCCATCTGCGTCACCGCCATATTGACCTGCTCAATACCGCGACTCTGCTCGTCAGATGCACCGGAGATCTCTTTCATCAGCGTCGTTACGCGCATCACTTCACCGGCGATCTCATCCATGGTCGCCCCCGCGCGCGTCGCCATCTCACTGCCCTCTTTCACCCGCGTCTGCGACTCGCTGATCAATGTCCGGATCTCTTTCGCCGCGCTGGCGCTGCGTCCTGCCAGCGTACGTACTTCATTCGCCACCACGGCAAAGCCCCGGCCCTGCTCGCCAGCGCGCGCCGCTTCTACCGAGGCGTTAAGCGCCAGAATATTAGTCTGAAAGGCAATACCGTCAATCACGCTAAGGATATCCGCGATGCGGTTGGAACTCTGCGTGATCTCCTGCATCTTCTCCATAACGTAGCACACCACTTCGGCACCGCGGCCGGCGGTGTCAGAGACGCTGCTGGCGAGCTGATTTGCCTGCTGCGCATTAACGGCGTTGAGCCGCACGGTGGCGGTGAGCTGTTCCATGCTGGCAGCAGTCTGCTCCAGTGATGCGGCAGACTCCTCGGTACGCTGTGAGAGATGTACCGTACCGGCCGCCAGCTCGCGGCTGCCGGTATCGATCTGCAGGCTGGCTTCGCGCACCTGACTCACAGAGTGGCGCAGCGCGCGCTGCATAACGGCCAGCGCCTGATTCAGACGGCCAATCTCATTGTGACCGGCAGCCGGCAGCGGCTGCGACAGATCGCCCGCAGCCACCTGCTCCAGATGCCGGACGGCGCTCTCCAGCGGACGCAGCAGCGCCTGACGCAGCAGCAGCCAGGCCAGGCCGGTCAGCAGCAGGGTGAGCGCCACCGCAATGCCGATCAGGATTTTCATCTGCCACTCATTGTGCGCCGCCTGCGCCAGCCGTGCGGCAGAGACCTCATCGGCGTAGAGGCTGAATGCGTTAACCGCACCGGCATAGCGGGCCGCAAGCTGCGATACATTGCCCTCCAGTACCTGGTAATATTCATCGGTATACTGCTTTTCCAGCGCGGCCATCATCGGCGCAACTGCACCCTGCTGATACGCTTTATAGGCGGCGGCGATCGCCTCCGCCAGCGTTTTGCCGTGAGCCGTTACGGTGCCGGCGTCGATAAACGCCTGCAGATGCCGCTGCGAGCTGGCGACGTCCGCGGCGGCCTGCTTCGTGACGGCGGTCCCCTCATCCAGCAGACCAATCTCAATTTTGCGCACCGCCAGCGCGGCGCTGGCGCGTGCGCGCATCAGGTCGGCGTTGCTCTGATAAAGGCTATTCAGTTCAATTCCCTGAATACGATTGATGGCGTTAAGCGACTGATTACCGGCATTGATGGCGTAAATGCCCATGCCGCTGACGGCCAGCAGCAGCAGCGTCATGCAGATAAGCAGCGAAAGTAAGGCAGTGCGAAGCGAGAGCTGAGCAATCATGATAATTCCCGTATGCGGTAAAAAAGGGAGAATCCAGTGACCCTAAACGAAGAAATTATCGGCTGTGACGTGCGGAAACTTTACCGGTGCCTGACGATCGGGCGAATGATGATCGCTCATGCTGTGAATTCTCTTTACTGCAGCAGAGATAATTATGCATAAGCCGGTTGCGCCATTTTTTCTGATGGTTGATAAAGGACAGCAGACAAACCGTTGCATGGCTCATTGTCAGCCTGCTGATTATTTATGGAGAAATCATGGCCCCCTACGCCTCAACGCTGATCCTTATCTGTCTCGCCATACTGAGTTATTTTGTTCATAACAGCGCTGTGACGATTTCGATTCTGATCCTGCTGGCCATCAAGCTCACGCCGCTGGCGCAGTTTTTCCCTTACGTGGAGAAACAGGGTATTCAGATGGGAATTATTATTCTGACCGTCGCCGTCATGGCACCGCTGGCGAGCGGCACCCTGCCGGTGAGCGCCCTGCTGAAATCATTTGCCAGCTGGCAGTCCATCGTGGCAATTCTGGTTGGCGTATTTGTTGCGTGGCTCGGCGGGCGCGGCGTCAGCTTTATGAGCATTCAGCCATCGGTGGTTGCCGGGCTGCTGATTGGTACCGTGATTGGCGTGGCGTTCTTTCGCGGCGTGCCGGTAGGGCCGCTGATTGCGGCGGGCATTGTCTCGCTATTTGTGACGGCGAAGTAGCGGGCTTGGAGCATTCCGAAACGCCAAAAAGGGGGCATACTTTCAGAGTCAGTTGGCTATAATAGCCGTCACTCAACATACGACTAATGAAGGAAAGCCAGATGAGTCTGAACCAGGTGCCTGCAGGTAAAGATCTGCCAGAAGATATCTATGTAATTATTGAGATCCCGGCGAATGCCGATCCGATCAAATATGAAGTGGATAAAGAGTCTGGCGCCCTGTTTGTAGACCGCTTTATGTCTACCGCCATGTTCTATCCGTGCAACTACGGCTACATCAACAACACGCTGTCACTGGATGGTGACCCGGTTGACGTGCTGGTGCCAACCCCTTATCCGCTGGTGCCGGGTTCAGTGATCCGCTGCCGTCCGGTTGGCGTTCTGAAGATGACCGATGAGTCTGGCGAAGATGCCAAACTGGTGGCGGTGCCGCATACCAAACTGAGCAAAGAGTACGATCACATCAAAGATGTGAACGACCTGCCAGAGCTGCTGAAAGCGCAGATCACCCACTTCTTTGAGCACTACAAAGATCTGGAAAAAGGCAAGTGGGTGAAGGTTGACGGCTGGGATAACGCAGAAGCGGCCAAAGCTGAAATCATCACCTCTTTCGAGCGCGCGCAGCAGAAATAATCTTTGCCGGGCAGACCGGCTGAGATGCGCGTTACCGATAAAAAAACACCGCCTTTACGGCGGTGTTTTTATTTATGCATCTGCAGCGTCATCGCGTTGCAGCCAGTCGCCGCTGGCAATGTGCGGTCGCCCCGCGACTGAGCGCTGGTAGACGTACAGCCAGGCGCTGCCGTAAGGCGTCTGAATAAGCTGACGCTTATACTCGCCGTTCTTGCAGCGCAGGGCATCCAGCTCACCGAGCGTGCTGGCATCAATGCGGTATACCTCACCCAGGACGGTTCCTTCGCCCTCCACCACACCCGGGTAAAGCCCCAGATTATAGAGGTCAAACCCCTTAATCTGGTGCTCGCCGAGCCACTGCGCATTGGTCATCCAGTGACTATTTCCCTGCTTGCGCCGTAAACTGCCGTAGACAATTATTCGCATTGCTAGAACTCAAACTGATAGAGCAAATCCAGCGCCTGATCGAGACCAGACACAGCTTCCAAATAGAGTTTTGGCATCAGGCGATAACGCAGAGTCAGCGTCGCCAGTGAGTCAAAGATACCTACGCCATATTTCACCTGCAGCCCCGGCAGCACATAGCCGCTGACCTGAACCTGCTGGCTGTCACCTACGCCTGTGGTATCAAGCGCAAGATTACTGACGCCAAACGTCTCACCGATTTTACCCACAACCTGCCCACTTTGTGCAACCCCCAGCCCCACCAGCGCGGAGGTTAATGCATTACTGTCACCGTCGCTGTTCAGTCCCTGACCGCGTAACAGGTAAGAGAGCGCTTCCTGCTGCGACATGGCCGGATCGGAGAATACTTCCACTTTCGGCTCATCCGCCAGACCGGTCACGCGCAGACCCGCCGTGACATCATCTTCAGTGGCATCCGGGTTGCGGATCGCTTCCAGATTAACATACGGCTGATCCGGCGGGCCGGCAAACTGCAGCTCACCTTTGCGGACGATCAGATCCTGCCCATAGGCGTGGAAACGGCCTGACGGAATATTGATCTGCCCGTTAAGGCCGAGTCCGGTTTTATCCTGTACCAGCTTCAGGTCGCCGCTGAGGCGCGCTTTCAGGCCAAACGCGGAGAGGCGCACATCATTGCCGACGTGGATCACCAGATTACTGTTAATCGGGATGGCAGCCGTTTTTGGCGCTATAGGTTTGAGGTTCTCATCCAGCATCACTTCATCCGATGAGACGCCGGTAGCGCTCGCCGGCACCTCCTGTACGGTGATACGCGCCCACGGCACATCCACTTTACCGTCCAGGCTGAACGCGGCAGGCGTCGCCTCAAAAACCAGATCCGGCGAGACATCCATGCGCACCATCGGCGGCACGGTAACGCGAATGCGGCTGCCCTGCGCCGTGACACGCGCACGCCAGTTATCGAGCTGGCTCCAGTCAGCATTTCCGCCCAGATTCAGGCTGCCCTGCTGCGTCTGAATCAGACCATTCAGCGTAGAGCTCATGCCGTTGAATACCATGTTCAGGTTAGCCGACGTCAGCGTCACCGGTATAAAGCTTGCCTGGGCGTTGACATCGCTCAGGCCGAGCTGGCCAAACACCTGCGGACGCTGCAGCGTCCCGCCCAGCCGCAGATTGCTGTTGAGCCTGCCCTGCACTTTCTCGCCCTGCGACAGCGCCGGATTCAGCATTGCCAGGGAGATGTTGCTGATGCCGATGTTGCCGGAGAGCTGTCGCCGGTTCTGCGGATCGTTGATCTGCACGTTGCCGTTAAGCTGGCCATTGTTAGCAATACGGATCAGCCAGTCGAGCTGCGCGCGTCCGTCACGCAGTGCCGCGTTGAGGTTCAGCGTATCGAACGCTATCGGCAGCGCATTACCCTGCACATCCTGCACGACTTTTACGCCACTGCCTTTCAGCGCCACGGTGCCGGTTGGCAGCGCGCCGTCCGCGCTCCAGTTAACGCGCACATCCCCGCTGAACAGACCGCTAAGCCGGGTGGCATCGGTCAGAAACGGCTTCACCATCGCCAGATCAAAGCGATTCAGCACAACGTGCGCCCGGCCGCTCGCGCCCGCCTCAATCGGTTCCGGTACACAGAGCTGCGCATTGGGGTTCTGCCAGCAGTGCGGACCAATGGTTGCGCTCTGCTTGCTGTTGAGATAGTCAATCGCCATGGCGCGCGTCAGGCGCCACTCACCGACCGGGGTATCAAAGCGGGTATTATTCAGCGACCCCTGCCAGCGGCCAGCCTGACGATCAAAGCTGCCGTTCAGCGCCAGCTGACCTGAAACCGGCTCACCCTGAACATTGAGTTTCAGCTGATGCTGCTTCTCGCTGCCGTCGGCATTCAGCGTCAGCAGGTTGATTTTCAGCGCCTCCTGCTGCAGCTGTTCCACGCGCAGCTGCAGCTTGCCGGCCACCTGCTCACCCGACTTGATGTCGCTCTGCAGCGTGGCGCGGCGGATCAGCAGCTGCTGCCAGCGCAGGCCGGTAGCGGTAAGATCGGCCAGCAGCTGCGGCGCCTGCAGCGTGCCGCGCGCGTTAATAGCCCCTTTGACGACGCCGCCAAGGCCCGGCAGCGCGTTGTCGAGACGCGGTGCATCCACAATCGCATCCAGATTCAGCGTATCGCCCAGTTCGCCTTTTACATCCAGATAGTTACGTCCCAGCGCCACATTCAGGCCCGGAATTTTCCACTGGTTGTAGCTATTACCGCTCAGGGAACCTTGCGCGCGTACGGCATTCTGCTTCACGTTACCGTTAAGCTCCAGCTGCGGTACGCGCAGCTGCCAGCTGCCGCCGTAAAGGCTGCCGCGCGTGGTGATTTTGCCATCCAGCTTCGCAGGCCAGTCAGGATACTGCTTCGCCGTATTGATACCGGCCAGCGTCAGCTCGCTGCGCCAGCTAATCGCTTTGCGCCAGTCCACCAGCGCCGAGAGATCGATGTTGCCCTGCAGCGCGGCGACGCGCAGTTTATCCAGCGTAAACTGCTGCTCGTTGCCGTTGCCATCGAGCGTAATCGTTGCCGGTGGGATCGCCTCGCCTTTTACCGCCGCACGCAGCGACATCACATAGTCGGTGGCTTTGCCTTTGAACTGATAGTCGAAATTATCTGCCTGGTACTGCACCGGTCCGGTCAGCGGCCAGCGCAGCTGCGGGCTGGTCAGCGTCAGCGACAGCGGCAGTTCAGCGACGGCAGGCTGTGCCGTCGCCGCAAGCTGCGCGCGCACCGGTCCGGAGAGGTTCAGCCCCAGCTGCAGCTCGTCGCGCATTTCACCGCCCAGCGTCAGCTTCACTTTTTCGCCTTTTACCGGATCGATATTCAGCGCGCCGTTCAGCGTGAAGTTAACCGGCCAGTTGCCCGCCAGCTGCGCGTCACCGCGGGCGCTCACCTGGCCCTGGGGTGAATCGATATCAAACGTCTCCAGCTGCAGATGCGTATCTGCCGTTTTGGCTTTTACCAGCAGGCGCGAGAGAGTGAGATCCGTATCCCCGGTAATGCGCAGCTGCTCGCCGAGCAGCGACTGGACGGTGATATCCAGCGGCAGACGGAAGTCAGGCAGCTCCGGCAGCAGCGGTTTGGCAAACAGCGCCTGCAGCGTTTCGCCCAGCGGTTTTTCGTCCGGCTGCGGCTGCTGAACTTTCGGCTGAACAATCTCTTCATTCGCCACCTGAGCCGCTTTTGGCAGCGCAATCAGCAGGCTCTGGATACGGGTAGGATAGAGCGTCAGCGCCCGAGCCTGCCACTGCAGACCGGTGCTGAAATCGAGCAGTGAAATCGCCGTATCATCAACTTTAACGTTGATATTGTGCAGCGCGACATTCCGCAGCGCGATCGGGTAAGGCGTGCTGAGATTAGTACTGCCCGACTCCTCCGGTGGCGGCGGCTCGCTGGCCGGCGTCATTTTTTTGCTGTCGACCACCACACTGACATCCTGCAGCGCGAGCGCGTTGACGCAGACCGAGGAGTGCAGCAGGCAGTTGAGATCCAGCGCGAGATGAAAGCGCCCGGCATCCACGCTGACGCCCGGCATCTCATATTTCACATTATTCAGCGTCAGATTGCGCCAGCCGCCGTCAACCTTGCCGATTGAGAGACCGGGCACCCAGCGGTCAGCCCCTTTCAGCAGCAGATGCAGACCCGGCGTCGTGCCAACCAGCAGCGCCACGCTGCCCAGCAGAACGACCAGAAAAATAATCAGGCCAATCAGGACCTTTTTCCACAGCTTCATAGTTCCGGCCCCAGTCCGACATAAAATTGCAATCCATGCTCCTTGTCATCGCCAACGGGCCGGGCGATATCAAACTTAATGGGCCCGACCGGCGAAGACCAGCGCACGCCTACGCCTGCACCCGTCTTGAAGTTGCTCTGCTTAATATCATTAACCGCTTCCCCGGAGTCGATAAATACTGCGCCCCACCACTTGCCGGAGACGTTGTACTGATACTCCAGCGATCCGGTTGCCAGTTTCGAGGCACCGGTCAGCTTGCCCTCTTCGTCGCGCGGCGAGATATTTTTATATTTATAGCCGCGGATGCTGCGATCCCCGCCGGCAAAGAAACGCAGGTCGGGCGGCACTTTTTCAAAATTATTGGTTTCAATCCAGCCCAGGTTACCGCGTGCCACAAAGCGATGTTTATCCGCCAGCGTACGGATCCAGACGTTCTGCGCCTGCAGGATCAGGAAGTCGACATCGGAACCCCAGGTGGTATCAGAAACGTCGACCGAATAGCGCTGTGAATCGCCCCACGTGGGCATCAGCCCGCCGCGCGACCGCGTGCGGTTCAGGCTCAGGCCCGGATAGAGCAGCATGGTGGTATTGGTTACGTTACCCTGGGTAAAGTGATCGAGACTCCAGCGCAGGTTAACCGCTTTCTGCCAGCCGGAGCTGCTGTCCCAGTTACGCGACATCGCCAGCGTTGTGGTATCCGATTTCGTATCGTTGAGATCGGTACGCTTCAGGCCGCCGGAAAAGGTGTAGTACTGCTCCAGCGGGCTTTTCAGCAGCGGCACTTTGTAGCTGAGATCGAGCTGCTGCTCCGGCGCGGAGACATAGGCGCTGGCCGCAAGACTGTGGCCGCGATCGTTAACCCAGGGTTTTCGCCAGGTGCCTTTCAGGCGCGGGCCGACGTCAGTGGAGTAGCCTACGCCGGTTTCGATGGTATTTTCCACGCGCGGCGAAAGTGCAGCGCTGAGCGGCAGCACTTTGGTTTTACGCCCTTTATCAAACTCCGGGGCCACCACGACAGAGTTAAACCAGCCGGTGGCGGAAAGGCGGCGATTCAGCTCAGCCAGCTCGCGTGAACTGTAGGGATCGCCTTTCTTAAACGGCACCAGATTATGGAGGTAAGCTTCATCTATCTGCGAGCCTTCAAAGCTGACGTCGCCAAATCTGTAGCGCGGGCCGCTGTCGTAATCGATATCCCAGAAAGCCAGCCGCCGCTCTGCGGAGACGCCGAGCTGGCTCTTTTTGAAATCACCGTCAAAATAGCCGTTACGCAGCGCCAGGTTAGAGAAACCGCTTTTGAATTTATCGTAGGTGCCGTGGTTCAGCTGCGAGCCCACTTTTGGTCTGCCCTGCTTTACCCACGCCCGGTAGTCCGGATCCTCTTTCGCTTCACCCTCGATCACAATGGTGCTGCCGCCGATTTTTACCGGTTCGCCGGCTGTCACATGGGCAATCAGAACCGGACGACCACCCTGTGGCGGGGGTGGACGCGATTCAAAGTCAATCTGCGGTTCATAGTAGCCGAGCGCGCGCAGTCCCTCTTTAATGGCATTTGAGACGCGCGCCTGAAAGCGCCCGTCACTGGAGACTTCATCGCTGCCAATAGTGGACAGGCGCGCCCTGACATTTTTTTCTAAATCCCCGGTAAGACCTTCTACCTGCAGTCGCACTTTCGCTGCCTCAACGGCAGGCGCAGCAAGCAGCAGGCTGGCCAAACAATAAGCATGAAATCGCGGCACGCGTACTCCTGTTATCAATGCCTGCCCCCCTTCCGCAGGGGCGTTAATCAGTCAGGCAGGGTTTCACTTCCCCATTTACCCATCAGCATAGCCATCTTTTAGGGCAAGCGGCTACGTTAAACCCACGACTAAGCCAAATTGATCGCTATTGTCGGTAATTGATCGCGGTGATACAACCGGGATGCCGTGCTTCTGTGCGCCGCTGCGCTGCTGTCGGATAAATCTGGTGTCACCGATCGTGCCTCTGGCGGCATGACAGGCGCTGCTGCTATAATCACCGACCAGCAGGCCCTGCCTGCATTCAATTCTGCCCCGACGTTACTTTCTATTGTCGAACTGGCGCAGACATTTTTGGCACGGATAGCCCTGTCAGACTGGTGTGTACCGGACGTACCCCTCTTCGCGCTGCCCAGGCCAAAAATGACAAGTGATTAACTCAACGGATCTTTTATGCTAGATAGCCTGCTTGTCATACTTTTACTGATTGTCATCAGTTCCTTTTTTTCTCTTTCGGAGATCTCGCTGGCGGCCGCCCGCAAGATCAAACTTAAACTGCTGGCTGATGAAGGCAATATCAACGCGCAGCGCGTGCTGAAGATGCAGGAACAGCCCGGCATGTTTTTTACCGTGGTGCAGATCGGCCTGAACGCGGTCGCGATTCTGGGCGGTATCGTTGGTGACGCAGCGTTCTCCCCCGCTTTCAGCAGCCTGTTCAACCGCTTTGTGGAGCCTGAGCTGGCGGAAAAGCTCAGCTTTATCTGCTCCTTTACCATCGTAACCAGCCTGTTCATTCTGTTTGCTGACCTGACGCCCAAGCGCGTCGGCATGATCGCCCCGGAAGCCGTCGCGCTGCGTATCATCAATCCGATGCGCTTTTGCCTGCTGGTCATGCGGCCCCTGGTCTGGCTGTTCAACGGCCTCGCCAACGTCTTTTTCCGTCTCTTTAAGCTGCCGATGGTACGCAAAGATGATATTACCTCTGACGATATCTATGCGGTGGTAGAGGCGGGTGCGCTGGCCGGCGTGCTGCGCAAGCAGGAGCATGAGCTGATTGAGAATGTGTTTGAGCTGGAGTCGCGCACCGTTCCCTCTTCCATGACCTCGCGCGAGAACATCGTCTGGTTCGATCTGCGTGAAGATGAGCTGAGCCTGAAAACCAAAATCGCCCAGCACCCGCACTCAAAGTTCCTGGTGTGCGACGGCGATATCGATCATATCGTCGGCTACGTTGACTCCAAAGAGCTGCTGCTGCGCGTGCTGGGTAATCAGAGCATGGCGCTCAACAGCGGCGTCCAGATCCGCTCGGCGCTGATTGTGCCGGATACGCTGACGCTGTCGGAAGCGCTGGAGAGTTTTAAAACCGCCGGCGAAGACTTTGCCGTGATCATGAATGAGTATGCGCTGGTGGTAGGTATCATCACGCTGAATGACGTGATGACCACGCTGATGGGCGACCTGGTGGGTCAGGGGCTGGAAGAACAGATTGTCGCGCGCGACGAAAACTCCTGGCTGGTCGAAGGGGGCACCCCGATTGATGATGTTATGCGCGTGCTGGATATCGATGAATTTCCGCAGTCCGGCAACTATGAGACCATCGGCGGCTTTATGATGTATATGCTGCGCAAAATCCCGAAACGCACCGACTTTGTGAAGTTTTCCGGCTATAAGTTTGAAGTGGTGGATATCGATAGTTACCGTATCGATCAGCTGCTGGTGACGCGTATTGATGAACGCCCGCCGGCGCTCAGCGTGAAAACCAGTGATGATGAAAATCCATCGCTCTCCTGATCGATAAGCGCATGGCCGTGAAGCCACAGTGCTAAAACAGAAACAGCAGAAACATCAAGGGCGCCAGCGGCGCCCTTTTTACTGCCTGATTTTAACGCTTAGTTATACTCAGCCTGCAGTCGCAGCACCTGACGATTGATTTCTGACATTACGCTGAGGTGCTGTTTATCTTTAACGCGCGGCAAAATCACTTTGCCTTTATCAAACTCAAACGCGCCAACATCCTTGATATACAACCTTCCTTTAAATAGCGTTTTCACATATTTCGCAATTTGCAGCGGATTATATCGCTGGAAGATCTTCATGCTGTTTAACTCCTGAACAGATGTAATACGCTTCGCCGTTGCCAAATGGGTACGAACTCATGAAGCGCAAATGAGGCCTAAATATAGAACAGGATTTTTGATCCGGGTTCCGGAAACATGAATTTTTTACTGAATTGACACATCATTACAGACAACTCTGTCATTCACCTCACAAAATCCAGTATAAACCTTTGTTGGTTACAGATTTGTGGCGCAGGTTGCAAAGCTGCCAGGTTTTCGCGACAGGCGCATCATCCGCGCTTACCATGACAAAAATATGACCAACTGGTCTGATCACTAAGGAGCACTCTATGCGTCTGGCCCTTCCCCTGCTTGCGATCGCCCTGCTATTGCCTGGCCTGGCAGCAGCACACGCTTTTAAAACCGACGAACGCGTGCCGCCGGTGGGTGTTGCCGATCGGGGCGAGCTGATGTATCAGCAGGATAAGTTCAGCTATCAGCCGTGGAACAGCGCTCAGCTTAGCGGCAAAGTACGGGTGATCCTGCATCTCGCCGGACGCATCTCAGCTAAAGAGCAAAACGCGGCGCTGATTGAGGCGATCAAAGCAGCCCAGCTACCGCACGATCGCTATCAGACCACCACGCTGGTCGATACCGATGACGCCATTCCGGGGACCGGCATGTTTGTGCGCAATAGCATTGAAAGTAACAAAGCGCAGTTCCCCTGGTCGCAGTTCATTATCGACAGCAACGGCAGCGCGCGAAAAGCCTGGCAGCTGGGAAAAGGGGAGTCGACCGTAGTGGTGCTGGATAAAACGGCACATATCCGTTTTGCGAAAGAGGGAGCGCTGACGCAGGATGAAGTTAAAGAGGTGATGACGCTGCTTCACTCTCTGCTGCAGCCGTAAATAACGGGAGGCGTATGCCTCCCGATGCATTAAAACAGAGAAACGCGGAAACCGGGATTCAGGAAGGATTCGCGCGGCGTATAGTCAAGCGTACGCCCCTGCCAGTCATGCACATGGGCCCCCGCCGCCAGCGCAACCGCATGGCCTGCACCGGTATCCCAGATATTGGTAGGCCCGAAGCGCGGATAGAGCTGCGCTTTACCTTCGGCCACCAGGCAGAACTTCAGCGATGAACCGATAGCCGTGGTCTGGTGTTCGCCCAGCTGCGTCAGGTACTCCTTCAGCTCCGGATCGTTGTCAGCGTGCGAGCGGCTGACGACGACCAGCGGTGGCCGCGCATCCAGCACGTGAATGCGGGTAGTCTGCCCCGCCTCCTCTTTCCACGCTTTACCCTCTGCCGCTGAATAGAGCACGCCCAGCGCCGGCGCATAAACGACGCCCATCACCGGCTTACCCTGATCGATCAGGGCAATGTTGACGGTAAATTCGCCGTTACGCTTGATAAACTCTTTGGTGCCATCCAGCGGATCGACCAGCCAGTAGCGCTGCCACTGCTGGCGGATCGCCCAGGCTGGCGGATCCTCTTCAGACAGCACCGGCAGATCGGGCGCGATCGCTTTTAAGCCCTGTATGATCACATCATGGGCGGCCAGATCCGCCGCGGTAACGGGTGAATCATCCGCTTTACGGGTCACGTCCATCGGCTGTGCGCCGTCATAGACCTGCATAATTGCATCGCCTGCGTCGCGCGCCAGCTGGCAAATTTTATCTAACATGCTTCACCTCATTTTCGCAGAAATGCGCTTTCCGACCCGGACTGCTGCTCTTCAGAGTCTGGCAGGTAAAGGCCCGCCTGTCTGTTGCCGGCATCGTATTCAATAATAGATCGTATTATCAATACCATAGATTGCAAAGGGTAACTATGGCGCATTGCTGAATCGCCTGCGGTCGCGGAAAAAAAGCAAAACCCCGATATCTATCACAAATTGAACTGATAATTTGTCATGGTTTTACATTATTTTGAGAAGCCTATTAGGTAAACAAGGAGAGAGCCGTGTTCAGAGTGAACATGTCGTTACTGACGCTGTGTCTGGCAGCCGCTACCGCTCAGGCTGCGACTGTGGATCTGCGTATTCTGGAAACCACCGATCTGCACAGCAATATGATGGATTTTGATTATTACAAAGATAAATCTACGGAGAAGTTCGGTCTGGTGCGTACCGCCACGCTGATTCAGCAGGCGCGCGCCGGGCGCAAAAACAGCGTGCTGGTCGATAATGGCGATATCATTCAGGGCAGCCCGCTTGGCGACTATATGGCGGCAAAGGGGCTGCAGCCAGGCGAGGTGCATCCGGTTTATAAGGCGCTGAACACGCTGGATTACGCGGTCGGCAACCTGGGCAACCACGAGTTCAACTACGGCCTTCCTTATCTGCAGCGCGCGCTGGCAGGTGCACGCTTTCCCTATGTGAATGCCAATATCATTGATGAAGCCAGCGGTAAGCCGCTGTTTACGCCCTATCTGATTAAAGAGACCCTGGTAACCGATCGCAGCGGCGCTCAGCACACGCTTAAGATTGGCTATATCGGCTTTGTGCCTCCGCAGATTATGGTATGGGATCGCAATAATCTGCAGGGTAAAGTGCGGGTTGATGACATTACCGCAACCGCCAAACGCTATGTGCCGGAAATGCGCGCTAAAGGTGCTGACATTATTGTTGCCATTCCCCACTCCGGCCTGAGCAGCGAGCCGTATCATGCGATGGCGGAAAACTCGGTGTGGTATCTGAGCCAGGTGCCGGGCATTAACGCAATCATGTTCGGTCATGCGCATGCGGTATTCCCCTCAAAAGAGTTTGCTGCGATCAAAGGCGCTGATATTGCTCAGGGGACGCTGAACGGCATACCCGCCGTGATGCCAGGAATGTGGGGCGATCATCTTGGCGTGGTCGATCTGGTGCTGAGCAACGATCGGGGATCGTGGCAGGTGACGCAGGGTACTGCCGCTGCGCATCCGATTTATGACGCAGCGGCGAAGCGATCGCTGGCGGCAGAGGATCCCGCGCTGGTTGCGGTATTGGCTGAAGATCATCGCGCCACGCGCGAGTTTGTCGCCAAACCGATCGGCAAAGCAGCAGATGTGATGTACAGCTATCTGGCGCTGGTGCAGGACGATCCCACCGTGCAGATTGTGAATAACGCGCAGCGTGCCTATACCGAACGCTTTATTCAGGGCGATCCCGATCTGGGACGCCTGCCGGTGCTGTCGGCAGCAGCTCCGTTTAAAGCAGGCGGCCGCAAAAACGATCCTGCAAGCTACGTGGAGGTTGAGAAAGGTGAGCTGACGTTTCGCAACGCCGCCGATCTGTACCTCTATCCCAATACGCTGGTTGTGATGAAAGTGAGCGGCGCTCAGGTTAAGGAGTGGCTGGAGTGCTCAGCCGGGCAGTTTAATCAGATTGACCCACACAGCAGCAAGCCGCAGTCGCTGATTAACTGGGATTTTCGCACTTACAATTTTGACGTAATAGATGGCGTGAATTATCAGATTGATGTGACGCAGCCCGCCCGCTACGACAGCGAATGTGCCCTGATTAATCAAAATGCGTCACGCATCCGCCAGCTTACGTGGCAGGGCAAGCCGGTTGATCCCGCGGCAACCTTCCTTGTGGCGACCAATAATTATCGCGCCTGGGGCGGTAAGTTTGCCGGTACCGGCGAACCGTTTGTCGCCTTTGCCTCACCGGATGAGAATCGCGCCGTGGTGGCAGCCTATATCAGCAGCCAGAGTAAGCAACAGGGCGCCGTGCAGCCGCAGGCAGATCATAACTGGCGTTTAGCGCCCATAAAGAGCCAGACGCCGCTGGATATTCGCTTTGAAACGGCGCCGGGCAGTAAAGCAACGCAGTTTATAAACCAGTATGCCGACTATCCGATGAAGCCGGTGGGCACAGACGAGACGGGCTTTGCTATCTGGCAGGTCAACCTGCAGCACCCCTGACCCCGCCCGCCCGTCACCAGGGCGCCATTAATGGCGCCCCTACACCGACCCGCCTGTAGGGGGCGCATTTATGCGCCCCAGGTTTCAATCCCCGTACGCAACCAGGGCGCCATTAATGGCGCCCCTACACCGGCCTACCCGTAGGGGGCGCATTAATGCGCCCCAGGTTTCAATCCCCGTACGCAACCAGGGCGCCATTAATGGCGCTCCTACACCGACCCGACCGTAGGGGGCGTATAAATGCGCCCCTGGTTTCAGTCCCGCCCGTAACCAGGGCGCCATTAATAGCGCCCCTACATTGACCCGCCTGTAGGGGGCGCATTTATGCGCCCCAGGTTTCAATCCCCGTACGCAACCAGGGCGCCATTAATGGCGCCCCTACATTCGATCCCCACACGCAACAAGGGCGCCATTAATGGCGCCCCTACATCGGCCAACCCGTAGGGGGCGCATTTATACGCCCCTGGCGGCGAAGCTATTACAGGATTTCCAGCAGCTCAACTTCAAAAATCAGGGTGCTGAATGGCGGGATTGAGGCGCCGGCACCACGCTCACCGTAGGCGAGGTTGTGCGGGATAGTCAGCTCCCATTTTGAGCCAACCGGCATCAGCGTTAATGCTTCGATCCAGCCAGCGATAACGCCGGTAACCGGAAACTCTGCTGGCTCACCGCGGGCAACGGAGCTGTCGAACACGCTGCCGTCGATAAGCTTACCGGTGTAGTGCACGCGTACGCGATCCTGACGTGACGGAATCGGACCATCACCCTGTTTGATCACGCTAAACTGCAGACCTGACTCCGTCGTGCTCACGCCTTCACGCTGGGCATTCTGCTCAAGGAACTGCTGACCCTGTGCGGCCATCGCTTCGGTGCGCTCGCGGCGCACGCCTTCTGCACGCTCGTGTACTTCGCGCAGCGCACGGTGTACCACATCAACCGGAACCGCCGGTGAGTTCCCTTCCAGCGCGTCGCGCAGACCTGCCAGCAGTGCTTCAGGCTGCAGACCCTGCAGTCCAGACTCCTGCAGCTGCTGACCAACCTGTAAACCGATACCGTAACTTGCTTGTGATTCGACGCTGTCAAATGAAGGGGTCGTCATCTTGATTCCTTAATCCCGGATAAAAGTGAACCGGCAGCATAGCAGCGCACGCGGCTGGCGTAAAATCTCACGCGGTGCGTGATGACATTTGGCGACGAAACAGAAACAATACGCAGGTCAAATTTTTCAATGCTGGCGGGCACTTCCTGCTGTCATTGCCCATACTGTAAAACAAGAGAGATAACATGGGCCAGATTGCCCCGCGACGTCGCCGGACGCGCACCACGCGAACGCTGTTACCCTGGCTGCAACGCTGGCTGCCAGCCAGAATGCATAAAACCGCTGGCGAGGAGGATTCACCTATGGCCACAGATACCCCGTCCCGCATGCCTGCTGCCCTGCAGCGCGTCTGGCACCTGCTGGATGATGTACGCTGGATGGATCCCCTGCCGCCGCTTCATCGCCGCGGCATCGTTATTGCCCTGATAATCGTGCTGCTGGCGTTTCTCTGGCCGACCAGCAACGGCAAATATCCGGTTGAACGTTCGGTTGAGAGTCAGCCGAAAGAGGTACCAATGCAGGCGGAGCTTTCTGGTAATCAGGATAGCGCTTCTGCGCCGCAAAACGGCCAGCCGGCTATTGATGCGCAGGGCACCTGGCGCAGCTACAGCGTAGCCTCGGGCCAGACGCTGGCGCAGCTGTTCCGGGACAATAATCTGCCGGTTAATGATGTGTTTGCGATGGCGCGCGTAGAGGGAGAAGGCTCGCCGCTGAGCTCGCTGCAGAGCGGTCAGCAGGTGAAGATTCGGCAGAATGGCGACGGCGTGGTGACCGGTCTTACCGTTGATGGCAGTAACGGTCCGGTGCTGTTTACCCGTCAGCCCGACGGCACCTTTATCCGCGCTCAGTAAGCGCCGGAAACAAAAACGCCGGCACAGGGCCGGCGTTTTCGCATTACTGCATAAAATTATGCAGCAACTACATTCACAACCAGTTTAGCGAAAACTTCGCTATGAACCTGGAAGTCAACTTCATGCTCACCGGTGGTGCGCAGAACGCCGTTCGGCAGGCGAACTTCGCTCTTAGACACCTCAACACCTGCTGCAGAAACTGCATCAGCGATGTCGCGGGTACCGATAGAACCGAACAGTTTACCTTCGTCGCCTGCTTTAGACGCGATGGTAACGGTGCCCAGGCCGCTGATTTTCTCAGCACGTGCGTTGGCAGCTGCCAGAACGTCAGCCAGTTTAGCTTCCAGTTCAGCACGACGAGTTTCAAAGAACTCAACGTTTTTCTTGGTAGCAGGAACAGCTTTGCCCTGTGGTACCAGGAAGTTACGAGCGTAGCCCGCTTTAACGTTAACCTGGTCACCCAGGCTGCCCAGGTTTGCTACTTTATCAAGCAGAATAACTTGCATTACCTTATCCTCTTAAAGTCGTTAATGGACAGTTGCCGATTACTGATGACGATCAGTGTACGGCAGCAGAGACAGGTAACGCGCGCGCTTGATAGCACGAGCCAGCTGACGCTGGTATTTAGCACGAGTACCGGTGATACGGCTTGGAACAATCTTGCCGCTTTCAGTGATGTAGTTTTTCAGCGTTGCGATATCTTTATAATCGATCTCTTGAACGCCTTCCGCGGTGAAACGGCAGAACTTGCGACGACGGAAATAACGTGCCATTTGGCTAGTCTCCAGAATCTATCAATTCAATCTGCTCGGCATGTAACACAAGTTTGCTCTGGCCATTGCGTGCCTGATGGCAGCTAATAAAACCTGTGAGCGTGAGTTGCGTGCCGACCGTTATATGTTGAGTAATCGCCTGATGGGCGCTGCCGCTGATAATCACCGGCATCTGACACCAGGCTTGCCGGTGAAACCCGGCCTCCTCCTGCACAGAACGATGCTCAAGCATGAACTGGCAGTGTGGGATCCCTGACGGACTGACGTTTCGAACTGGCGTCCTGCACACAGTGCCAGACAGACGCAGCTGATTTGCCGTCATCGGGAATTACTCTTCAGAATCCCCAGCATCTGACTCTTCTGCCGATTCGTTAGCGAAATCTTCGCGGCGCTCACGACGCTCGTCTTTCGCTTTAACCATCGGAGAAGCTTCAGTTACCGCGTGCTTAACGCGCATAACCATGCTGCGGATAACGGCGTCGTTGAAGCGGAAGTTAGTTTCCAGCTCGTCGATCACTTCCTGCGGCGCTTCTACGTTCAGCAGAACATAGTGAGCTTTGTGCAGTTTGTTGATCGGGTAAGCCAGCTGACGGCGGCCCCAGTCTTCCAGACGGTGGATCGTGCCCTGTGCACCAGTGATAGCACCAGTGTAACGCTCGATCATGCCCGGAACCTGTTCGCTCTGGTCAGGATGGACCATAAATACGATTTCGTAATGACGCATCGATAGCTCCTTACGGATTATTCAGCCTCCTGTCAGGGTCAGCTGCGGCCCATGGAAGCAAGGAACGTTATAGGTTGCATATCATCGTTAAATGACACACACCTCTGAATGCAGCTGAAAAATTGACGCGTAATCATACTGGCCTCAGGGGCTAAACACAAGCGCACATTTCGCCTGTTTTGCACAGGCGTGCCAGACAGCGCGCCTTTTTGTGCTAAGCGTGCAACTTCAGCCTGTTACGCGCGTTTTTTCAAAAACATTGAAATACGCGTTCAAAAAGCCGCTCTGGCGCTGCGCTGGTTAAAAACTAAACTCTATAAAAGCGCCCTGAACAATGCACCGCGTGCGCGATTGATGAAGTATCACAGGTGAGGAGTCGATTATGAAAGCTGTCATTGTCGCCACTTTACTGAGTCTCTTTCTCTCTTCCCCCGCCATTGCCAGCGTTACTGACTCTGCGCAGCAGATGAGAAGCAGCAGTAAAGCGGCTTCAGGCTATATCTATGTTAACCGGCTGGATGCGCCGGCTGATAACCCGTTTACCGCTGCGCAGCGCCCCACCGATCGACTGTCCGGGCAGCGCTGAAGTCCCCGCTGGCGGCTGCTCAGAGGGAACGCGTAAAAAACGCCACCAGCGCGGTGAGCGCGGCGGGCGTGATTTTATGCCCGATCTGCGGCTCAGACAGGAACGTAAGCTGACCATCCTGCTGTGTGGCGCGCAGCGCCTCTGCAAGGCGCTGCGTCTCAGCGAAGGGCACCACCTCATCCGCTTCGCCATGCCAGAGCAGCAGCGGCCGGCTGGCAAGCCGGGCCAGATTTGTGGCGGGATCGTAAGCGCTCAGCGGCGCCAGGCGCGCGGCAAGCAGCTGCTGCTGCTCAGCGGTTTTCGGTACCAGCGGCGGGAAGAGCTGCTCGCTGAGCTGCCGGAAATAGCCCGATCCCATCAGACAGCCAACACTCTGAATGTGCGGGTAGCGCGCCATGGCTCCCAGCGCCGTCATCCCGCCCATTGAGGCCCCCGCCACCGCAAAACGTTCGCCGGCGATCCAGCGGTTGTCACGCAGCGCGCTCTCCAGCTGCGGCAGCTCATCAATATTCTGGCGCAAAATCTCCCAGAAACGCGTCATACGCAGTGCGCTGTCGCCCTGATAACGCGCCCCGTGCATCTCTGCATCGGGCATGATGACGCGAAATCCTGCCTGCGCCAGCGCTACAGCAAAGTAGCTGTAAACCTCTTTTGATGAGGTAAAGCCATGGTAAAAGAGAATGGCGGGCAGCGGAGTCTGCCGCTGACCGGCGGGTGCGGCATGAATACACTCGATTCCTGCCAGAGTCTCTGTTGTCAGTTCAATCACGGTAGCGCTCCTGAATAGCGTGCATCTGATACCGAGTGTACCTGTTCTCTGCCGGCGCGTTAGCAGATTAACGTCGCTGCTTTTTCACCCTAAACCTTTGCCGGTTTTTGCCGTTGATCGTTCTCCCCCATTCTAAATAACAGGTATTTTATGAAGCGTCTTTCTCTCAGCGCCCTGAGCCTTGGCGTCAGGCTGTCTGTATTGACGTCTTTCAGCGTCGCCGTCGTACTGTTTGTCCTGACATTTACCCTGAGCCATAACGCCGCCCGTCAGCTGGAGCAGCTGGCAACCGACGATATGACCAATCAGGTACAGGGCATCAGTGAAATGGCCACGCTGTTTAACGCTACGCTCTCCGAAGAGGTGGCAAACTACACCAGATTATTCCAGAGCTTTTTACCTAAACGTTTCAGCCGTGACGAGAGCACCCGCGTTCAGACAGGTGAACTGAGCACGCCGGTGCTGCGTGCCGGTCTGAAAACGCTTAATCTCGATCAGCTTGCCGTGGATGACTTTTTTGAGCGTACCGGCGCGGTGACGACCATCTTTGTCCGCGACGGTGATGACTACGTGCGTATCGCGACGTCACTGAAAAAAGAGGATGGCAGCCGCGCCATTGGCACCCGCCTGGATCGCAGCAGCGCCGCCTGGCGCAGCGTACAGCAAGGCACCACATGGCGCGGGCTGGCTACGCTGTTCGGGCATCGCTATATCACCCAGTATGAGCCGGTACGTGATGAAAGCGGCAGCGTCATTGCGATTTTATTTGTCGGCGTAAAAATCGATACACAGTATGCGCTGATACGCGACAAAGTGCTGGCGCGCCATCTTGGTGACAGCGGCAGTTTCTTTGTGCTGAATGGTACGCCGGGCAGTAAACAGGGCACCTACCTGTTTGACCGCCACGCTGAGGGGCAGCAGCCGCGCTGGAGTCAGGCGGTACAGCAGCGGCTGCTTACACAGCCCGCCGGGCTGCTCAGCTTTGAGGACGCCGGTGAAACCCGGCTGCTGGCGTGGCAGCAGCTGCCGGGCTGGGACTGGGTTATTGCCGGTGAGGTCAGCCGTGCCGCGTTGCTGGCGCCGGTTACGCAGAGTCGCAACCTGTTTATGGCTATCGGCCTGGCGCTGGTGCTGCTGTTTGCTGCCGGCTTTGTTTTTTACTGTCGTCATGCCCTTACACGCCCGTTGCAGCAGGTGATCCATCTGGCCGAAGAGTATGCGGCGGGTAACCTGCAGGCGCATCTTAACTCAGCGCGACGCGATGAGGTGGGCCAGCTGGTGGCTGCCATCAACGGCATTGGCGACGGGCTGGAAAAAGTGGTGCGCCAGGTGCGGGGCGCCGCTCAGGAGATCAGTGACGGCACCGATACGATTGCGGCTGGCAGCGCGACCATCAGCGAGCAGATTAGCCGTCAGGCGAGCAGCGTGGAAGAGACTTCCGCCAGCATGGAGCAGTTTGGCGCCACGGTGGCGCAGACCGCGGCTAACGTACGTCAGGCGATGGCATTGATGAGCGAAGCTGCCGGTACCGTCAGTCAGGGTGGGGCCACTGTCGCCCGCTCAGCGGAAACCATGGCGGAGATCAGGGTTGCGTCGCAGAGTATTGCCGATATTACCCATGTGATTGAGTCAATAGCATTTCAGACCAATATCCTGGCACTGAACGCGGCTGTAGAAGCCGCGCGCGCCGGCGAACACGGGCGCGGCTTTGCCGTAGTCGCCGCCGAAGTGCGGGCGCTGGCGCAACGCAGCGCCAGCGCAGCAAAAGAGATCGATACGCTGATCGCCCGCTCCATTGAGCGGGTTGCGGCGGGCCATGCGCTCTCTGAGCAGACGCGCGATAATATGAGCCACATTGTGACGCATTTTGAGCAGGTCAAAACGCTGATGGATGAGATCAATATCGCGGCACAGGAGCAGGCGGCGGGTATCGGTCAGGTTAACCTGGCGATGAACCATATTGGTCAGGCGACACATCAGAGCAGCGATATGGTTATGCAGTCTGAGAGCACCGCCCGGCATCTGAGCGAGAAAGGGCATCATCTTACGGCGCTGGTCAGCCTGTTCAGGCTCAACAGCTGATGATTGCGGGAAGATGGCTTACACTTTAGCTATCTTCCCTGCACTTCCGGAGTCGTTATGTCCCGTCTGTTACTGCTGCTGAGTCTGGTGCTGTGTGGATGTTCAACGCTGCAGTCGACCCCGCAGGCGCCGCCGCCGCCCGCCTCACAGCCCCAGGAGATTTCGCGTGCGCAGAGCGCCGGACTGCCGAAGCTGGGCAATATCAGCGCGTCGACGCGCGGTTCACCGGATGATGTCCAGCGCGCGATTGCCGCACGCGCCAGCCAGGCTGGGGCTGTCTATTATCAGATTATAATGCTGGATGATACCTCCTTTCCCGGCCTGTGGTACGCCACCGCGATCCTCTACGGCGCGCCTTCAGGCAGCGCCGGCGCGCAGTAGCAGACGCGCGGCCAGCGTCTCATCCGGGCCACGTGCGCCGCGCCCGTCGAGCGCAAGCGCACACCACGCATCGGCCAGCGGCGGTTCTGCGACTTTCAGCAGTATCGCCGCGCTCGCCAGCCAGAACAGCTCCTGCGCCAGGTCACGCGCCTGCGCTTCATGCGGATGACGCAGCTGCAGACGCAGCTGACGCCAGCTGCGATCAACATGACGATTAGCGCCCCTCACCGCCTCAAACTCCTGCTGCAGCAGCGCATGGCATGCAGGATAGCGCTGCAGTACGCGCAGAATATCCAGACACATGACATTGCCCGATCCCTCCCAGATGCTGTTAACCGGCATCTCGCGATACAGCCGCGGCAGTTCGCTCTGTTCGCAGTAGCCGATACCGCCCAGCACCTCCATGCTCTCCGCGACAAACGGCATACCGGCCCGGCAGATGGCAAACTTCGCTACCGGTGTAAAGAGCCGGGCATAGAGCCGCTCCGTCTCGCTGGCTGGCGCTGACCACGCCCGGGCGAGCCGCAGCAACAGCGCAGTCTGCGCTTCAAGCTGCAGCGCCTGTCGTGCCAGCTGGAGGCGCATCAGCGGCTGCTCGCTGAGCGGTTTGCCCATGACCTGTCGCTGCTGCGCATGATGCAGCGCCACCGACAGCGCACGGCGCATCAGGCCGTGGCTGCCGAGCGCGCAGTCGAAGCGCGTCATGCCGCCCATGCGTAACAGCAGCCGCACGCCTTCACCCTCTTCGCCCATCAGCCAGCCAGTGGCATCCTGAAACTCCACTTCAGCGCTGGCATTGGAGCGGTTGCCCAGCTTCTCCTTGAGCTGCTCGATGCGCAGCGCATTGCGCGTGCCGTCAGGCAGCAGTCGCGGCAGAAAAAAACAGCTCAGGCCGCGTGAGGTATGGGCCAGGATCAGATGCGCATCGCTTTGCGGCACAGAGAAAAACCATTTATGACCGGTAATGCGCCACGGCTCGCCCGGCGCACGCACACCGAGTGGTTCAGCGCGCGTGGTGTTAGTCAGCACGTCAGTACCGCCCTGCTTTTCAGTCATCCCCATGCCAATCAGCAGCCCGCGCTTCTGACCGCCTGGCAGGTGATGGGCATCGTAGCGGTCGCTCAGCAGGCCTGCGCGCCAGTCCGCATAGGCTGCGGGCAGATGCGCCTGCAGCAGAGGAAGCGCGGCGTGCGTCATGGTGACCGGACAGAGGGAACCCGCTTCCGCCTGGGCATGCAGAATAAAGCGCGCCGCACGCGCTACCATGGCATGAGCCGGGGCATCAGGCTGCCAGCTGAGATTATGTAAGCGGCTGGCACAGACGCCCTGCATCAGCAGATGCCAGGCGGGATGAAACCGCACCTCGTCGATGCGCTCGCCGCGCGCGTCATAGCGCTGCAGTACCGGCGGTTCACTATTGGCCAGCCGTCCCAGCTCCAGCGATTCCGCGCTGCCAAGCTGCAGACCAACCGACGCCAGCCACGCCTGGTCCCAGGCCGCGCCTTCGCGCACCACGGCATCGCACAGAGCGCTGTCGCGGGTGAACAGATTACTGTTGCAGAGAGGATGAGGCTGGTTGAATACGTGATGAGTGGTATGAAACATAGCGCCTCCTGATGATAACGCATCATAGCGACGAGGCTGCCAGGCAGAGTAACCGTCTGGCAGCCTGCTCTGTCTGAATTATTCAGGAGAGCCGTACAGGAGGGAAAAGCGCTTGTTGATATTTTGCGGTGCCGATCACGCCTGGCGCTGGCGCACGGCTTCAAACAGGCAGACGCCGGTCGCCACCGAGACGTTCAGCGAAGAGACGCTGCCTGCCATCGGAATGCTGATCAGCTCATCGCAGTGTTCGCGCGTCAGGCGGCGCATACCTTCGCCCTCCGCCCCCATCACCAGCGCCAGCGGACCGGTCATTTTGCTCTGATAAACCGTATGATCCGCCTCACCGGCAGTGCCAACGATCCAGATGTTGTATTCCTGCAGCAGTCGCATAGTGCGCGCCAGGTTAGTGACGCGAATGAGCGGAACGTTTTCCGCAGCGCCGCTGGCGACTTTTTTTGCCGTGGCGTTAAGCGGTGCAGCACGATCTTTCGGCACGATGACCGCATGAACACCCGCCGCGTCAGCACTGCGTAGGCAGGCACCCAGGTTGTGTGGATCGGTTACGCCGTCGAGGATCAGCAGAAACGGTTTCTCCAGCGACTGCAGCAGATCGGGCAGATCGCCCTCCTGGTAATTTTTACCCGGTTTGATACGCGCCACGATGCCCTGATGCACGCCGCCCTCTACCTGTGCATCGAGCCACTGGCGGTTAGCCAGCTGGATCACAATACCCTGAGCTTCCAGTGCGGCAATCAGCGGCTGCAGGCGGCGATCGTCGCGCCCTTTGAGAATGAAAACTTCCTGAAAACGCTGGGGGTCGCGCTCCAGCAGCGCCTGCACGGCATGAATGCCAAAAACTATTTCGCTCATTATTTTGCTCAAGATTGGGTTAGAACAGCGATCGCTGAGATCCGGGTTCAGGATGCGCGCGGCGGCGCATCCGGTACAGCGCGTAAAGCATACCCGGATTGCCTGTCAGGACAATCCGGTGACCATCAGGTCGCGCTGCTTTTTTTTGATGCCCGCTTAGCCTTAGTGGCGGCGGCGATTTTACGGGTTTTCTCAGAGACTTTATTGCCTTTTTTCTCACTTTTCTGCGCAGCAGCCGGTTTCTTTTCACCACGGAAAGCCGCATCCGGTTCAAAGTTGCCTTTTTTACCCGCGTCGCGACGGCGCTTTGTGGCAGGTTTGCCGCTGCGCTTCTCGCGTTCCCGCGCGGTTTTGCCTTCGCCACGCGGCACGCGCTTGCTGGAGATCAGTGCAAAATCGATTTTACGCTCATCCATGTGCACCGCATCCACGCGCACTTCCACCGCATCGCCAAGACGATAGGTACGGCCGCCCGACTCGCCGATCAGACGCTGTCCGACGGCATCAAAGCGATAGTAGTCGTTATCCAGCGTGGAGACATGCACCAGGCCATCGATGAACAGATCGCTCAGCCGCACAAAGAAGCCAAAGCCGGTCACGCTGGAGATCACGCCGTTAAACACATTGCCCACCTGATCCTGCATGAAGTCGCACTTCAGCCAGTCAGCAACGTCGCGCGTCGCTTCATCAGCGCGGCGCTCGGTCATCGAACAGTGCTGACCCAGCTGCAGCATCTGCTGCATATCATAGTGGTAGCCGCCGTTCGGCGTAGTGATACCGTTTTCCATGCCCTGCTCTTTTGCCAGCAGATATTTAATCGCCCGGTGCAGCAGCAGATCCGGATAGCGGCGGATCGGCGAAGTAAAGTGGGCGTAAGAAGCCAGCGCCAGACCAAAGTGTCCGCGGTTTTCCGGATCGTAGACCGCCTGTTTCATGGAGCGCAGCAGCATGGTCTGCAGCATCTCAGCATCCGGACGCTCGGCGATCTGATCCAGCAGTTCGGCGTAGTCCACAGGCTGCGGTTTTGCGCCGCCCGGCAGGCTCAGACCCAGCTCGCTCAGTACGGTGCGGAAACTGGTGATGCTGTCTTCACTCGGACGATCGTGATCGCGGAACAGCGCCGGCTCCTGGTGTTTCTCCACAAAGCGGGCAGACGCAATGTTAGCGAGGATCATGCACTCTTCGATAAGTTTATGCGCGTCGTTACGTACCGTGCGCTCAACGCGCTCAATACGGCGCTCAGCGTTGAAGATAAACTTCGCTTCTTCCGTTTCAAATGAGATGCCACCGCGCTGCTCGCGTGCGGTTTCCAGCACCTCGTACATAGCGTGCAGCTCTTCGAGATGTTTTACCTGTGCCGCATACTGCTCACGCAGCTCGGGATTACCCTGCAGGATATTCCAGACTTTGTTATAGGTCAGTCGCGCGTGTGAGTTCATCACCGCTTCATAATGCTTATAGCCGGTCAGTTTACCGCTGGCAGAGATAGTCATCTCACAGACCATGCAAAGGCGGTCAACCTGCGGATTCAGCGAGCAGAGGCCGTTGGAGAGGATCTCAGGCAGCATCGGCACGACCTGCGACGGGAAGTAGACTGATGTTCCGCGCTGATGCGCTTCGTCATCCAGCGCCGTACCCGGCCGCACGTAGTAACTTACGTCAGCGATCGCTACCCACAGGCGCCAGCCACCACCGCGCTTTTTCTCGCAGTAGACGGCATCATCGAAGTCGCGGGCATCTTCGCCATCAATGGTAACCAGCGGCAGCTGACGCAGATCGATACGTCCCTGCTTCGCCGCTTCCGGCACCTCTTCTTTCAGCTTCGCAATCTCTCTTTCGACCTCTTCCGGCCAGGTGTGCGGAATTTCATGCGTACGCAGCGCCATATCAACTGCCAGACCGGTGCCCATATTGTCGCCGAGGATTTCGGTGACTTTACCGATAGCTTTGGTGCGGCGCGTGGCGCGCTGCACAATCTCGACCACGACAACAGAGCCCATCCGGGCATCAAGCGTTGCGTCCTGCGGAATAAGAATATCAAAGCTCAGACGGCTATCGTCCGGCACCACGAAGCCCGTGCCGGCATCGGTAAAGTAGCGGCCGACAATCTGGCTGTTGCGCGGTTCAAGCACCCGCACCACGCGCGCTTCACGGCGACCTTTACGATCGGCACCGCCTGGCTGCGCCAGGATCACGTCGCCATGCAGGCAGAATTTCATCTGTTCGGCGGAAAGATAGAAGTCATCTTTTTGCCCTTCAGCGCGTAAAAAGCCGTAGCCGTCACGATGGCCAATCACTTTGCCGCGCAGCAGGTCGAGGCGTTCCGGCAGCGCATAGCACTGACGACGGGTAAAGACCAGCTGACCGTCACGCTCCATTGCGCGCAGACGACGGCGCAGCGCCTCCAGCTGATCTTCACTGGTGATGTTTAACGCCCCCGCAATCTCTTCGCGGCTGGCTGGTTTTTCCCGCTGCTCCAGCAGCCCGAGAATAAATTCGCGGCTGGGGATCGGGTTATCATATTTTTCAGCTTCTCTGTCCTGAAAAGGATCTTTTGACATTAGGTTCCTCCGATGTCATTTGGAGTGGATTGCCACCGGCGGTTCGGACAATAGGATGTGGTAGAGCGAATCGTTGTTTCTTACCAGATCGGCCAGCGTATAGTTATCCAGCTCCTGCAAAAATAACTGCACGGCGTCATTAAGCGCCTTACGTAAGCGGCAGGCTGGGGTGATGGCGCAGGTGTCACAGTTAACTAACTGCAGCGGCTCCATCTTTCTGACAACGTCGCCAATAATAATTTTTTCCGGGTCCATACCTAAACGAATTCCGCCGTTTTTGCCGCGTGTAGCAGCTACAAAGCCGGCCCGGCTCAGTTGATTGATGATTTTTACCATATGGTTACGCGATACGCCGTAAGTATCGGTGACTTCAGTAATGTTAGTCTGCCTGCCCTCGGGCAGCGTAGCCATGTAAATCAGTGCGCGCAGACCATAATCGGTAAAACTTGTTAGCTGCACATATACCTCAGTAAACCATCAGATTTTTTAGTTTTAGCGCCAGCTGCGCGCTTCGATTAACAATGATGATAAACCAGTGCGGAAAAACCCGGAGCGCTTTTTTCATGCCCGTGTGGTCCTGAGCCGAAAAAAACAGAGTGAGCGGAAGCAGACAGCGGATAAACAGAGGCCGGAACATGTCCGGCCTGAGAAGATTATGCGTCGAACGGATCGCGCAGAATCATGGTCTCACTACGGTCCGGGCCCGTTGAGATAATATCAACCGGCACACCGGTTACTTCTTCGACACGCTTGATGTAATCGCGTGCGGCCTGCGGCAGACCCTCTACGGTTTTGACACCAAAGGTGGTCTCACTCCAGCCAGGCAGAGTTTCGTAAATCGGTTCGATACCTTCCCAGCCTTCAGCTGCCAGCGGCGTAGTGGTCATCTCGCGGCCATCCGGCATACGGTAGCCGACACAGATTTTAACCTCTTTCAGGCCATCCAGCACGTCCAGTTTGGTCATGCAGAAGCCGGAAAGCGAGTTAATCTGTACGGCACGGCGTACAGCAACCGCATCAAGCCAGCCGGTACGGCGACGGCGGCCGGTAGTGGCACCAAACTCATTGCCCTGCTTGCACAGAAACTCACCGGTCTCATCAAACAGCTCGGTCGGGAACGGACCCGCTCCGACGCGAGTGGAGTAGGCTTTCACGATACCCAGCACGTAGTCGACATAGCGCGGACCGATACCGGAGCCGGTTGCCACGCCGCCTGCGGTGGTGTTAGAGGAAGTCACATAGGGGTAAGTACCGTGGTCGATATCCAGCAGGGTACCCTGCGCACCTTCAAACATGATCAGATCGCCACGCTTGCGCGCGCCATCCAGCAGATCGGATACGTCCACTACCATGCTGGTCAGGATGTCCGCTACGGCCATCACGTCGCTCAGCACTTTTTCGTAGTCAACGGCATCGGTTTTGTAGTAGTTCACCAGCTGGAAGTTGTAGAAATCAACAATCTCTTTCAGCTTGGCTGCAAAGGTCTCTTTGTTGAACAGATCGCTGACCCGCAGGCCGCGACGCGCCACTTTATCTTCATAGGCAGGCCCGATACCGCGGCCCGTGGTACCGATCGCTTTGGCACCGCGCGCTTTTTCGCGTGCCAGATCCATTGCAACGTGATATTGCAGGATCAGCGGGCAGGCTTCAGAAATCAGCAGACGTTCACGTACCGGCACACCGCGCGCTTCCAGACCATTCATCTCTTTCATCAGCGCTTCAGGTGACAATACCACCCCGTTACCAATGATGCTGGTAACATTTTCACGCAGGATGCCAGAAGGAATTAAGTGGAGGACGGTTTTTTCACCGTTGATGACAAGTGTATGGCCTGCATTGTGGCCACCCTGGTAACGCACCACATAATTAGCGCGTTCAGTCAGAAGGTCTACGATTTTACCTTTACCTTCGTCACCCCATTGGGTGCCCAGTACGACGACGTTCTTACCCATTTCTAAAATCACCGATTGCTTAAAAATGGATTCTACCATCGGTTTTTCACAGTTTCAGCACTTTTAGCACACGTTTGCGCTGTTTTTTGCCTGCCTTTTGTTCAGCTCACAACATGTTGGGGAGGCTCGGCCCGACAGGCACAACTTAACCGGTAAGCGGCGCGATTATCCCTGCATATGCTGGCTGAACAGGCAGTAAATCACCACGCCCGCTACAACCAGTCCACCGCCAAAACGATGCAGCAGGCGGTCAGGCAGCTGCGTCAGAGAAAGGATCATGCGCCGCCAGAGTCGCGGCATTAACATCGGCCCTGCGCCTTCCAGTATCAGCACCAGCGCAAGCGCCATCCAGATGGTTGAATTCATACGTTATCCAAAAAAAAGGGCCGACATCAGTGTCGGCCCTGGCTTTATAAGCGCTTATCGTGAAACGTTGGTCGGTGCTTTCATATAGCGGAAGAAATCGCTATCCGGGCTCAGCACCATGACGTCCTGATTATCCGCAAAGCTGTTTTCATACGCCCGCAGGCTGCGAATGAACGCATAGAAATCAGGATCCTGACTGAAGGCATCGGCGAACAGCTTGGCGGCTTCACCATCCCCTTCACCGCGCGAGATCAGCGCCTGACGCTGCGCTTCAGCCAGCGTACGGGTTACCTGGTAATCAGCCTGCGCACGCAGTTTTTCTGCCTCTTCCTGCCCCTGTGAACGCTGGCTACGGGCAACCGCTTCACGCTCGGCGCGCATACGGTTGTAGATAGCGTCAGAGACTTCAGTTGGCAGGTTGATCTGCTTAATACGCACATCAACAACCTGAATACCCAGCGCCGCCATACTGTTTGGATTTGGCGCAGGCTCGCTGCTATTGGTTTCGCGCTCAACGCGTGCGGCAGCGCTGGCGATGGCATCATCTGCTGCCGGCGTCTGAACTTCATCATCGTTACCCGCGCTGCCCGTGTTCAGCGCATCGCGTACGTCAGTGGTCAGACGGCCACGCGAATCGGTCACGATATCTTTCACATCGAGACGGCCCATTTCTGAACGCAGGCGGTCGCTGAACTTACGTTTCAGCAGCACCTCAGCCTGAGAGATATCGCCACCGCCCGTTGCCAGGTAGTAGCGGCTGAAGTCGCTGATACGCCACTTGATATAAGAGTCGACGATCAGATCTTTCTTCTCTTTGGTGACAAAGCGATCGGCCTGGTTATCCATGGTCTGAATACGTGCATCCAGCGATTTCACGGTTTCAATGAATGGAATTTTAAAGTGCAGACCCGGCGAATAAACCTGTGGCTTATTCTCGTCGTCGCGCAGGACTTTACCAAAACGCAGCACGATACCGCGCTGGCCCTCCTGCACAACAAACAGTGACGCGTACAGCACCACCAGCACTACGATAATTACGGCGATGATTGGCTTACGCATCGGTTACTCCCTCCCTTCACGCTGGCTATCGTTGCGCAGCGCGTTTGCGCGACGCTGGTCCATGATGCTGTCCGGACTATAAGATGAGTTACCGTTACGATCGGCACTGTTGCCTGGCGACGAAGGCAATTTCATCAGGTTAGTGTTGTTCTGACCGCTCTGGCTGCCTGACTGGCCGTTGCGCAGCAGTTGATCCAGCGGCAGTACCATCAGGTTGTTGCCACGATCGTTAACCAGCACTTTACGCGTATGACTCAGCACGCGCTCCATGGTTTCGATATAGAGGCGCTCTTTGGTAATTTGCGGGGCCGCCTTGTACTCCGGCAGCAGACGCGCAAAACGGGCAACCTCACCCTGCGCTTCCAGTACGGTACGCTCTTTGTACGCTCGCGCTTCTTCCAGAATACGCTGCGCCTGACCGTTGGCACGCGGCTGCACTTCGTTGGCATAGGCTTCTGCTTCACGCACATACTGCTCACGGTTTTCGCGTGCGGCGATCGCATCATCAAACGCGGCTTTTACCTCTTCCGGTGGACGCGCCGCCTGGAAGTTTACGTCAAGCAGGGTGATCCCCATATTGTAGGGGCGAATCGTTTCGTCAATCTCACGCTGCGTATCGCTACGCACCACGGTACGCCCTTCGGTCAGAATGCGATCCATGGTGGAACGACCAATCACGCCACGCAGCGCGCTGTCGGTGGCCTGACGCAGGCTGTCATCCGCGCTGGTTACTGCATAGAGATAGCGCTCCGGATCGGTCACGCGATACTGGACGTTCATCTCAACGCGTACCACGTTTTCATCGGATGTCAGCATCACGCCTGATGCAGCCAGCTCGCGCACGGCTTCAACGTTGACAGCGCGTACGTTATCAATAAATGTCGGCTTCCAGTTGAGGCCAGGCTCAACCAGATGACTGAATTTGCCAAAACGGGTTACAACACCGCGTTCCGCTTCTTTGATGGTGTAGAAGCCGCTTGCCGCCCAGATAATCACTACGGCTGCGCCTGCAATGCCAACCAGTTTGCCACCGCTACCGCCGCTGCGCTGACCGTTATCGTTCTGTTTGCCACCGCCCAGTCCGCCGAGTTTTTTACTCAGCTTACGGAAGATATCATCCAGATCGGGAGGCCCCTGCTCGCGCCCTCCTTTATTCCCCCCAGAGTTGCCGCCTTGATTATTGCTGCTTCCCCACGGGTCGCGGTCCTGTCCGTTATTTCCGGGCTGATTCCACGCCATGTTTCTACTCCATTTATTGTATTTACGTGTTTTACCTTTCACGTCGCCTGCCGCCGCGTGGTGAACTGCCTGCCCGCCGCCGGATCCGCTACAGAGGTAAGCATCCGGTCATGCGCGCAGTTGACGTTGCGCCCGCGAAACCCTGTTCCGGCGCAGACAGCCTGCAGTCATACTTACAGCACCATTCTCATGTGTCAGATAAAGGCGTTTGGGCAATATCAAACAATATAACTGGTTAGCAACGGCTCCTGTTTGCATAAGCGATGCCAGTCGATAATCGGCATACGCACCTGCAAACCCGTACTGCCATCTTCTTCATTCCACTCTTTTTCTATCGCCTGCAGCTGGTAAAAGCGGCTACGCAGACGTCCTGCTTCAGGTGGCAAACGCAGTTCATACTGCGCAATCTCACCTGCCAGCCGTTCTGAGAGCGCCTGCCACAATAGCTCCAGACCGACGCCGTTTTGCGCTGAGAGCCATACGCGCGTCGGGCGCTGCTCTTCATCGCGATCGATACGCGGTTCAAACCCATCCAGCATATCGATTTTGTTCATAACCAGCAGCGAGGGGATCTCATCCGCCTCAATTTCAGCCAGCACTTCATTTACGGCGTCAATGTTGTCGGTAACGCGTAAATCAGCGGCATCGATGACGTGCAGCAGCAGAGTTGCCTGGCGGGTCTCCTGCAGCGTTGCTTTAAACGCCGCGACCAGATCGTGCGGAAGATGGCGGATAAAACCGACGGTATCGGCCAGCACCACCTCGCCTACGTCGGCGACATTAAGACGGCGCAGGGTTGGATCGAGCGTGGCAAACAGCTGATCCGCCGCATACACATTGGCAGACGTTACCGCGTTAAACAGGGTGGATTTTCCGGCGTTGGTGTAACCCACCAGCGAAACAGTAGGCACATCAGCTTTGGCACGCGCCTGACGTCCCTGTTCACGCTGCTTTTCAACACGCTCAAGCCGCGACAGGATCTGGCTGATGCGACCGCGCAGCAAGCGCCGGTCAGTTTCCAGCTGAGTTTCACCGGGTCCACGTAGTCCGATGCCGCCTTTCTGACGTTCAAGGTGTGTCCAGCCGCGCACCAGGCGGGTGGCCAGATGGCGTAGCTGCGCCAGCTCGACCTGTAATTTCCCTTCATGGGTACGGGCGCGCTGCGCAAAGATGTCGAGAATTAAGCCGGTGCGATCGATAACACGACATTCGCACAGACGCTCGAGATTACGTTCCTGAGCAGGAGATAAGGCATGATCGAATAATACGACCGATGCTCCACTCGCTTTTACCGCATCGGCAATTTCAACTGCCTTTCCTTCACCGACAAAATATTTGGGATGTGGCGCTTTACGACTGCCGGTAATGACCTGCAGTGCATCGACGCCCGCAGAAGAGACAAGAGTTTCAAACTCCTGCAAATCTTCCAGCTCTTTGTCTTGGGAGAACCAGATGTGTACCAGTACGGCCTGCTCACCGGCATCATAACGGTCAAACAAGCTATAACCTCGCTAAAATAAAATAACCAGGACGGGAAAACCTGATTGCTCCCCGGCCCTGGCTTTACGGCTACGCAAACTTACTCTGCGCTATCACCGTCTTGTTGTGGCTGCGATTGAGCGCTCTGATTGCTTCCGCCGTGGTGGTAGTTACTGCTACCGCCGCCGCCCGCATTATTACTGTGATGCGAAACCGGACGCGAAGGAACCACGGTAGAGATGGCGTGCTTATACACCATCTGGCTCACTGTGTTTTTCAGTAAAATAACGAACTGATCGAAAGACTCAATTTGTCCCTGCAGCTTAATGCCGTTCACCAGATAAATCGAAACCGGAACACGTTCACGACGCAGTGCGTTCAGAAACGGGTCTTGTAATGATTGCCCCTTAGCCATTCTATCTTTTCCTTATATGCTTGTTGTTTGTTACTTAAGAACCGTGGTTCAGAAAAACTGCGTAAAAATTTGCGCACGCTAACCGATCAATTGTACACAATCAGCCCTGCTTAGCACTAACTACCTGAAGTACCGTGTCGCGGGCTGTTTCAGGCGCATCACTGTCTAACCAGTGCACACCTTCCCAGCCTCGTAACCAGGTCATCTGGCGCTTGGCTAACTGCCGGGTGGCGCAAATTCCCCGATAAACCATATCGTCATAGCTGATTTCGCCTGAAAGATAAGACCACATCTGGCGATAACCGACACAACGAATGGAAGGCATATCCGTATGCAAATCACCTCGCGCAAAAAGGGCACGAGCCTCCGCCTCAAAGCCTGACGCTAACATCTGGTCGTAACGCATTGCAATGCGCTGGTGCAGCATTTCACGATGCGCCGGAGCGATCGCAAACTGGTGCACATCGTAGGGTAGCGCTTCACCGGACGTTTTTGTCAGTTCCGTTAAAGTTTTACCCGAAATAAAAAAAACTTCCAGTGCTCGCGAAAGTCTCTGCGGATCATTCGGATGAATACGACTGCCGGCGACCGGATCGATTTCACACAGCTGGCGGTGCAGGGTTTCCCACCCTTGTTCAGCCGCCGTTTGCTCTATTTGCTGACGTATTTGCGGATCGGCCGGGGGCAGCGGCGACAATCCTTCAAGCAACGCCTTAAAGTAGAGCATGGTTCCACCAACAAGCAGCGGAATTTTACCTTCCCGGGTAATCTCCGCCATTTCTGCCAGCGCATCGCGACGAAATTCAGCGGCAGAATAACTCTCCGCCGGATCGCGTATGTCCAGCAGACGGTGAGGAGCCAGCGCCTGCTCTTCAGCTGAAGGTTTTGCTGTTCCTATATCCATCCCGCGATAGATCAGGGCGGAGTCAACGCTAATCAGCTCTACCGGCAGCTGCTGGCGTAATGCAATGGCCAGCGCGGTTTTGCCGGAGGCGGTTGGCCCCATCAAAAAAATAGCCTTTGGCCGGCCAGCCTGGTTTAGTTCACTCATGCTTTAACGCGTTAATCGCGCTCTCAATATCCAGGGTCTGTAACAGACCTGAAGGCGGCGACTTCAGCAGCTGCGGACAGAGCCGTTCCAGCTCCGCCAGTAGCGCAATCGCCTGCGAGTGATTCCAGTGTGGCTCCTCTGCATCCTCACGACGTGCCAGCCACTGAGCCAGCATGGACGCAGAAACCTCTTGCTGCCGGGCCAGGTAGCCTAACAGTTCTGGAATCAAGATTTGTAAATTTTGTGTTCTTAACGGTAAAGGCACTGCGCGCAGGGTGACATGCTGCCCATCCCGCTGCAAATCAATACCCATCTGCTGCAGCAGCGCAGCCCGGGTGGTAATAACCTCCTGCTCACTGGCGGCAATTTTCAGGCGTACCGGTATCAGCAGCGGCTGCGGCCGCAGCCCCTCCTCCCCCGGCTGAAGCTGCGCCTGCTTTAGCCAGCGCGAAGCGACGGACAGCGAGAGTAGCTGGAGCGCTGCGCCCCGCTCCAGCAGCGCATAGCGCTCGCGGACGACGCTGAGCACGCGGCCAAAACTCTGCGCGTGCGCGGCCAGCGGTGCACCAGCTGTGGGCTCGCGCGTTCTCTGTGGGGCTGCCGGAGCCGGTGTCGGTGCCGCGGGCGCGGCAGAGGGCGTTTTCAGCAGCTGCTGATACGCAGCGCCCTCACGGGCGCGGTACGCGGGTTCTTTATGCTGCCAGCCTGCGCCCGCGTTTCCGCTGCGGGCGGGCGCACGATCCCGCGAGCTGGCGGCTTCGTCATCATGTCGGGATGGCGCAGCGGCAGGCTGAGCAAAATGGTTACCGCCGGCAGCCTGGCGGTTCTCTGGCTGCCACGGTGCAGCAGGCTCTCTTGCCGCGACTTCCGGCAGTTCCGCACTGCGGCTCGCCTGCAGCACGCTCATCACGCCCTGCCAGATAAAGTCATGCACCAGTCGCGACTGGTGAAAGCGCACTTCATGCTTGGCAGGATGAACGTTGACATCAACCTGATGCGGGTCGATCTCCAGATAGAGTACATAGGCAGGCTGCTGATCGTCGCCCCCCTGGTCCTGCCAGGCCTGACGGATAGCATGGTTGATCAGCTTGTCGCGCATCATACGCCCGTTGACGTAGCAATATTGCAGATCCGGAGTTTGCCGCGCGCCAGCCGGATCGGCTACCCAGCCGCGTAGCGCGAGATCGTCATGCTGCCAGTCGATACGCAGCGCATGCTGCATAAATGCCGTACCGCAGATCGCGCCCAGACGTCGTTCCTGTTGCGACGTCTGCGTCACGCCGCGGTACTGACGCACCAGTTTACCGTTGTGCGTGAGCGAAATCGCGACGTCAAAACGCGCCAGCGCAATGCGACGGATCACTTCATCAATATGGGTGAACTCCGTTTTTTCCGTGCGCATAAATTTGCGCCGGGCCGGCGTATTGTAGAACAGATCCAGCACCTCCAGCGAGGTTCCCACCGGATGGGCCGCCGGCTTAACGGTGACCTGCATATCACGCCCTTCGGCGTACGCCTGCCACGCTTCCTGCTGATCGGCGGTGCGTGAGGTCAGCGTCAGACGGGAAACTGAACTGATGCTGGCCAGCGCTTCACCGCGAAAGCCGAGGCTGGCTATCGCTTCGAGATCGTCCAGCGACGCAATTTTACTGGTAGCGTGACGCGCCAGCGCCATCGCCAGCTCTGCTTTGGGAATACCGCAGCCATTATCGCGAATGCGAATCAGCCGGGCTCCGCCTTTTTCAATATCGATATCGATACGCGTTGCGCCGGCATCGAGGCTGTTCTCCACCAGCTCTTTTACAACCGATGCCGGACGCTCAACCACTTCGCCAGCGGCAATCTGGTTTGCCAGCTGCGGCGGTAAAATCTGTATAGGCATGGTGGTGATCCTTGTAGCTTGCTGGCCCGAAGGCCAGCGATCAGGATTGAGGAATTTTTAAATTCTGTCCCAGCATTACATTGTCTGACTTCATATTATTGGCCTGCATAATCGCTTTCGGACTCACGCCGTAACGCACGGCAATGGCCGTCAGCGAATCACCGCGAACCACTTTGTGGCGCACCGGGCGTGCAGCCGTCGTGCTGACGCGGCTGCCGGCAGGTACTTTCAGGCGCTGCCCCACCCAGACCACGTCGCGCTTCAGGTTGTTGAGATCGCGCAGCGTCGCCATGCTGACCCCATACTTTGCGGCGATTCCCGACAGCGTTTCGCCGCGCGTTACCGTGTGGCGCTGCGTCACGCCCGTATACTGTACGGTTCCGCTGGCGGGATTGCTGGCGACGCTAACCGCTGGTGCGCTGTCCAGCGGCCGGTTTTCCTGCTTTGGGACGGACTGTAACGGATGTGCGAGGAAATAACTGCGCAGGCCTTTATGGATCGCCAGCGCAATTTTTTCCTGGTACGCACTGCTGCCAAGCAGCCGCTCCTCCCCGGCGTTACTGATAAAGCCGGTTTCAACCAGTAAAGATGGAATATCGGGTGAACGCAACACGCCAAGGCTGGCGTGCTCCGGCAACCGTTTATGCAGCGGCGTGATGCCGCGTAACTGCTGCAGAACTTTGACCGCTACGTCATAACCGACGCGCTGTGAGTGGCCAAACTGCAGATCCAGCACCGCCTGGCTGAGATAGGGATCGGCCTGGCTGTTCGCCAGCAGATCGCCCGCTCCGCCCAGCAGCTCAGACTGTTTCTCTTTCTGCTCCAGCCAGTTTGCCATTTCGTTATTGGCGCGCCGGTTTGACAGCACCCAGACGGAAGCGCCGGTTGCCGAGTGGTTTGGCGCCGCATCGGCGTGAATAGAGACCAGCAAATTGGCGTTCTCTTTGCGGGCAACCTCTGAACGTCCCATCACCGAGATAAAGTAATCGCCGTTGCGCGTCAGCACCGGTTTAAACATCGGATCCCGATCCAGCAGCGCTTTAAGCTTGCGTGCAATGGCGATAGTAACGTTTTTTTCCCGCAGCCCGCGCTGCCCCATCGCCCCCGGATCCTGCCCGCCATGACCGGCGTCAATGGCCACAATCACCGCATCGTTAAGGGTAACCGCGCCGCCCGGACGTATCGTGGTGTTGCTGTTGGTCACCGCGGTGACCGGATTGCCATCAAACGGATTGCCCTGGCTGCTGGCTACGCTGGCGCTCTGGCGCGCAGCGGTAACAGGCGCGGCTGCGGTGCTGCTGCGGTTTACCGGCCGGGTGCCGCGCAGGGTAAACACCACGCGATAATTATTGCCGTCACGCTGCGTCGCAGCGCGCGTTTTAGTGGACTGGTTTAAATCAAATACCAGCCGGATGCTCTGGGCATCTTTAGGCTGGCTGTTGCGAATGCGCTGCACGATGTTTTCACCGCTGAAGCTCAGCGGCAGTCCTTTGATCGTGCCGCTCTGGCGAATATCCAGCACCACCCGGTCAGGGTTATGCAGCGGAAAAAAACCGTATACCGGCTGGCCGTTGAAGCTGAGCGTCACCGTTGCCTGATTCGCCCCGTTCTCAACTTTAATATCTGAAAGCGTGGCGGCAAATGACGTAGCGGAAAACAGGCAGAGCACGACCAGCACGATGCTTTTTATCCGTGGCTTCATGCCGGATCTCCCTGCTGCATCTGCTCCAGCAGCACGGCGCCGTGTGCGGAAACCGCCGTGATTTCTGCTTCACGCCCCGTTTCTGCATAACGCAGCGTCAGTGACAGATCGGGCTCGGGCAGAAAGCCTGCGCCCTGCTGCGGCCATTCAACCAGACAGAGCGCCTCACCGCTGAAATAGTCGCGGATACCCATAAACTCCAGCTCTTCCGGATCGGCCAGGCGATAGAGGTCGAAATGATAGAGGGTACGATCGCCAATTTCATAGGGCTCAACCAGCGTATAGGTCGGGCTTTTAACGTTGCCCTGATGACCGAGCGCCTGCAGAAAGCCGCGGCTGAACGTCGTTTTACCGGCGCCCAGATCGCCATACAGATAAATAACCGCCGCGCTGCTGCAAACGCGAGCCAGTTCCGCACCCATTTTCAGGGTTGCCGCCTCATCGGGCAAAGAAATTACACAGGTTTTCATGCGTTATTATTGCATCATCTCTGGATTAACAAACTGCCACAGTTGCTCAAACAAATCAGTGGCTAACATACCGCGCGTTCCGTGCTGGCGGGCAACTGCATCGGCCGCTGCGCCGTGTACCACGCAGCCCGCACAGGCGGCTTCAAACAGCGAAAGCTGCTGGCCCAGCAGGGCCGCAATGATACCGCTCAGCGTATCGCCCATGCCGCCCGACGCCATACCGGCGTTACCGACATCAGCAATGGCAATATCGCCCGCGGCGCTGGCAATGACCGTACCGGCGCCTTTCAGAACCACGACTCCGCCATAACGCCGGGCCAGGTTCTGCGCGGCCTGCAGGCGATCGTGCTCGATCTCACTGGTTTTTACTCCGAGCAGCCGGGCCGCTTCGCCGGGATGCGGCGTAATGATGCGATTCTGACGGTTATCCGGATTGATTGCCAGCAGGTTAAGCGCATCTGCATCCCAAAGCATGGGCTTTTCACAGGCCGCGACCTGCTGCAGCGCCTGCTGTGCCCAGTCGCGTTGTCCCATACCCGGCCCAATCGCCACGACGTCCGCCCACGCCAGCGCGTTATGCAGTTTTTCGCGCGTAAATGCATCAACCATCAGCTCAGGACGTGCGGTAATAAGCGGACCGATATTATCAGCCTGCGTCAGCACGCGCACCAGTCCGGCACCGCTGCGTAGTGCCGCCTCGCCGGTCATACGGATGGCGCCGGCAGTACCGCTGTCGCCGCCAATAATCAGCAGCTGTCCGTGATCGCCTTTATGCGAGGTCGCCTGGCGCGGTTTAAGCCAGCGCGTCAGGTGCTCCGCTGCATAGCGCCGGACAGGCGCCTGTTGCCCGCTGAGCCAGGCATCAAGGCCCAGCGTATCGCAGTGCAGCTCACCGACATGATCGCGTGCTTTTCCCGTCAGCAGACCCGGCTTCAGCGCAATCATGCTCAGCGTGCGACTGGCGACAACCGCCGCACCTGGCGTGGCACCGGTCGTCGCCAGTAAGCCGGACGGCACGTCGATAGCGAGTACCGGCGCGGTGTGCTGATTGATCGCTTCAATCAGGGGTGCATAAGGTGCCGCTGGCGCGCGGCTGAGGCCGGTGCCCAGCAGCGCGTCCACAATCAAATCGACCTGCTCCGGCCACGGGCTGTCTGCGGCATGAATCTCGCCGCCTGCGTCCAGCCAGGCTTCACGCGCCTGCCGTGCTTCATCAGGCAGCGGCCTGCTGCCCTCACACGCCAGCAGCGTGACCGCCATACCGGCTGCCTGAGCCAGCCGCGCAATGACGTAGCCATCACCGCCGTTGTTGCCGTGGCCGCACAGGATCAGCCAGTGTCCGGCCTCTGGCCAGCTCTGACGCGCCAGGGTAAAGCTCGCCTGACCGGCGCGCTGCATCAGTTCATAAAGCGTCAGCCCCAGGCTGTCTGCTGCATCCTGCTCCAGCTGCGCCATGGCCTGCGCAGGCCAGACAGAGTGTGGTAAACTGCGCGCGTTTGCATCAACTGCCTGGTTTCTCATGTCATACCCTCTCGATCTTCAACAGCTTGCTCAACAGATTAAACAGTGGGGGCGCGACCTCGGCTTTCAGCAGGTCGGCATCTGCGACACCGATTTACGTGCTGAAGAGCCAAAGCTACAGGCGTGGCTGGACAAGCAGTATCACGGTGAGATGGCATGGATGGCGCGCCACGGCATGATGCGTGCGCGTCCGCATGAACTGTTGCCCGGCACGCTGCGGGTGATCAGCGTCCGCATGAACTATCTGCCCGCAAAAGCGGCTTTTGCCCAAACCCTGAAAAATCCTCAGCTTGGCTACGTCAGCCGCTATGCGCTGGGTCGCGACTATCACAAAGTATTGCGCAATCGTCTGAAAAAGCTCGGAGAAATGATCCAGGCGCACTGCAGTGAACTCAATTTTCGCCCGTTTGTGGATTCCGCTCCCGTAATGGAGCGGCAGCTGGCGGCGAAAGCGGGCCTCGGCTGGACCGGAAAACATTCACTGATTCTGAATCGTGAAGCGGGCTCATGGTTTTTCCTTGGTGAACTGCTGATCGATCTGCCGCTGCCGGTGGATGCTCCCCAGGAGGAGCAGTGTGGCCGCTGCGTCGCCTGCATGACGATCTGCCCGACCGGGGCCATTGTTGAGCCCTATGTTGTGGATGCGCGGCGCTGTATCTCCTACCTCACCATTGAGCTGGAAGGCGCCATCCCTGAAGCGTTGCGTCCGCTCATCGGCAACCGTATTTATGGCTGTGATGACTGCCAGCTGATCTGTCCCTGGAACCGCTACAGCCAGCTGACGGATGAAGCGGACTTTTCACCGCGTGCGGTACTGCATGCGCCAGAGCTGACCGCGCTGTTTGGCTGGGACGAAGCGCGTTTTCTGCGCGTGACGGAAGGCTCGGCAATCCGGCGAATCGGTCATCTGCGCTGGCTGCGCAACATTGCCGTGGCGCTGGGCAATGCCCCCTGGTCAGCTGAATGCGTGGCGGCGCTGCAGCAGCGACGCGGTGAAGATCCGCTGCTGGATGAGCATATTGACTGGGCGCTGGATCAGCAGCAGCAGAAGCGCGCAGCTGAAGTTATTGAGGTGCAGCCTGCGAAAACGCTGCGTTTAGTCCGCGCCGTGGAAAAGGGTCTGACACGTGATGCATGATTGAGCGCATCTGCTGCACACAGGCTTGTCCACACGCTGTGCATAAGATTTTTTCATAAAAATAGTGACGCACAGGCATGCGTGGTCTATAGAGACCATTAACATAATGAAATAGTGATTTATATAATAAAAACAATTACTTGAATGTAAATTGTAAACTTATATTTGCTGAATAACGCGCAGGTGTCGAGCCAGAGCTTGTGGATAACTCTGTTTAAAAGGGTTTTGCATGATGGGTATAACGCCGCCTTTCAGGTGCGGACAAATTGTGGATAACTTGCAGCGGTATGCAGCAAACCATCGGCAATATCGACGCTGACACAGCGTGTGTAATGTTCAGAACAACGCAGACTGCAGAAAGAGCAAAAGCAGTGCTTAATGTCTGATGACGCCCGCAGGCAGGAAACAATCGTGAATAAGAAAACTGGAGCGGGAAACGAGACTCGAACTCGCGACCCCGACCTTGGCAAGGTCGTGCTCTACCAACTGAGCTATTCCCGCAAAGAGGTTACTACAAAACAGATTCTGGAGCGGGAAACGAGACTCGAACTCGCGACCCCGACCTTGGCAAGGTCGTGCTCTACCAACTGAGCTATTCCCGCATTATCGTTGATATTCAGCCTGCTGCTATGCGGCAAAGCAAAACATCTGATATTGGTATCTGACTACATCTTTAAATCTGGAGCGGGAAACGAGACTCGAACTCGCGACCCCGACCTTGGCAAGGTCGTGCTCTACCAACTGAGCTATTCCCGCATCATCATCGCGACTATCTGAACCGGCGTAACTTTCACGCGGAGGGATAAACGCTGATGCTTTACTGCTGCGCACCACACGAAATTCTTCATCGGTACGGGGTGCGCATTATACGAGAATTCGTTTTTGCCGCAAGCCTCTTATCGCAAAATTTTGCGCTTTCAGCGCGTTTGCTGCTTTAATCGACAAAATGATGCTTTACTGTGCATTTCAGGCCGTTAAAGCTGTAAAAAATGCTCGCGATAGTATGCCAGCTCCGCGATTGACTCGCGAATATCATCCAGCGCCTGGTGCGTACCCGCTTTTTTAAAGCCCGGCAGGATCTGCGGTTTCCAGCGTCGCGCCAGCTCTTTCAGCGTGCTGACATCCAGATAGCGGTAATGGAAGTAGGCTTCCAGCTCTGGCATATAGTTAAACAGAAAACGGCGATCCTGACCGATACTGTTGCCGCAAATCGGTGAAGTGTTGGCAGGCACCCACTGCTGCAGAAACGCCAGCGTGGCTTGTTCTGCCGCCCGATCGTCATACTGACTCGTTTTGACCCGCTCCACCAGGCCACTGCCGGTATGGGTCCGCACGTTCCACTCATCCATCAGGGCCAGCTGCTCATCAGACTGATGCACCGCCAGTACCGGCCCCTCAGCGAGCACGTTTAAGTTTGCATCGGTAACGATCGTCGCGATCTCAATAATGCGATCGCGAAGCGGATCGAGTCCGGTCATTTCAAGGTCGATCCAGATCAGGTTATTTTCGTTTCCAGCTGTCATCTATTTTCCATCCATTGCCAGTGTCGTCATTCGACCGCGTTAAGGTGTATCATAGACGTTTTGCCCAGCGGGGCGAAGCCTGGCGAAAGCGTGAGAGGATGCGTGAGCAAAAATAAACTGTCGAAGGGTCAACAACGTCGCGTAAGCGCAAACCATCAGCGTCGTCTGCAGCAACGGAGTGAAAAACCGGAGCCTGATGATAGCCTGTTTGGCGATGCGTCTGAGGGCGTGGTGATCAGCCGCTTTGGCATGCACGCAGATGTCGAAGACCAGGCGGGCGAAGTGCATCGCTGTAATATCCGCCGCACTATCCGCTCGCTGGTTACCGGCGATCGCGTTGTATGGCGTGCAGCGAATGAAAATGGCGGTAAAGGTATCGTTGAAGCGGTACACGAGCGTAAAACCGTGCTGACCCGCCCCGATTTTTATGACGGCGTAAAGCCTATCGCGGCCAATATCGATCAGATCATGATCGTGTCAGCTATTTTGCCGGAGCTTTCGCTCAATATTATCGACCGCTATCTGGTCGCCAGCGAAACGCTGGGTATTGAGCCGTTACTGGTACTCAACAAGATCGATCTGCTGGATAGTGACGCGCGTGCGTTTGTTGATGAGCAGATGGATATCTATCGCCATATCGGCTATCGCGTGCTGATGGTCTCCAGCTACGCACAGGATGGCCTGAAAGATCTGGAAGCGGCACTGACCGGGCGCGTCAGCATTTTTGCCGGCCAGTCAGGCGTGGGTAAATCGAGCCTGCTGAACCGGCTGCTGGGACTGGATGTTGCCGGCAGTGAGATTCTGACCAATGATGTGTCGGATGTGTCCGGACTGGGTCAGCACACCACGACCGCCTCACGTCTTTACCACTGCCCGCACGGCGGCGATGTGATCGACTCGCCCGGAGTGCGTGAATTTGGCCTGTGGCACCTTGAGCCGGAACAGGTTACCCGCGGATTTATCGAATTCCGCGAATTTCTCGGCAGCTGTAAGTTCCGCGACTGCAAGCACGATACCGATCCCGGCTGCGCAATCCGTGAAGCGGTAGAGAATGGCCTGATCAACGCGTCGCGCTTTGATAATTACCACCGTATTCTTGAGAGTATGGCGCAGGTAAAAACGCGTAAAAACTTTTCTGCCGATGAAGATTGATCGGTAAAACGACATAGTCGCTAACTCACCGGGGCGCTGCTACAATCCGCCCCCCTTTTTTACGTAAACCACAGGTATTAAGCCAGGAGGCAACGGTGTTTGATCGTTTTAAACTCGGCCTGAATCATATTCTGCCCAAGAAGGCGCTGACCGAACTCGCCGGCTGGGGCGCCAGTCGCCGCGGTGGCTGGCTGACCAAAGCGGTCATTGATGCTTTCGTCTGGTTCTATAAAGTTGACATGGCGGAAGCCAGTAAGCCACATACCGGCAGCTATCGCACGTTCAACGATTTCTTTGTCCGCCCGCTGAAAGAGGGTGCCCGCCCTGTCGATCCTGACGCCTCGCTGCTGGCGCTGCCGTGTGATGGCGCGATCAGCCAGCTGGGCCGCATCACCGGCGATCAGATTTTTCAGGCGAAAGGACACTACTATACGCTGCAGGCGCTGCTGGCAGGCAACGACGAGCTGGCAGAGAAGTTTATTGATGGGGAGTTCGTTACCACTTATCTTGCCCCGCGCGACTACCACCGCGTGCATATGCCCTGCAACGGCATTCTGCGTGAAATGATCTACGTGCCGGGCGACCTCTACTCCGTTAACCCGCTCACGGCGCGCAATATTCCTAATCTGTTTGCGCGTAATGAGCGCGTTATCTGCGTATTTGATACCGATCACGGCCCGATGGTGCAAATTCTGGTGGGTGCCACTATCGTCGGCAGTATTGAAACTGTCTGGGCAGGAACCGTGACGCCGCCGCGTGAAGGTGTGATCAAACGCTGGCGCTATCCTTCTGCCGAACATGATGGTGCGGTCGTACTGCTGAAAGGTCAGGAAATGGGCCGTTTCAAGCTGGGTTCAACCGTAATCAACCTGTTCGCTCCTGACCGGGTAAAACTGGCGGAAAGCCTGGAGACGGAAAGTAAAACGCGTCTCGGCCAGCCGCTGGCTATTGCACTGCCGCAGTCTGGCGACAGCGCCCCGCTGACTCAATAATCAGAGACCTGCTCCCGTGCGCGCTTTCCTTGTTCTACTGCTGAGCCTCGTGCTCAGCAGCCCTCTCTGTGCCGCCTCCCTCCCCTCCACTACGCAGCTGCAGCAGGAGCTGGATGAGGCGAAATCCGCTAAAAACAGTCCTGCACAAACCGAACAGGTGCAGGCGCTGGAAGCGGCCATCAATTTTCTCTCTGAACGCAGCGACTCGCTGGAGCGGGCGAAGCAGTATCAGCAGGTGATCGACGATTTTCCCCGGCTGGCACGCGAACTGCGCCAGCAGATCGCCACGCTGAACGAGACCAGCAAACCCGTACGCAGCAACATGAGCAATGCGGAACTGGATCAGGAAATACTCCAGGTCAGCAGCCAGCTGCTGGAAGAGGGACGGCAGGCGCAGCAGGAGCAGGACCGCGCACGTGAAATCAGCGACTCGCTGGCGCAGCTGCCGCAGCAGCAGACTGATGCGCGCCGTGCCATGACGGAGAATGAGCGTCGCGCGCAGGGCATTTCAAACAACGCGTCACCCCTTGCCCAGGCGCAGGTGTATGCCCGTCAGGCGGAAAGCGCAGCGAGCAAAGCCCGGGTGGATGAGCTGGAGCTGGCGCAGCTTTCAGCCAATAACCGTCAGGAGCTGGCCCGCATGCGGGCAGAAGTGCATCAGCGGAAAGCCACGCAGCTGGATAACTATCTGCAGGCGCTGCGCAGCCAGCTGAACAATCAGCGTCAGCGCGAGGCGGAACTGGCGCTGGAGCGCACGGAGCAGCTGGCGGAAAACAGCGGCGATCTGCCGCCCACCATTAGCGAGCAGCTGCGTATTAATCGTCAGCTCTCTGCCGATCTGAATCAGCAGGCGCAGCGTATGGATCTGGTCGCCTCGCAGCAGCGTCTGGCAACTAATCAGACGCTGCAGGTGCGCCAGGCGCTGAGCACGCTGCGCGAGCAGTCACAGTGGCTGGGCGCCTCTAATTTGCTGGGTGAAGCGCTGCGCGCGCAGGTAGCCCGTCTGCCCGATATGCCAAAAGCACAGCAGATCGATAGCGAAATGGGCGAGCTGCGGGTACAGCGGCTGCACTATGAGTCACTGCTCGAGCGTCAGCAGACATTGCGTAAAGAGAAGCAGGAAGATGGCACGCCTTATACCAGCGAACAGAGCCGGATCCTGGACGCGCAGCTGCGCACCCAGCGTGAACTGCTTAATTCGCTGATCTCCGGCTGCGATACGCTGATTCTGGAGATCACTAAGCTGCGGGTGTCAAACACGCAGCTGCAGGATGCGCTCAGCGAAGTTAAAGAGGCGACGCATCGTTACCTCTTCTGGACGGCAGATGTCAGTCCGGTGGGCCTGAAGTATCCCCTTGAGGTAGCAAGCGCCCTCACCCGCCTGCTGTCGCTGGATACGCTGGGTCAGATGGGCAAAGCGCTGGCCATGATGTTTACCAGTCGCGAAACGGTGCTGCCGATTATGGGTGCCGTGCTGCTGGTGGGTTTCAGCATCAGCTCACGCCGCCACTACAACGCGTTTATGGCGCGCGCCGCCAGCCGCGTGGGCAAAGTGACACAGGATCGCTTCAGCCTGACGCTGCGGACGGTATTCTGGTCCATTCTGGTGGCGCTGCCGCTGCCGGTGCTCTGGGCGGCACTGGGGTATGGCCTGCAGCATGCGTGGCCCTATCCGTTTGCCGTGGCGATAGGGGATGGCATTACCGCCACGCTGCCTCTGCTGTGGGCGTTTATGATCAGCGCCGCCTTTGCCCGTCACGACGGCCTGTTTGTCGTGCATTTTCGCTGGCCGCAGACGCGGGTGGCGCGCGCCATGCGCTACTATTCGCTGACGGTTGGGCTGATTGTACCGCTGATCATGCTGCTGATCGCCTTTGGCAATCTGGAAGATCCGCAGTTTTCCGCGACGCTGGGACGACTCTGTTTTGTGCTGATTTGCGGTGCACTGAGCATTGTCACGGTCAGCCTGAAGCGCGCCGGTATTCCGCTTTATCTTGATAAAGAGGGCAGCGGTGATAATTTTGTCAATCGCATCCTGTGGAACCTGATGATCGCCATTCCGCTGGTGGCCGCTTTTGCATCCTGCATCGGCTATCTGGCAACCGCCCAGGCGCTGCTGGCTCGCCTGGAAACCTCAGTCTGTATCTGGTTCTTCCTGCTGGTGATTTATCACATTATTCGCCGCTGGATGCTGATTCAGCGCCGACGCATTGCGTTCGATCGCGCCCGCCAGCGTCGCGCTGATATGCTGGCCAATCGCGCCCGCAGTGAAGAAGAAAAAGAGCAGCAGAGCGCCACCAATACTGACACCATTGAAATCGATGAGCCGGTGATTGACCTCGATGCCATCAGTGCGCAGTCGCTGCGGCTGGTGCGCTCTATCCTGACGCTGATTGCACTGGTATCGGTGATCCTGCTCTGGTCGGAAATCCACTCCGCGTTTAGCTTCCTCGATAACATTCCGCTCTGGGATGCCAGTACCACGGTTCAGGGCGTTGAGAGCGTGCAGCCTATCACGCTGGGTGCGGTGCTTATCGCCATTCTGGTGCTGATCATCACCACGCAGCTGGTCCGCAATATGCCTGCGCTGCTGGAGCTGGCGCTGCTGCAGCATCTCAGCCTCGCGCCGGGTACCGGCTACGCCATTACAACGCTGACCAAATATGCGCTGATGCTGATGGGGGGCCTGATAGGCTTCTCAATGATTGGCGTGGAGTGGTCAAAGCTGCAGTGGCTGGTCGCTGCACTGGGTCTTGGGCTCGGATTTGGCCTGCAGGAGATTTTTGCCAACTTTATCTCCGGCCTGATTATCCTGTTTGAAAAACCGATCCGCATCGGCGATACCGTCACCATTCGCGATCTTACCGGCAGCATTACGCGTATTAACACCCGCGCGACCACCATTACCGACTGGGACCGGAAAGAGATTATCGTGCCCAATAAAGCGTTTATTACCGAGCAGTTTGTGAACTGGTCTTTGTCAGATTCCGTTACGCGTGTGGTGCTGACGATACCGGCGCCGGCGCGCGTAAACAGTGAAGAAGCCACCACCATACTCAAACAGGCGGCCGAGCGCTGCACCTACGTGCTGGATATGCCGCCGCCGGAAGTTTACCTGGTGGACCTGCAGCAGGGTATTCAGCTGTTTGAGCTGCGCGTGCATGCGGCAGAGATGGGCCATCGCATGCCGCTGCGGCATGAGCTGCATCAGCTCATTCTGCGGGGCTTCGCGGAGCACAATATTGAGATGCCTTTCCCGCCCTTCCAGGTGCGTATGGAAACGCTGGGACGCAAAACGCCTGCCGGCAATGGCACGGCGGCGACGCAGACCTTCAAATCTGGCGGACTGTAACAAAAACGCCCGGCTTCAGCCGGGCGTTTCACACTGCGTAACAGGAGTTACTGCTTCACAAACTCTTCACCCTGCGCAATATCTTTTTTCAGCGTCTCCAGCATGCCGTTCAGCGCCTGCTGTTCAAATTCGCTCAGCGTGCCCAGCGGGCGACGTTCGGCAATCCCGTTTTTCCCCAGCAGCAGCGGCTGAGAGAAGAAGCGCGCATATTCACCGTCGCCTTCGACATAGGCGCATTCAACTACATTGGCCTCACCCTGCAGCGCACGGATCAGCGACAGACCAAAGCGTGCGGCGGCCTGCCCCATTGAGAGAGTCGCCGATCCGCCACCCGCTTTGGCTTCCACCACTTCGGTGCCGGCGTTCTGAATACGCTTTGTAAGATCGGCGGTCTCCTGCTCGCTGAAGCTGACGCCCGGCACCTGCGACAGCAGCGGCAGAATGGTCACGCCAGAGTGGCCGCCCACGACCGGCACCTCTACTTCTCCTGGCTGTTTACCCTTGAGCGCAGCGACAAAGGTATTAGCACGAATGACATCCAGCGTGGAGACGCCAAACAGCCGGTTTTTATCGTAAACGCCGGCTTTTTTCAGCACCTCTGCGGCGATCGCCACGGTGGTATTAACCGGATTAGTAATGACGCCAATCAGCGCTTTTGGCGCCGTGCTGGCTACCTGCGCGATCAGGTTTCGGACAATGCCCGCGTTAACGTTAAACAAATCCGCGCGATCCATGCCGGGCTTACGCGCTACCCCGGCAGAAATCAGGACCACGTCGGCCCCCTTCAGCGCAGGGGTGGCATCTTCACCGCTGAAACCTTCAACCGTCACAGCGGTAGGGATATGGCTGAGATCGACCGCCACGCCAGGCGTGACCGGTGCAATATCATAGAGAGAGAGGGCGGAACCCGCGGGTAACTGCGTTTTGAGCAACAGAGCCAGCGCCTGGCCAATACCGCCAGCGGCTCCGAGAACGGCAACTTTCATCCTGAACTCCTTATTAAGATGGGGCAAAGATATGCCAGAAATCCATCAGCTTACGAGTTTAGTCAACATCTCAGGCGATAGCGACATAGCCGTTGCGCACAGGCAGCCTGCTGCTATCTGCTTCCGATACCGCTCTGTTTCAGAAGCGCCTGAATGATCTTATCGCAGCCAGCAGAGATATACGGCTTTGATCGTCGATCTGGTTGTTACCACGTCAATAGTATAACAACTTTGTAACCTCTGCTTTGCGCGTCAGCGCGCGATTTTGGTGCGTAGCCAGTTTCTGCTAGAATGCCCGTCCCGCGCGGACGTATGGCGAAAGTCGCTGCTGACGCATTGCATAAAAATTCATCTAAATGCATAATAATTTATCAGCTGCAGGCTTGTTGCCTGCTGCGCCTCTTATTCATTGGTAGCTTATGCGTAATCCTTCAAAACAAGACGACCTTATCAAGGCATTTAAAGCCTTGCTTAAAGAAGAAAAATTCAGCTCTCAGGGCGAAATCGTGCAGGCGCTGCAGGAAGATGGCTTTGAAAATATCAATCAGTCAAAAGTCTCCCGCATGCTGACAAAGTTTGGCGCGGTGCGCACGCGCAACGCAAAAATGGAGATGGTTTACTGCCTGCCCGCTGAACTGGGCGTCCCTACCGCTACCAGCCCGCTGAAAAACCTGGTGCTGGATATCGATTACAATGAAGCGCTGGTTGTGATTCATACCAGTCCGGGCGCCGCGCAGCTGATTGCCCGCCTGCTCGATTCTCTCGGCAAAGCAGAAGGAATTCTGGGTACTATTGCCGGCGATGACACCATTTTCATCACGCCGGCGCGTGCTTTTACCGTTAAGCAGCTCTATGACGCGGTACTGGTGCTGTTTGAGCAGGAGCTGTAACACTTCTTTGCCGGCGGCCAGTCTGCCGGCACCTTCTGGCGTTCAGATACCTGATGTCCTCTGTTACTTCGCCCCGCCTTTATCGCTAAAGGTTATCAGGCTGGCTGATATAGGTCAGACCTTTAAGCTCCTGTTACTCTCAGCCATATATTCTCCTGCCTGTAACCGCTCTTTCGCCCGTTTTAACTAATTTTCTCGCCAGCGTGCAGCGGCATTGACCATAAACTTTGGCACGAAAAGTTAATTTGACGCAGATCACTGTTTTTGCGAAAAAAAAGCGCTTAACGGATGAAAAACAGCCGATTTTAATAACTTAACGTTATAAAAAGATGGCATAAGGATAAAGGATAACAACGAAACATTATTAGCGAAGTATTAATTTCCCGCGTGATTAGATCTATACTTCTTTTCGTGACGCAAATCACACTAACTAAAAAGATAAAAATCACAGACGAGGAAAATACCATGAACGTTAAAGCGGCTATCGCCACCCTAAGCATTCTTTCTGCACTCTCATTTGGCGCTTCTGCAGCAGATTCTATTTCTGCCGATCAGGCAGCGAACCTGCAGTCTGCCGGCACCATCAGCGTCAGCGGCGTGGGCGGCTCGCCAATGGATATCCACCAGCAGCTGAATGCGAAAGCCGATGCGCAGGGCGCAAAAGCGTATCGTGTTATCGAGGCTTATAACGACAACACATACCACGCTACAGCTGAACTCTATAAATAACTGTCAACCGGCGTGATACAACGCCGATGTTAATCGACGACCCGCTTACTCTGGTGTAGCTGCAGGTTGTTGATGCTAACGAGGAGATACATCATGAAAATCAAAACAACTCTTGCAACGGCTGGCCTGCTCTCTCTGTTTGCCTTTGGCGCCTCTGCGGCTCAACTGGTTACCAGTGAATCAGCACAAAATCTGCAGCCTGCTGGCAGCACCATCTCAATCAGCGGTACCGGCGGTTCACCAATGGATTATCGCGAACAGCTTTCTCAGAAAGCTGATGCGCAGGGCGCCAGTGCTTACCGCGTCATCGAAGCGCGTACCGGCGACAGCTATCATGTGACCGCCGAACTCTATAAGTAATTCCTCGTCACCCCTGACGAACCCTTTGGCCCCGCTTTGCGGGGCCCTTTTTGGGTTGTATTACTGAGCGGTAAAGCGGAGCTGGCCCTCCAGCTCCTCTTCTGCCTTTTCAAATAGCAGGATCAGTGCGCTATACCGGCGTTTCTGCCCTCTCCCCAGATTAACGAAGACAATTTCCAGCGGCAGCGGAAGCTGTTCACCGGTCATCACCCGCCAGAGATCGTCCGGATCGCGAATAGCGGCCTCGTTCAGCATAAAACGCTCGCCAAACTGACTGTAGAAGTGGGCCTGATCGACGATTTCATCAAAATCGAAACGCTCGGTTCGCATGCTGTATCCTCCTGCTAAGAGAGACCGCCCAGATGCAGCGCTTTGACTTCCAGGTACTCTTCGATACCCAGCACTGAGCCTTCGCGTCCCAGACCTGATTCTTTAATCCCGCCAAACGGCGCCACCTCAGTAGAGACCGCGCACTCATTAATACCGATCATCCCCGCTTCCAGCGCGGCAGCGACGCGGAACACCCGCTGCAGATTCTGCGTATAGAAGTAGGCAGCCAGACCATATTCGGTATCATTCGCCCGCCCGATTACCTCCTCTTCACTGCTGAAGCGGAAGCAGGCCGCAACCGGACCAAATGTCTCCTCCTGCGCCAGCATCATGCTCTCCTGCGCCCCGGCAATAACCGTGGGCTGCCAGAAATTGCCGCCCAGCGCATGCCGTTCGCCACCGGTGACAATTCGGCCACCTTTACGCACCGCATCCTGCACATGCTCTTCAACTTTTTCCAGCGCGGAGGCAGCGATCAGCGGCCCGACGATTACGCCTTCATCCATACCGTTCCCGACTTTGAGCTGCTTAACCGCTTCTGCCAGCTGCGTAACAAAGCGATCGTAAATCTGCTCATGGATATAAAAACGATTCACGCTCACGCAGACCTGACCGGCATTGCGGAATTTATTGGCAATCGCACCCTGTACCGCAGCGTCAATATCCGCATCTTCAAAGACGATATATGGCGCGTTGCCGCCCAGCTCCATGGAGACCTTTTTCATCGTCTCAGCCGCATTGCGCATCAGCGTTTTGCCCACGGCAGTGGAACCGGTAAACGAGATTTTGCGCACCGCGCGTGAGGCCATGATAGCGTCGCTGATCGCCTGGGTATCGCCCGCGACGGCATTGAGCACGCCGTCCGGCACGCCAGCCTGCTGCGCCAGGGCTATCAGGGCAAAGGCGCTGAGCGGTGTATTGTTCGCCGGTTTAATAATCCCGGTGCAGCCTGCGGCCAGCGCCGGCCCAAGCTTACGGGTCAGCATCGCCATCGGGAAATTCCAGGGGGTAATCGCCGCGACCACGCCAACCGGTTCACGCGTGGCCAGAATACGCGAGCCGGGTTTAGCGGGCGGAATAATCTCGCCGTTAGCGCGCTTTGCCTCTTCTGCAAACCACTGAATAAAGCTCGCGGCATACTCTACTTCGCCTTCCGCCTCTTTGACCGGCTTACCCTGCTCGGCGGTCATCAGCTCTGCAAGCCAGCGTTTGTTTTCCACGATCAGCTGATACCAGCGCATCAGGATCCCGGATCGCTCTTTGGCCGTTTTATCCCGCCAGCCGGGGAAAGCGCGCTGCGCGGCGGCGATCGCCTGTTCGGTTTCCGCTTTACCCGCTTTGGCGACGCGGGCAATGACCTCGCCGGTCGCCGGATTGGTTACGTCAAACGTCGCGGAGGCAGCATGCCATTGACCCGCAGCGAAGAAGCCGGTTTTGAAGAGTTCATGTTGCTGCAAAGAAGCGGACATCGATATTCTCCTGTCAGTATGCATCCGTCAGGAAAGTATAGATGGCAACGCGCAGCCGATTTGTGTCAGCGTGGCATAAACCCGCCGCCGCCCGGGGCGGCAGGCTTAAATCTGGATGAGGGTGTTCTGATATTTGTCCAGCATCTGCGTCAGGCGGGCGACCGGCTCCGTGACGCTGGCAGGGGCACTATAATGCGCCAGCTTCTCCTGATAGCCAGCCAGCTCCTGCAACAGCGTTTTGAACGCGTCGCGTCGCTTATCATCGCTGCTGGCTGAGATAACCCGATCCGCGGTGTGTCGCAGCTGCCGGTGATAAGCGGAGAGCTCCGCATTGACCGGCACTTCTGCATTACGCAGCCGCTGATGACCAATGATCAGCGTCAGGGCGATACGGTATTTATCGATATCGCCCGGAAACAGATTGAGCAGCAGAAAAAGCTGCTGATAAAGCGCCGGCAGATGGTTTTCCCGGCGCCGGGCCTGATTCGTCGTCAGCGCTGCAACAGCAGCATACATCAGGCGATTCAGCAGTTTGCGGCCGGTACGCGCTTTGGATTTATCGCGAATCAGCAAAATCACCATCATGGCGACAAAGCTGCCGATCCACTGCCCCAGCGCGTTATCCAGAAACACGTTGAATTCAAACTTCATCGGGTTATCCAGCACCAGCACATTGATTGTGCCGATCAGCGCGCCCAGCGTGCCAATCTGCCGCCGCTGCACAAAGACACCGCCGACAAAGCCGAGCAGGCCGATGGCGATGCAAAGCAGCAGCGCACTCTGCTGCGTGGCAGGCAGAACCCAGGTGAAGTAGAACAACCCGAGCGGCACGGCGACCGCCATACCGTAAAAGAAATCTTTGGCCATCATCAGCGGATTGGGCATGCGCATCGCCAGTGCGGTGATCACCCCCAGCATGACCATGCAGCCGCTGCCGGAGGTCCAGCCGGTATAGAGCCAGAACAGGGCCCCCAGCGCGGTGGCGACAAAGGTGCGAATACCGTTGATCATCGCATGGTGAGTTTCAGCCGAACGGGCCTGAACGATAATCTCCCGCTGCAGGATGTTCTCTTCAAGGGCGCTGATACGGCTGTTGCATTTAATCCCTTTGATCAGCAGCAGATATTCAGTCGCTGCTCCGGTCCAGCTCGCCAGCGTGACCGGAACCGTTTTGCTGCTGTCGCTGATAACGCGACGCAGCACTTTCATGCGCTTATGCACCTCACCGGCGCTGTTTGCCTCTTTTTCCAGCAGCAGCCGGAACTGCGGCGGAATATAGTCGGGCCGGGAGTTCTGGATAAGAAACGTCTCAGCGGCCTGCGTAATCAGCGTCAGCGACAGCGTATTAAGCATCTTTAGCCGGCGACTGCTGTTCTGCCAGCGAGACGACTCCATCATCAGCTGGCTGCGCATGCCGTTCAGGGCAGTGGTGCGGCGTACCAGCGCGCTCCAGGCTTTGTCCACCTCATCTTTATCTTCATGCGCAACGCAGAGCTGCAGCAGTTTATAGTGTGCCACCAGCAGCGCATCCACTTCGGCATCAATCACTTTTTTAATGGAGCGCGGTGAAAACAGCATATCTGCCAGAATCGCACAGAGGATCCCGAGCACAATTTCGCTGCAGCGCTCAACGGCAAACTGGGGGGCGAGCGTCAGCCCGCCGGTTGCGTCAGCGGTTACGACGATAATCAGTGCCGTGTAGCCTGCCAGCCCAAGCGCATAGGAGTTTTCGACTTTGATCAGCGAAGAGAGCCAGACGCAGAAACCGGCCCACATGCAGCACAGCAGCAACATCACGACCGGCGCACGCACGGTGGTGATCATGATAGTCAGCGCAGCGATACAGCCGATAAAGGTGCCGATGATGCGCAACACGCCGCGATAGCGCAGCGCGCCGGAGTAGGGATCGCCGCCGGCAGCAAAGGCGGTACCGCCAGCGACAATACCGGCCGTCATCACCGCCCAGCGCGGCGTTTCCAGATGAAAGTGAAAGCCAATCATCAGCGCGGCCACCAGCGCAAACGTCAGCTTGATCGGGAAACGCAAAAACTCAATCATCACGCCCCCGCTTAACCAAACTCACGCAGGCGATTGAAGAATTGTGCCAGCGGCGAGGCGTTGGTCTGCCGATCCTGCTCACCGGTGATCACCACGGTCGCGGTTGTGCCTGCCGGGAAGCGGTTGCCAGGCTGGGCATCAAGACGGATACGCACCGGCACGCGCTGCGCCAGGCGCACCCACTCCAGATTAGAGTCCACCGTTGCCATACCTTTATTATCAATGCTGCTGCTGCTGTTGGTCACCCCGGCAGCCACGCTGTCCACCGTGCCGCGTAACACGGTATTGCTGCCCAGCGGCGTGACTTCAGCGCGAAAGCCCGGACGCACGCCGCTGAGTTTGGTCTCTTCCATATAAGCCAGCACGTAGAAAGAGTGCTGCTGTACCAGCGCGACCGCCACGGAGCCGCGCGTAATGAACTCACCCTCATAGACATTGAGGTTGGTCACCCAGCCATCAGAGGGGGCTTTGATCGTGGTACGGTCGAGATCGATAACCGCCAGATCGCGGGTAGCGATCGATTTCGCCAGCTGATGTTCACTGGTCTGCAGATCGCTGTTAGCCTGTTCAATCGCCTCACGCGACATCGCGCTGGTACCGAGCTGATTACGGCGTCCCGCCTCGCGGCGTTTTTCACTCACCAGCGCCTGATAGTAGTCCACGTCTGCCTGCGCCTGCGCCAGCGCTTTCTGATAGCGCGGCCGGTCGACGATAAACAGCGTATCGCCCTTTTTCACCAGCTGGTTATCATGTACCGGCACGTCGGTGATCAGACCGGTGACATCAGGTGCGATAGCCACCACATCCGCAGAGAATTTAGCATCGCGTGTCCACGGGGATTCGGTGTAGAACACCCAGGCGCGGAAGACAATCACGACGGCGATGATAACCAGCAGGAGCGTAATCGCGTAACGCGCGATTTTTCTTATGAGCGCTTTCACTTAAAACCTCAGATGAATAGACGGGATACAAGATAAAACACACAGCAATACAGGGCCGTGTTAAACAGGGCCGGATGCCAGACCAGATCGTAGATCCCGCTTGGCGTCAGCACACGTTTCACCAGCCAGAACAGCGCCAGCGAAACCAGTAGTTCAATGAAGATGGGCGGGAAAGATAGCCCGAATACGACAAATACCGGAAGCACACTCATTTCGGTTCCTTAGTTCGACCTTGCCGGGATCGCACCGCTTTTACCCCCACGCTGTGCCGCACCGGGAATGGTTAAGCAGGCAGCAGAAAAATGGCAGTAACCTTCAGGCCGCCCTGCGCTAATCATAGCGTATCATCAGCCTGTCTGGTCCGTAACGGAATGCAGTGCATAAACCCAGCGCGCGTATAATAACGTGCCTGACTATATGTTTTCTACAAATCGTGACATAAATCACTTTTTAATCCGAATAAATAATCGCACGACTTAGCGCGATGTCTGTTTTTGCCAAAGTGGCTGAATCGGAGGCATTTATAGCTGACGCAGCCACAAAAAAGGCTGCCCGCAGGCAGCCCTTATAGTGACAGAGGTTCAGCACCTCAGGCGGTGCCGCCTACGGTGATTTTGTCCAGCTTCAGCGTCGGCTGGCCCACGCCAACCGGGACGCTCTGTCCCTCTTTACCGCATACGCCGACGCCTTTATCCAGCGCCAGATCGTTACCGACCATTGAGATTTGCTGCATCGCTTCAATGCCGGAGCCAATCAGCGTAGCGCCTTTGACCGGCCGGGTAACTTTACCCTTCTCAATCAGATACGCCTCTGAGGTAGAGAAGACAAATTTGCCCGAGGTGATATCGACCTGACCACCGCCAAAGTTAGGCGCATAGAGGCCATATTCCACGCTTTCGATGATCTCCTGCGGCGTGGACTTGCCCGCCAGCATGTAGGTATTAGTCATGCGCGGCATCGGCAGATGCGCATACGATTCGCGCCGGCCGTTACCGGTTGGCGGCACACCCATCAGGCGGGCGTTAAGCTTATCCTGGATATAGCCCTTCAGGACGCCATTTTCGATCAGCATGTTGTACTGACCCGGAACGCCCTCATCATCCACCGCCAGCGAGCCACGCAGCCCCTCCAGCGTGCCATCATCCACCACGGTGCAGAGTTCCGAAGCAACCAGCTGCCCCATCTTGCCGCTGAATACCGACGTTTCACGACGGTTAAAGTCGCCCTCAAGGCCATGTCCTACCGCTTCGTGCAGCAGCACACCCGGCCAGCCAGCGCCCAGCACGACCGGCAGCGCGCCAGCTGGGGCTGCAACTGCAGAGAGGTTAACCAGCGCCATACGCACCGCTTCGCGCGCCCAGGCGTCAGCCCGGACGTCACCGCTCTCATCGGCGAGGAAAAATTCATAGCCGGTACGCGCGCCGCCGCCGCTTGAGCCGCGCTCGCGCTTGCCCTGATCTTCCACCTGCACGCTGATTGACAGACGCACCAGCGGACGAATATCGGCTGCCAGCGTCCCATCGGTTGCCGCAACCAGCACCTGTTCATAAACGCCGCTCAGGCTGGCATTGACCTCCTGTACGCGCGGGTCGGCCGCGCGCGCCACGCGGTCTACGCGATGCAGCAGGGCGATTTTATCTTCGCGCGTCAGGCTGTCGAGCGGGTTAACCGGCGCATAGAGCGAACGTTGCATTACTGCCTGCAGCGTATGTGCGGTGCCATTGCCCTGCTCGCGTACGATACTGCGCGCGGCTTCCGAAGACTGCCGTAGCGCATTCAGGGTGATCTGGTCTGCATAAGCGAAGCCGGTTTTTTCACCGCTTACGGCACGTACGCCAACGCCCTGATCGATATGGTAGGAGCCATCTTTAATAATTTTATCTTCCAGCACCCAGGATTCATGGAAGCTGGACTGAAAATAGAGATCGGCATAATCCAGACGACGTTCTGAAAGCTGCCCTAACAGGGAATGGAGGTCCTGCTGATTAATGCTGTTCGCAGCTAGTAACTGCTCACTTACCAGATTCAGAGTCATCGTTTCTCACTCATTATGTGCTCAGATAGTCATAGCCTGCGGCAATTCCCCGACGGCGTCAAATTCACTTGCTGCCGGCGTCGCGCGCTTTGCGCAGCACTTCACTGATTTCCGGTTTATCCAGCGGGCCACTGATGTGATAGCGCAGCAGGGAAATCTTGTTCCAGAGCGGTCCCAGTACCTTGCTGGCGGCAAAAACGGCGGCCCCAACCACCGGATTGATTGCAAACGCCGTTGCCACACCGACCGACGCGGAGATCTCCGGCGCCACAACCGCTTCCATATCAATTTTTCGCTGTACCAGATCGATCCGGCCCTGCATCGCGATATCCGCCTCCAGCCCATCTACCAGCAGGTTATCAGTGCGCATGACGCCGTTTTCGATCCAGGCGGTGCCGTTGATTGAATCAAAATAGAAGCCATCGCTGAAGGTATCGCTGAAATCCAGACGCAGCTTGCGCAGCAGCGCATCAAAACTTACCAGACGCAGCAGCTGTCCTGCCCGTCCGGTATTAACGTCGGCAATCTCTCCTTTGCCAAAGTGCGTTTTCAGCGTGCCGCTCAGCGACGCCTCAGCAGGCTGCCAGGGCGCGGCGCGCCAGTGCAGGTCATAATCCACGTTAAACGGCGCGTCGCGCAGCGGCGTGTTCATACCGAACCAGTTAGTGGCGTCATTGATATTGCTGCCGCTCAGGCGTCCCTTCAGCGAGGTGCGCGGATTGCCCGGCGAGTTAACCCATTCGCCACTGATGCTGAGCCGGGCGCTGCCGCTGTCCACAATTCCGTTAGTGAGTGCTAACGTCTCTCCGCGCGGCGTCAGCGTCGCAGCCATCTGTCCGAACTTCTGTCCGCGCAGCCAGCACTCATCGCAGTTAAGCTGCAGCGCAGGCCACTGGCTGAAATCGATCCCGCTGTCGCCGCTGAACGGTGATGACGCCTGTTTGCTGCCGGTCTCTTTCCATTGCGGATTGTAATAAAGGTAGTTCAGATTGATGCGCCACGGTGCACGCTGCGCTGTTGTCAGCGTGCCGCGCGCTTCACGACTCTCCAGCTTCAGCTGCGCATCACCGCCCGCGCCCTGCAGCAGAGTGGCGCTGAGATCGTGCCACTGCTGCCCGCCCAGCGTCAGGGCTGGCGTATGCAACGTGACATCGCCAGGTAAGCCGACCCCGCCCACCTGCGTGGCGCCCTCTCCGCTGCCGCCCGCTCCGGCCAGAACACCGAGCCAGGCTTCTCCATCCAGCGGCGGCAGGTTTAATACCATACCGCGCTGCGCCGGGAGCGCAGGCGTTGCCGCGGTCTGATTCTGCCAGATGCCGCGTTCGACGCGCAGCTGCGGCTCCAGCAGCCAGCGGCTGTTAAAGCGGTGCATCTCGCCCACGCTGCCGCTGAGCATAAAGCCGTTCAGATCGCCTTTAGCCTTAACCGTCACCGGCAGCGCCTCACCGGCAGATTTGGTCAGCGGCGCAGGTAAGTGACTGCTTACTGCTTTGCCATCGCCTCTGAGATCGACGCTGTAGTTCGCACCTCCGCTATGCGGCAGCGTAATAGCCACATCGCCCTGCCAGGCGAGTGAACCGCTGAGCTGACGCGCTACCGCCGCTGGCATCACGCTGAGACGCGCGGGCTGCCAGTCGCCCAGCAGGTGGACGTTAACGCCAAAATCCTGCGGATTCTCCTGCGTGCTGAAGGTCACGCCTAGCGGCTGACCAAACCAGTTTGCCTGCATCTCTTCGCTTTCAAGGTTGCCGTTGTTATAGCGGAAACGCCCTGTCAGCTGCGTCAGCGTGCTCTTCAGCGGTTTAATATGCAGCGTGTTGTTATTCATCACCACGTTGCCGCTGGCGTGTACCTGTTCGCCATCCAGCGGGATCTCCAGGTTGAGCGTGCTTTTGACGTTGCCCCCAACCTGCAGCTGCTGCAGCGCCGCGCCGAGCGACGATTTCAGCGGCGTCTCATTAAAGTAGGCGCCGATATCCGCCCCCTGCCCGCTCAGATCGCCGGCGATCAGCAGTTTCTCTTTAAGATAATCCGGAATAACGGCCGTGACGTTACGCGCTTCGACCTTGCCCAGGCGCGCGTTATCGGCGCGCATCCACAGGCCGTCATTCACAAAATCGAGATCGATATCCAGATCCTGCAGGGCCGGCCAGCCCGGCTGAAAGCGAAACGCGGCATTGCGCAGCGGCACTTTAACTTCAAACATGCCGTCGTTATGCTTAAACGGGAACAGGCGCGGATCGCCGGCGAACAGCAGCGTGGCGTTATCGGTCTCCCCGCCTTTTATCGCTTCGCTCAGGTAGTGCGTCAGGTTATGCCCCATCAGCGGTTCCGGCAGATAGCGCCAGGCATCACCCGCGTCGGTTACGCGGATGCCGGCCAGAATATCGAGCCGTGGTGCAGCGTCACTGTTTTGCTGATAGCGGAAATCTCCGCGCGCCCAGAGCGACCGCGCTTGCACATCCAGCTGATGTCCGGCCAGCGTCAGGCCATGACGGTCACGCAGCCAGCTCAGCTGGCCACTCAGCTGATGAATATCCAGCGGCGCCTGGAACATATCACCATAGGGCACTTCAGCCTGTCCCATGCGGAGATCAACCTGACCATTGCTGACGCTGCCGCTGGCGCGCCCGCTGAGATTGCTGATGCCTGGCAGCAGCTTCCAGTTATGCCACGCCAGATCGCGCCACGTCGCCTGCAGTCGCGTCTGCTCCGGCTGCGCCAGAGGAATATCCAGTGCCAGCGTATCGATATAACCGCGCGGCTGCAGTGCACGCCAGGTATCCAGCAGCGTCGGCGAGAGCGGGCCAATCAGCGGCACCAGCGGCGCAAACCGCTGCAGGTCCAGCCGGGTAGCACGCATGCGGATCTCCGCTGCCGCTTTATCCTGAGGTTGCCACAGCAGCGCAATCCGGCCGGGCGCCCAGGCCACGCCATCGGTGCTGAGCCGGGTCTGCGGTATATTCAGGCTCCAGCCGTCGCGGAAGCGCGCCAGGTGTGCGGTCAGTCCGTCAATCTGCAGCTGATGATCGCGCTGCTCGCCGCGCCAGCGCGCCCCACCCTGTTTGATCAGCACATCGCCCGCATAGAGTTCGCCATCGCGCAGGCTGGCCCACGCCGCCAGGCTGATACGCGCGCTCTCCAGACTGGTGTTATCACGCAGCCAGCGGCCAATCCAGGGACGCACATCCACATCGTCTGCCTGCATCCAGATGCGACCGTCGTTCAGCAGGCCACGGGTATCCTTTAAATCCAGCCTGACCTGCACCACGCCATGCTGGCCGGTAAAGCTGCTGAGGCTGACCTCGCCTTCAGCGCGATGCCGGCTGGCTTCATTCAGCCAGGTAAGGCGCGGTATCGCCAGCTCGGCATGCTGGCCTGAAGGCGTCAGAAAGCGGATAGTGCTGTCGCGCAAATCGAAGTGATCGAACTGGCGCAGGAAGAGGTCGTTGATCTGAGCAGGCTTGATGCTGGTAGTATCGCTGTCGCGGGTAAACAGCGGCCGCTCCGTCGCCAGACGCAGCTGCCAGAAGGTGAGATCGCGGAACTGCCAGCGCCAGTGCAGCAGCGACTGCCAGACATCCAGCGCAAGAGTGACGCGGCCAATGTGCAGTTCGCCATCCTGCTTCATATCAATGCGCAGATCGCGTACCTGCAGCGTCGGGCCAAAATTCTGCCACGTTCCCTGCAGTTCGCTGGCGTCTGCGTTGACGCCGCTGATGCGTGAAACCGTCTGCAGAATGTCGCTGCGATAGCTGTTGAGATGCGGCATCACCAGACGCAGCCCGCTCACCAGCAGCGCCACAATGACAATCACTGTGGCGATCAGCAGTAACAAAATCCCTGGCAACCGCCTCACACATCTCTCCTTGCTGGTCACTGGATAATAACGTCTGGCCGCAGGCCTTACATCATGACGACGTCAAACTGCTCCTGAGTATAGAGCGGTTCAACCTGAACTTTGACCTGTTTGCCGACAAAGATTTCGACTTCGGCCAGCGCATGCGACTCATCTGTTTTCAGCGCCTCGCCTACCGCCGGCGAGACGTAAACCAGAAAGCGGTCGGAGTCATAGGCGTGATGCACGCGTACAATTTCACGCATGATTTCATAGCAGACGGTCTCTACGGTTTTCAGCGAGCCGCGTCCTTTACACACCGGGCAGTCGGCACAGAGCACATGCTCAATGCTTTCACGCGTTCTTTTACGGGTCATCTCCACCAGGCCCAGCGCTGAAAAGCCATGGATCCCGGTTTTGACCCGATCTTTACTCAGCGCACTCTCCAGCGAATGCAGCACGCGACGGCGGTGATCGTCATTACTCATGTCGATAAAGTCGATAATGATAATACCGCCGAGGTTACGTAACCGCAGCTGACGGGCAATAGCCTGCGTCGCTTCGATATTCGTATTAAATATGGTTTCATCCAGGTTACGGTGGCCAACAAACGCTCCGGTGTTGATATCTACCGTGGTCATCGCCTCCGTCTGATCGATAATCAGGTAGCCACCCGATTTAAGCTCGACCTTGCGCTCCAGCGAACGCTGAATCTCATTTTCTACATCATAGAGATCGAAAATAGGCTGCTTGCCGCTGTAATGCTCTATTTTGCCCGCCATTTCAGGAATATATTCGCTGGTAAATTCCACCAGCAGATCGCAGGTCAGACGCGAATCGACGCGAATGCGATCCAGCGCGGCGCCGGCAAAATCGCGCAGCACACGCTGCGCCAGCGCCAGTTCGCCATAGAGCAGGCAGCGCGTCTGGTTACGCTTTTTGCGCTCGCTGACTTTGGTCCACAGGCGTTTGAGAAACGCCGCATCCTGCGCCAGCTCTTCTGCGCCGATGCCTTCCGCAGCGGTACGAATAATAAAACCGCCCAGATCGTCACAGTAGGCAGCAACCACCGCTTTCAGCCGTTCGCGCTCCGCCTCACTTTCAATACGCTGTGAAACACCCACGTGTGATGCGCCGGGCATAAAAACCAGATAGCGGGACGGCAGCGTGATATCGGTGGTCAGGCGTGCGCCCTTGGTGCCGAGCGGATCTTTCACTACCTGCACCATCAGATCCTGCCCCTGGCGTACCAGCTCGGCGATGTCGCGTACAACAAAATTTTTCTTTTCATCGCCGGCAACACACTCGGTGTGCGGCATGATGTCGGAGGCGTGCAGAAAGGCGGCTTTATCCATGCCAATATCGACAAAGGCGGCCTGCATACCCGGCAGCACGCGGCTGACCCGGCCTTTGTAGATGTTGCCAACAATGCCGCGTCGCGCTTCGCGCTCAATATGAATTTCCTGCAAAATGCCGCCATCAATATAGGCAACGCGCGTTTCCGAAGGTGTCACATTTACCAGCAGTTCAGCCGTCATTCTGTCCCCTTAATGCACGCAGCGACTGAAAATGGCTCAGCAGCTCTGTGGTTTCCACCAGCGGTAGTCCCACTACGGCGTAGTAGCTGCCATTAATCGTGCGCACGAAATTACCGCCCAGACCCTGAATGCCATAGGCGCCCGCCTTATCCATCGGTTCGCCACTGGCGATATAGTGCGCGATTTCATCAGCGGTCACGTTGCGGAAGGTCACATCGGTAAGCACCAGGCAATCCAGCAGCGTCTCGCTGTCAGCCAGCGCTATCGCGGTCATCACCTGATGCGTCTGTCCGGAGAGCCTTGCCAGCATCTCTGCGGCGTGTTCTGCATCACGCGGTTTTTCCAGTACGTCACCATTCAGCACCACAATCGTGTCCGCGCCCAGTACCGGCAGATCCCGGGGCGCCATAGCGACACCGGCGCGGGCTTTATCCGCCGCCAGTCGGCGAACGTAATGTTCAGCCGCTTCGTCGGGCTGACGCTGCTCTTCGGTATGGGTTAACAGACGCTCAAACTGCAGCCCAAGCTGCGTAAGCAGCTCGCGCCGGCGGGGCGAGCCGGAAGCCAGATACAGGGTAATCATTGTGTTCCTTACTGAACGGCAAACTGCCGGCGGATCTTTCTCATCAATAAGAATAGCCAGGGCCAGAGGATGCCGTCGACCACGCTACTCCAGAAAATTTCTGGCCGGAATGAGACGTCTATGACCAGGAATTCAGCCCAAAAAACAATGACATCTACTGCCAGTGAAAGAACCATAACCATTAACGCCTGCTGCCACAATGCGAGGTTGCGGAACAGCTGGAATTTAAAGGCGACCAGGTAGGCGATGATACTGAAGGCCAGCGCGCGTACGCCCAGCGTGGAGCCGGCAATCAGATCCATAACGGCACCGAGAAAGAACCCGGTGCCGACGTTGACCCGATGCGGCAGCGCCAGCACCCAGTAGATCAGAATAAGCAGCAGCCACGACGGCCGGAACATATAGAACTGCTCCGGCCACGGCATGATTTGCAGAATTAATGCCAGCAGAAAAGAGAGCCAGATTACCCACCGTCCCTGACTGCGATATCGGCTCAAGGCTGGCCCCCACGCGTGTTCGCCGGCGTGCTCTGCGCACTCCCGCTGGCCGCAGAGGATGGCGGTCCCATCTGCTGACTCTGCTGCATCCCCGCGGGCGCTGGCGGCCCCATTTCACCCGCCGGTGGCAGCACCTGAGGCATCATCTGCATCAGACGCTCGTTCGCTACGCGATGTACCTCATCCGGTGCCATCGGCATATCGCCATTTTTATCTGCTCCCCACAGCAGCAGCAGGTAGCGCAGACGCTGCAGCCCGGCAGTCGGACGCGCCTGAATGACCGTATAGGCGCGCTGGGTATCAACCTTGACTGACGACACGACGCCGACCGGATAACCTTCCGGGAACCGGCCGCCGAGGCCGGATGTCACCAGCACGTCGCCGACGCGAATATCAGTATTGCCTGGCAGATGCTCCAGCTGCAGATCTTCGCTGCAGCCGTTACCGGCAGCAATAACGCGAATATCGTTACGCAGCACCTGAATCGGCAGCGCGTGAGAGGCGTCGCAGATCAGCAGCACGCGGCTGGTCAGCTGGCCAACGGCCACCACCTGCCCGACAACGCCTTTATCGCTGATCACCGGCTGACCTTCGTAAACGCCGTTTACGCTGCCCTTATCGATCACCACCTGATCGGTATAAGGATCGGTGCCGGTTGAGATCACCTGCGTCACCATTTTGTGCTCATCCTGACGCAGCGGCGATCCAAGCAGCTCGCGCAGGCGGGCATTTTCCTGCTTATATTGCCCCAGCATCAGCAGATCGCTGTTTTTCAGGAAAAGCTCGCGGCGCAGCGCTTTGTTCTCCAGCTCCAGCTGCTGACGGGATGCCAGCGTATCCGACACGCCGTCAAGCAGCTGTCGCGGGCCGTTGGCCAGAAAATAAAATGGGCTGACTGACGTGTCCAGATAGTTGCGGATCCGGGAGAAAGTACTTACGCGGCTGTCGGCGATGATAATCGCAATTGCCACGATAACGGCCAGAAAGATACGCAACTGCAGGGAAGGCCCCCTGCTAAAAATCGGCTTCATAAATTCTGCGAATTCCTCGACATCAGGGAAGAAGCACCAGTCCGCAGACCCGCGCCTCCAGGGCTGGACGCACTATGCCGTCATACGCAGCCGCGCCATTTACCCATGCCTGAACCGCCGCTGCATAATACAACGCTGCGTGCGGTTCAGTTTATGATGAGTATTGTCGCGATTCCCTGCGCAATATGACCATGGTCGCAGCCAGTGAGGAATTACTCCTCGCTGAACAGATCGCCACCATGCATGTCGATCATCTCCAGCGCTTTACCGCCGCCACGCGCTACGCAGGTCAGCGGATCTTCCGCTACCACGACCGGAATACCTGTCTCTTCCATCAGCAGGCGATCCAGATTACGCAGCAGTGCGCCACCGCCGGTCAGCACCATGCCACGCTCTGAAATATCAGAAGCGAGCTCTGGCGGACACTGCTCCAGCGCAACCATAACCGCGCTGACGATGCCGGTCAGCGGCTCCTGCAGCGCTTCAAGAATTTCATTTGAGTTCAGCGTAAAGCCACGCGGCACGCCTTCTGCAAGGTTACGGCCGCGCACTTCGATTTCGCGCACTTCGTCGCCCGGATAGGCTGAACCGATTTCATGCTTGATACGTTCTGCGGTGGCTTCACCAATCAATGAACCGTAATTGCGGCGCACGTAATTGATGATAGCTTCATCAAAGCGATCGCCACCGATACGTACAGAAGAGGAGTAGACCACGCCGTTCAGGGAGATCACGGCGACTTCAGTCGTACCGCCACCGATATCCACGACCATAGAACCGGTTGCTTCAGAGACCGGCAGGCCGGCACCGATAGCCGCAGCCATCGGCTCTTCAATCAGGAATACTTCGCGTGCCCCTGCGCCCTGCGCAGATTCACGGATAGCGCGACGCTCAACCTGGGTCGCGCCGACCGGTACACACACCAGTACGCGCGGACTCGGGCGCATAAAGCTGTTGCTGTGTACCTGCTTAATAAAGTGCTGGAGCATTTTTTCAGTCACGAAGAAGTCGGCAATCACGCCATCTTTCATCGGACGAATAGCGGCAATGTTGCCCGGCGTACGGCCAAGCATCTGCTTTGCGTCATGACCAACAGCCGCTACGCTCTTTGGGGAGCCGGCGCGGTCCTGACGGATAGCAACCACTGAAGGCTCGTTCAGCACGATGCCCTGTCCTTTTACATAAATCAGGGTATTCGCAGTACCCAGGTCAATGGACAAGTCATTGGAAAACATGCCGCGAAATTTTTTAAACATACTAAGGGATAATCCTGCAAGCTGGGGGCGGAAAATAAAATCCGCTTACTTTACCAACCACACGAAGCCGCTACAAGGCGCAAAAACGTTCGGCTAAGGTGAAAAAATAGACCATATAATTTTTCCGGCCGGTACTGTTCGCTACTGGCAGCGCCAGATAGCGCTAAACGGCCCTCTTTAACGCAAATTGCCCGGACCTGCGGCGGGGTTATCGACATAAAATTTAACATTTCATGCCTCTGGCTCTGCCCGCTCCCGCTGGTTAACGCCAGAAAAACATCGATTGCCGGGACAAACCCTGCCAGCGCATCAAATGCGGTAACGTTGCGAGTGTTTTTTAACGTTACTGTTAACCGGTAAGGAAGGCGCAAACAGATCGCCCTGCCCGCCCGCTACCCCAAGCGCAGTCAGGGTTTGCCATTCAGCCCGGGTACGCACGCCAGCAGCAAAAACATAGCTGGAGGTGGATTTACACACCTCCAGCAGGCTTTGCACAAAAAGCTGATTTTCTGTGCGGCGGTCAATATTCCGTACCAGCCCCGGATCCAGCTTAATCACATCAACAGGAAGCTGGCGGATATAGGCGCTGCTGACCACCGTCATTCCCGCCTGATCGACTGCGATACGGCAGCCAAACGTGGTGAGCATGTGAAAGACCGGCAGCAAACGATTGATGTGTTGACACACATCCGCCTCGGCAAGTTCAAATAAAAATCGCCGGCGCTGGGATTTATTACACTGCAGCAGCAATTTTTGCAGCCAGCGCTGGAACGGGCGCTGCAGCAGTGAATCGATACTTACCGGCAGCGCCAGCGTCTCATCCGGCCACACTTCTGTCAGCGCGGCGATGCGCGTCACCAGCTGGCGATCCCAGCTGTCGGTCAGCCCCAGCTGCATGACCAGCGGCATAAACTCGGCGGCAACCACTTCTTTATCACCATCAAATATGCGCGCCAGCATCTCACGGTGGTGCACTTTACCATCCAGCAGTACCGCAGGCTTTTGATAAAGACGGGGACCACCGCGATTGAGCGTATTCTCCAGCAGCGTACGCCAGCGCACGCTGCCGCGGCCCATCTCCAGCGGATTACCCTCGCCCACTGACCAGGTGTTGCCTCCCTGCAGCACGGCGCGCCGCGTGGCCAGCTCTACGCTCTCCATCACCTGCAGTGCGCTCTGTCCGCTGCACCAGGCGTTGATGCCGATATGGATTAAATCATCACGATCCACCCTGCGCATCGGCGGCAGCGAGTCCACCGCATTGATAAGCTGCTCGGCGATGCTGTTCGCCTCTTTCAGCGTCCGGTGCGGCAGCAGCACGGCAAAATCGCTGCGAAAATAGCGGGCCAGCAGCGCCCCCGGATAGCGCAGCACAAACGTAGAAAACATATTGATGATATCAAACAGGTACTCTTCGGCCAGCGTCGGACCAATTATCTCATGCAGATTGTCGAAGTCAGGCAGGCGGATCATCATTACCACGCCATGCGTACCGACATCCTCCTGATCTTCCAGCAGCGTCGCCAGCTGGTTATCAAAAAAGAGGCGATTATTGAGACCTGTGCGCGCATCCTGAGCCGCAAACGTGCGGATCAGCGTATCGATTCGCAGACGCTGTTCTCCTGCTTCCTGCAGATCGCTGAGCAGCGTATCCAGCGCGCGGCTGGCTTTAGCCGGCCATTCAGTGGTGCCCGGAACGCGGGCAATGCGCTCGCCGGCAATAATGCGTTCCGCGCGCGCCTCCAGCCGATCCATATTGCGCCAGCGGCGATTAAGCCAGTGGTGCGTCATCGCCAGCAGCGCCGCCATAATGGCAACCACGCTCAGCAGCACCACCAGCGTATAGGCGCCGGTAAAGGAGCGGAACCAGGTTTTTGCCGGATCGAGAACCACGACGCGCAGCTGCATTTCGGGCGCATGCACCAGGGGCAGCTCAAGCTGAATAAACCGGTTAGGCTCATCTTCCAGCATCGGATTCTCACGGCGGGTAAGACGGAATACTTCGCCTTCGTCATTGAGCAGCGTGACCTGCTCAGCGTTGATCACCGGCATCAGCCGCGTCAGCCACTGTTCAACCTCCTGCGGCGACTGAGTCATCAGCGCTTTGTCAACTTCGGTCGCCAGCGTATCGATACGGCTCTCAACGCGCTCCTGCGACAGCCAGATAAAACTAAAAGCGCAGCCTACCAGCATCAGTAACATTGCCAGTAAGCTTAATAATGTAATAAACGCAGAAAACTTCGTTGTTAATCGCATCCCTGTGCCTGTACCACTGCGGTTATAAACGGGCAGCCAGCCTGTGCGTCATTCAGCTGACGCAATCCTGAGCAAAGTACCATAAATAGCTGTCTGAATCAGCGCCAATGCTCCGGCAAGCACGCTGTCGCGCGAGTATAACGGTAAAGTCACGGCGCCTGACTGCCGGGCGGACTTTTTCGTCCTATTCTCAACAGAGGCTGTCTGCCAGGAAATTTCATATTTTCCCCGGCAAAGTGGCATCGCCGATGGGGTTTACGCATCTTAATGATCACTGCTTATCTGCCGGAGAACACCATGAAGTTCAAGCACACTCTCACTGAAGCTGATGTTACCCCGGAAAACATCTTTGCGCTGCGCCGGCGTCAGGTGCTGAAGGCGCTGGGGATTGGCGCTGCCGCTGCGACGCTGCCGGGTAGCGCGCGGGCGGACATTCTGAGCTGGTTTAAAGGAAACGATCGACCGCCGGCACCGGCAGGACGCGATTTGACGTTCACCAAACCCGCACAGTGGCAGGCGGATTTACCCCTGACGCCTTACGATAAGGTTGCGGGATACAACAACTTTTATGAGTTTGGCCTGGATAAGGCCGATCCCGCAGCTAACGCCGGCTCACTAAAGACTGAACCCTGGCAGCTGCGTATTGATGGCGAAGTGGCTAAGCCCATGACGCTGGATATGGATGACATTTTTAAACGCTTTGCCATGGAGCAGCGTATCTACCGTATGCGCTGCGTTGAAGCCTGGTCAATGGTCGTGCCCTGGGTGGGCTTTGAACTCAGTAAGCTGCTGAAGCTGGCTGAACCCACCAGCCGCGCACGCTATGTGGCGTTTCAGACGCTCTACGACCCTGAACAGATGCCAGGTCAGAAAGATCGCTTTATTGGCGGCGGGCTCGACTATCCATATGTTGAAGGATTGCGGCTGGATGAAGCGATGCATCCGCTGACGCTGCTCAGCACCGGTGTCTACGGCAAAGCGCTGCCGCCGCAGAATGGTGCCCCGATACGCCTGACGGTGCCGTGGAAATATGGATTTAAAGGCATTAAATCGATTGTGAAAATCACGCTGACCGCTGAACAGCCGCCGACCACCTGGAGCCAGATTGCCGCCAGCGAATATGGGTTTTACGCCAATGTGAATCCGCACGTTGACCACCCGCGCTGGTCACAGGCGACAGAGCGTTTTATCGGCGCGGGCGGCCTGCTCAACGTAGAGCGGCAGCCTACGCTGCTGTTTAACGGTTATGCACGTGAGGTTGCGTCACTCTATCGCGGGCTCGATCTGCGGGAGAATTTTTAAATGCGACTGACCCTGCGACAGGTTACCTGGCTCAAAGTGGTGCTGCACCTGGCCGCCCTGCTGCCGCTGATCTATCTGGTGCTTTCGGCTGCTCAGGGCTGGCTGAGCGCCGATCCGGCCAAAGATATTCAGCACTTTACCGGCAGAATGGCGCTGAAGCTGTTGCTGGCAACGCTGCTGGTCACTCCGCTGACGCGCTATCTCAAACAGCCACTGCTGATCCGCACCCGCCGGATGCTGGGTCTCTGGTGCTTTGCCTGGGCCACGCTACATCTGATCAGCTACTGGCTGCTGGAGCTGGGCTATACGCATCTGCGCCTGCTCGGCAGTGAAATTTTCGCCCGCCCCTATCTGCTGCTGGGTATGATCAGCTGGGTGGTGCTATTTGCGCTGGCGATAACCTCATTTCAGCGCGCGCAGCGCAAGCTGGGCAGACGCTGGCAAACGCTGCATAACGCTATCTATCTGGTAGCGATCCTCGTTCCCATTCACTATCTCTGGTCAGTCAAAGTCCTGTCACCACAGCCGTGGCTCTATGCGCTGGCAGCTGCGCTGCTGCTGGCGTGGCGCTATAAAAAGTTACGCAAAAGCTTCAGCCGCTGATTTTCCTGAGGTTGTTTTCTCCCCCCGCTTTCTGTTAAAACGTGTGGCCTTCGGGCCGCACCGGATCAACTTCGCAGATAAGACCAGTATTTTGCTGCGAATTGTCCCGAAACGGATATAATGCCCGGCTTTATTGCAAGCAAACCCTTCTTTTTCACTCTCAAGGGTGACAAATGAAGGATGTCGCGGTATTTTACGCGATGCCCTAATGATTGCAGGAGATAGCCGCAAGATGGCGCATAAATTTCACATACTGTTGTTGAACGGTCCCAACCTGAATTTGCTGGGAACGCGCGAGCCTGACAAGTATGGTCACGCCACGCTGGCTGATATCGTCAGCGATCTGGCGCTGCAGGCTGACCAGCACCATGTGAAATTGAGTCATTTGCAATCGAACGCAGAATATCAGCTGATCGATCGTATTCACGCCGCGCGCAGCGATGTGGATTACATCATCATCAATCCGGCTGCGTTCACGCACACCAGCGTTGCGCTGCGTGATGCTTTGCTGGCGGTAAGCATACCTTTTATCGAGGTGCATCTCTCCAACGTGCATGCACGCGAGCCGTTCCGGCACCACTCCTATCTTTCCGATGTATCTGCCGGCGTCATTTGTGGACTTGGCGCGGATGGGTACGCGTGGGCTTTACAAACGGCGATAAAACGCCTGTCACATTCCAATTAAACAGAGTACGGAACCACACTCATGGATATTCGTAAAATTAAGAAACTGATCGAGCTGGTTGAAGAGTCCGGCATTGCTGAGCTGGAAATCTCTGAAGGCGAAGAGTCAGTTCGCATCAGCCGTTCACCTGCCAATGTCGGTTATCCTATGATGCAGCAGGCTTATGCTGCACCTGCTCCGCAGCCTGCACTGGCCGCTGCCGTTGCGCCGGTTGCTGCCGCTCCGGTTGAAGCCGCTAAGCCTGAAGTCAGCGGTCACATTGTCCGTTCACCGATGGTCGGCACCTTCTACCGCACCCCAAGCCCGGACGCAAAAGCGTTTGTGGAAGTGGGTCAGAAAGTGAACGCTGGCGATACCCTGTGCATCGTTGAAGCGATGAAAATGATGAACCAGATCGAAGCCGATAAATCCGGCGTTGTGAAGGCGATCCTGGTAGAAAGCGGCCAGCCGGTTGAATTTGACGAGCCGCTGGTCGTCATCGAATAACGAGGCGAAGCATGCTGGATAAAATTGTCATTGCTAACCGTGGTGAAATCGCGCTGCGCATTCTGCGTGCCTGCAAAGAGCTGGGCATCAAAACCGTAGCGGTCCACTCCACGGCAGATCGCGACCTCAAGCACGTGCTGCTGGCAGATGAAACTGTCTGCATCGGCCCGGCGCAGTCGGTCAAAAGTTACCTGAATATTCCGGCCCTGATCTCTGCCGCTGAAATTACCGGCGCAGTTGCGATCCATCCGGGATATGGCTTTCTGTCTGAGAACGCTGATTTTGCTGAGCAGGTTGAACGTTCAGGCTTTATCTTTGTGGGTCCGAAAGCGGATACGATCCGCCTGATGGGCGACAAAGTTTCTGCTATTACCGCGATGAAAAAAGCGGGCGTACCGACCGTTCCGGGTTCAGATGGCTCACTGACTGATGATATGGATAAAAACCGCGCTATCGCGAAGCGTATCGGTTATCCGGTTATTATCAAAGCCTCTGGCGGCGGCGGCGGACGCGGTATGCGCGTTGTACGCCATGAAAAAGATCTTGAGCAATCCATCGGCATGACGAAAGCGGAAGCCAAAGCGGCTTTCAATAACGACATGGTCTACATGGAAAAATTCCTCGAGAACCCGCGCCATATCGAAATTCAGGTGCTGGCCGATGGCCAGGGCAACGCCATCTATCTGGCGGAGCGCGACTGCTCCATGCAGCGTCGCCACCAGAAAGTGGTGGAAGAAGCACCTGCACCAGGCATCACGCCGGAACTGCGTCGCTTCATCGGCGAGCGCTGCTCTAACGCCTGCGTGGAAATTGGCTATCGTGGAGCCGGTACTTTTGAGTTCCTGTATGAAAACGGCGAGTTCTACTTTATTGAGATGAACACCCGTATTCAGGTTGAACATCCGGTTACCGAAATGATCACCGGCGTTGACCTTATCAAAGAGCAGCTGCGTATTGCTGCCGGTCAGCCGCTGTCGATCAAACAGGAAGATGTGGTCGTACGTGGTCATGCGGTGGAATGCCGTATCAACGCCGAAGATCCTAATACCTTCCTGCCAAGCCCGGGTAAAATTACGCGTTTCCACGCGCCGGGTGGCTTTGGTGTACGCTGGGAATCGCACATTTACGCTGGCTACACCGTGCCGCCGTACTACGATTCCATGATTGGCAAACTCATTACTTACGGCGAAACCCGTGAAGTGGCGATCGCCCGCATGAAAAATGCACTGGCTGAGCTGATCATCGACGGCATCAAAACCAACGTCGAGCTGCAGATGAAAATCATGTCCGACGAAAACTTCCAGCAGGGTGGCACCAACATCCACTATCTGGAGAAAAAACTCGGCCTGCACGAAAAGTAATCGCAGCGCAGAGCACGACAGAGGCCGGTTAATCCGGCCTTTTTTATTGTTATCGCCTGTGAGGTTATCTGATGGATGGGCGTTTTCTACAAGCGAACAAAGAGGCGCGCTGGTCGCTGGGCCTCGCTCTCGCATATCTGCTGGTGTGGGCCCTGTCTGCCTGGCTCGGCGGGACGCAAAGCGGAATATCTGGCCTGCCCCGCTGGTTCGAACTCTCCTGCATATTTGCACCGCTACTGTTTACCGGACTCTGTGCGCTGATGGTCCGCGTCATTTTCCGTGATATGTCACTGGAGGACCGTGATGGAGAGTGAGATCCTTCTGCCGCTGCTGGCTTACCTGGTTCTGATCGCCGTGCTATCGGTAATCGCCATGCGCAAACAGCGCCAGGGCAGTTTTCTGACCGAATATTTTCTCGGCAGCCGCTCCATGGGCGGGTTTGTGCTGGCCATGACGCTGACCACAACCTATATCAGCGCCAGCTCATTTATAGGGGGGCCCGGTGCCGCCTATAAATATGGTCTGGGCTGGGTACTGCTGGCGATGATTCAGGTGCCTGCCGTCTGGCTATCACTGGGCGTGCTCGGCAAGAAATTTGCCATTCTGGCCCGGCGCTATAACGCAGTAACGCTCAACGATATGCTTTATGGTCGCTATCGCAGCCCGCTGCTGATCTGGCTGGCCAGTATCAGCCTGCTGGTGGCATTTATCGGTGCCATGACCGTGCAGTTTATCGGCGGCGCTCGCCTGCTGGAAACGGCGGCGGGCATTCCTTACGATACGGGCCTGCTGATTTTTGGCGGAACTATCGCCCTTTATACGGCTTTCGGGGGCTTTCGCGCCAGCGTGCTGAACGATGCGATGCAGGGGCTGGTAATGCTGGCTGGCACGTTTCTGCTGCTGTTTGCTGTTATTCATCATGCCGGCGGGCTGAGTCACGCGGTCAGCACGCTGCGCGCTATCGATCCGCAACTGGTGTCGCCGGAAGGGGCAGGCAATGTGATTACACCTGCCTTCCTCAGCTCATTCGCCGTACTGGTCTGCTTTGGCGTTATCGGTTTGCCACATACCGCCGTACGCTGCATCTCTTACAAAGACAGCAAGGCGATGCATCGCGGGATCATTCTCGGCACCATCGTGGTGGTGATCCTGATGCTGGGGATGCATCTGGCTGGCGCGCTGGGACGTGTGGTATTGCCTGACCTGACCATACCTGACCAGGTGATCCCGACGCTGATGATTACCGTACTGCCGCCGATGGCAGCCGGCATTTTTCTTGCCGCGCCGATGGCGGCCATTATGTCGACCATTAACGCGCAGCTCCTGCAGGCATCCGCTACGCTGATCAAAGATCTCTATCTGCGTCTTGCGCCCCGGCAGAGTGAAAATGAAGCGCGGCTGCGCATGCTCTCCGGCACGATTACTTTTGTGCTGGGCATCCTGCTGCTGCTGGCGGCCTGGAATCCGCCGGATATGATCATCTGGCTTAATCTGCTGGCGTTTGGCGGGCTGGAAGCGGTCTTTCTGTGGCCGCTGGTGCTGGGTCTCTACTGGGAGCGCGCCAATGCTGCCGGAGCCATCAGCGGTATGATCGCCGGCGCCGTAAGCTATACGCTGCTCGCCAGCCTGAATATTGAGTGGTGGGGACTCCACCCTATTGTTCCCTCGCTAACCCTGAGCCTGCTCGCTTTTCTGGCAGGTAACCTGTTTGGCAGCGCGTCTGCGACGCACGACGCTGCACTGAAATAAAGAGAAACGCTATGCCATGGATTCAAATCAAGATTAACAGCACCGGAGAACAGGCTGAGCCGCTGAGCGATGCTCTGATGGAAGTGGGTGCCGTCTCGGTGACGTTTCAGGACACGCACGACAATCCGGTGTATGAACCTCTTCCGGGTGAAACCCGACTGTGGGGTGATACTGATGTCATTGGCCTGTTTGACGCCGAAAGTGATATGGATGAGGTGGTAGCCGCACTGCGTCTGCAGCCGGTGCCGGGATCGACCTTTCACTACAAGATCGAGCAGATCGAAGATAAAGACTGGGAGCGCGAGTGGATGGACAACTTCCATCCGATGCGCTTTGGTGAGCGCCTGTGGATCTGTCCAAGCTGGCGTGATGTTCCCGATCCGGACGCGGTCAACGTCATGCTCGATCCCGGCCTGGCCTTCGGCACCGGAACTCACCCTACCACGTCACTCTGCCTGAGCTGGCTGGATGGTCTCGATCTGCAGGGCAAAACGGTGATCGACTTTGGCTGCGGCTCCGGCATTCTGGCGATCGCCGCGCTCAAGCTGGGTGCCGCACAGGCGATCGGGATCGATATCGATCCGCAGGCCATTCAGGCGAGCCGCGATAACGCTGAACGCAACGGCGTGGCAGATCGCCTGTCGCTCTATTTGCCGCATCAGCAGCCTGAAAACCTGCAGGCTGACGTGGTGGTCGCCAACATTCTGGCGGGCCCGCTGCGCGAACTGGCACCGCTGATTGGCGTTCTGCCAAAAGCAGGCGGCTACCTTGGTCTTTCTGGCGTACTGGCCAGTCAGGCAGAAAGCGTTTGTGAAGCTTATGCTGAGCGCTTCGCACTTGATCCGGTCGCGGAGAAAGAAGAGTGGTGCCGTATTACCGGACGCCTGCGTTAGTTTTTACCCCAGGTCTGCAAGCGCAAGCCTGGGGTTTCTTCGGAACAGATAGCATGCACCACCGGCACTGCCTTCGGACAGAATAATTTTGTATTAAATTTGCGCAAATAGCCGTTAATTCTGTGGTTAATTCGTTAAAATCGCGGCTTTTATATCGCGTTTTGCGGTCTGAATTCAGAAAAATGTTTGTTCACAATTTCGCCTTAAATATTTAACCCAATGATTTTAAAAGACTATTATGAGAGGCGGGTTGATGGCAGCGCAGACGCTTTAATGTTAAGAGGCTGTTGTTCAAAGTTTGGCCTTTCATCTTCCGGAAAAAATGCGTAATATACGCCGCCTTGCGAACAGTTAGGGTCACTTCTTTTTTCATGCGCATTGGACACCACCAGCTACGTAATCGCCTCATTGCTGCGCCTATGGCCGGAGTAACCGACAAGCCATTTCGCACACTCTGTTACGAGAACGGCGCCGGTATGACTGTCTCCGAGATGCTGTCATCTAACCCGGAAGTCTGGGCCAGTGACAAATCCCGGCTGCGTATGGTGCATAGTGACGAGCCCGGCATTCGTGCCGTGCAAATTGCTGGCTGCGATCCCGATGAGATGGCTGCCGCCGCGCGAATTAACGTTGCGTCTGGCGCGCAGGTTATCGATATCAATATGGGTTGTCCGGCTAAAAAAGTGAATCGTAAGATGGCTGGCTCCGCGCTGCTGCAGCATCCGCAACTGGTAGAATCGATTCTCCGTGCGGTCGTTAATGCAGTAGACGTACCGGTTACGCTGAAGATTCGCACCGGCTGGGACAAAGAAAATCGTAATTGTACAGAGATTGCCCAATTGGCTGAACGTTGTGGCATTCAGGCTCTCACCATTCATGGACGCACCCGCGCCTGTTTGTTTGAGGGGCAGGCTGAATACGACAGCATTCGGACAGTTAAGCAGAGCGTTTCCATTCCGATTATCGCGAATGGGGACATAACTGACCCGCATAAAGCCAGGGCAGTGCTCGACTACACCGGGGCAGATGCTCTGATGGTAGGACGTGCTGCTCAGGGAAGACCGTGGATCTTCCGGGAAATCCAGCATTATCTGGACACAGGGGAGCTGCTTGCACCAAAGCCGCTGGCAGAGGTGAAGCAAATGCTGATTGGACATATACGGGAGCTGCACGACTTTTACGGTCAGCGCAAGGGATACCGTATTGCCCGAAAACACGTTTCCTGGTATTTGCAGGAAAGTGCCCCTGACGACCAGTTTCGGCGCACATTCAACGCCATTGAGGATGCCAGCGAACAGCTGGAGGCGTTGGAGGCATACTTCGAAAATCTTGCGTAAACGAAATAAAGAGCTGAAAGAACTATGTTCGAACAACGCGTAAATTCTGACGTACTGACCGTTTCTACCGTTAACTCACAGGATCAGGTGACCCAAAAGCCACTGCGTGATTCGGTTAAACAGGCACTGAAGAACTATTTTGCTCAACTGAATGGTCAGGATGTTAGTGATCTGTATGAGCTGGTACTGGCTGAAGTTGAGCAGCCTCTGTTGGACATGGTAATGCAGTATACCCGTGGCAACCAGACCCGTGCAGCCCTGATGATGGGTATCAACCGTGGTACTCTGCGTAAGAAGCTGAAAAAATACGGCATGAACTAATTGTTCGTTGCTGCGATAACGCCAGCCTCCGGGCTGGCGTTTTTGTTTTTGTTGCCGCTTCCGTCTGTCACCCTGCATGAAACAGTTACCGCCTGAATGGTAACTATCGTTGCAATCTCCTGCGTCATTTTTCCTGCTCCCTCTCCTGCGTAAATCTGCGGGCTGTTCACACGTGCCTGCCACTATCCCCGGTCACTGCTGCGTTTACCCATAGCGGCATTAACTGGTCCGGCTAATGAGCGGTAGCTCACACTGCGCTCCAATAGTGAAACTATTTGCACTATTTGTGATCGCGGCGACTCGTCATGCCGCCTTTTGGTGCGCGATAGTAACCGCACGTTACTTCCTGCCCTTTTCTGACGCTCTTTCCTGAAGAATTCAGCCCGCTGCAAACCTGGCATCAGCTTTGCAACAGGCTGGATGGCTAATTGCCACCGACAGACAGCAGTGCACTACAAAGTGCGCACCACAATAACAACAGACGAACCGCCACACAGGATGCTTTATGAAAAAGATGATGCTCTCCACCCTGATTGCCGCTGCCACGCTGCTGAGCGTGACTCAGCAGGCGCATGCAGGTACCACTCTGGACGCAATTAAAAAGAAAGGGTTTGTGCAGTGTGGGATCAGTGATGGACTGCCTGGTTTCTCGTACGCAGATGCCAGCGGCAAATTCACGGGTATTGATGTGGATGTCTGCCGCGCCGCCGCCGCTGCCGTGTTTGGCGATGCCGGCAAAGTTAAATATACCCCGCTGACGGCTAAAGAGCGCTTCACTGCGCTGCAGTCGGGCGAAGTGGATATCCTGTCGCGTAATACTACCTGGACCTCTTCACGCGATGGCGGAATGGGCTTTCTGTTTGCCGGCGTAAATTACTATGACGGCATTGGCTTCCTGACGCATAAGAAAGCGGGACTGAAAAGTGCCAAAGAGCTGGATGGCGCAACGGTCTGTATTCAGGCGGGTACCGATACCGAACTCAATGTCGCCGACTATTTCAAAGCGAATAAAATGCAGTACACCCCGGTCACCTTTGACCGCTCCGATGAGTCAGCCAAAGCACTTGATAGCGGCCGCTGCGATACACTCTCCTCCGATCAATCCCAGCTCTATGCGCTGCGTATCAAGCTGGGCAAGCCTGACGAATTTATTGTACTGCCGGAAGTGATCTCCAAAGAGCCGCTCGGGCCGCTGGTACGTCGCGGTGACGATGACTGGTTTACGATTGTTAAGTGGTCGCTGTTTGCCATGCTGAATGCCGAAGAGATGGGCATCAGCTCAAAGAACGTCGATCAGATGGCAGCAAAACCGACCACGCCTGACATGGCGCATCTGCTGGGTGCAGAAGGCGACTTTGGTAAAGACCTGAAACTTGATAACAAGTGGGCCTATAACATCATCAAGCAGGTGGGCAACTATCAGGAAATTTTTGACCGCAACGTCGGTAAAGATAGCGCGCTGAAAATCGCACGCGGACAGAATGCGCTCTGGAATCAGGGCGGTATTCAGTACGCACCGCCGGTGCGCTGATTTACTGCTGTGCCAGTCGGGCACCGCGTCCTGCGGTGCCCACGCGTATCTACCATTGAGGTTTCAACATGTCGCAACGCCCAACCGTGAAAAGGGATTTTTCATTCGGTAACCCTGCGGTTCGCGCCTGGCTTTACCAGTTTGTCGCGATTATTGCGGTAGTGGCCGTGGTGGGATATTTAATCCACAACACCATTATCAATCTGGCTAACCGCGGCATTACGTCAGGTTTTGGCTTTCTGGAGCGCAGTGCCGGTTTTGGTATTGTTCAGCATCTGATTGACTACACCGAGGGAGATACCTACGCCCGGGTCTTTATGGTCGGGCTGACCAATACCCTGCTGGTCTCTGCACTTTGCATCGTCTTTGCATCCCTGCTTGGCTTTGCGGTAGGCCTGGCGCGCCTGTCCGATAACTGGCTGCTGCGTAAGCTCTCTGCCATTTATATTGAGACGTTCCGTAATATTCCGCCGCTGCTGCAGATTTTCTTCTGGTACTTTGCCGTACTGCGTAATCTGCCGGGTCCGCGCCAGGCGCTAAACGCCTTTGACCTCGCCTTTGTCAGCAATCGTGGCTTGTATATTCCATGGCCCCAGTATGCACCTGGTACGCTGCCGTTTCTGGTTGCGCTGGCGTTAAGCATTATCGCCAGCCTGGCGCTGTTTCGCTTTAATCGTAAACATCAGCTGAAAACCGGTCAGCTGCGTCGTACCTGGCCCGCTGCAGCCGGGCTCATTGTGCTGCTGCCGCTGATTGCTCATACCCTGTTCGGCGCGGGCGTGCACTGGGATGTGCCTGAGCTACGCGGATTCAATTTCCGCGGTGGCTTTGTGATGATCCCGGAGCTGGCGGCGCTGACGGTGGCGCTCTCTATTTATACCTCTTCATTTATTGCTGAGGTGATCCGCGCCGGTATTCAGTCAGTACCACATGGCCAGAGTGAAGCAGCGCGCTCGCTGGGACTGCCGAATCCCGTGACGCTACGTCAGGTCATTATTCCTCAGGCGATGCGCGTCATTATTCCTCCGCTGACCAGTCAGTATTTAAACGTAGTCAAAAACTCGTCGCTGGCCGCCGCTATCGGCTACCCCGATATGGTGTCGCTTTTTGCCGGTACGGTGCTTAATCAGACCGGCCAGGCAATAGAAACCATTGCGATTACCATGGCGGTTTATCTCATCATCAGCCTGACCATTTCCCTGCTGATGAACCTCTATAACCGCAAAATTGCGCTGGTTGAGCGTTAAGAGAACGAAACACTATGTCTGTGACAACGCATGAAACGCCGCCGGTAAGCAGTAATCTGCTGCAGAAGAGCTGGAGCTGGGCGCGCAAAAATCTCTTTTCCGGCTGGCTGAATACCCTGCTTACGCTGGTCAGTCTGTGGCTCATCTGGAGTGTTATTCCACCGGCACTGAACTGGCTGATATTTCAGGCAAACTGGCTGGGTGAAACCCGTGCTGACTGCACTAAAGCGGGGGCCTGCTGGGTGTTTATCCATGCGCGCTTTGGTCAGTTTATGTATGGACTCTATCCGCACGAACTGCGCTGGCGAATCAACCTGGCTCTGGTTATCGGTTTACTGTCAGTCATTCCGCTCTTTATCCGCGCCATGCCGCGCCGTGGCCGCTATCTGGCCTGCTGGGCGGTGCTCTATCCGATCGCGGTGTGGCTACTGCTTTATGGCGGCTATTTTGGTCTGGAGCGGGTGGAAACCCGTCAGTGGGGCGGCCTGACGCTGACGCTGATTATCGCATCCGTTGGTATCGCCGGCGCATTACCGCTGGGTATTCTGCTGGCACTGGGCCGGCGCTCAAACCTGCCTGTGGTGCGTACGCTATCCGTTATTTTTATTGAGTTCTGGCGTGGCGTACCGCTGATCACCGTGCTGTTTATGTCCTCTGTCATGCTGCCGCTGTTTATGGCGGAAGGCACGACTATCGACAAACTGGTTCGGGCGCTGGTTGGCGTGATTCTGTTTCAGTCCGCCTATGTGGCGGAAGTGGTGCGCGGCGGTCTGCAGGCACTGCCAAAAGGCCAGTATGAAGCGGCTGAATCGCTGGCGCTGGGATACTGGCGGACGCAGGCGCTGGTGATCCTGCCGCAGGCGCTTAAGCTCACGATCCCCGGACTGGTGAATACCATTATCGCACTCTTCAAAGATACCAGTCTGGTGATCATTATCGGCCTGTTTGATCTGTTCAGCAGCGTGCAGCAGGCCACGGTCGATCCTGCATGGCTGGGCATGTCCACAGAAGGCTATGTCTTTGCTGCACTGGTCTACTGGATTTTCTGTTTTAGCATGTCGCGCTATAGCCAGTATCTGGAGAAGCGTTTTCACACCGGGCGTAAAGCGCACTGAGGTTTACTATGACATCCACAATAACGACGGCGGCTAACGCTATGATGATTACGCTCGAAAACGTGAACAAATGGTACGGACAGTTTCACGTGCTTAAGGATATTAATCTGCAGGTTAAACCGCGTGAGCGCATTGTACTCTGCGGTCCGTCAGGCTCAGGAAAATCGACCACTATTCGCTGTATCAACCATCTGGAAGAGCATCAGCAGGGGCGTATCGTCGTGGACGGTATTCATCTTAACGATGACGTGCGTAACATCGAACGGGTACGCACCGAAGTCGGCATGGTGTTTCAGCACTTCAATCTGTTCCCGCATCTTACCGTTCTGCAGAACTGCACGCTGGCCCCTGTCTGGGTGAGAAAGATGCCAAAGAAGGAGGCGGAAGCGCTGGCGATGCACTACCTTGAGCGGGTGCGCATCGCCGAACATGCACATAAGTTTCCGGGTCAGCTCTCTGGTGGTCAGCAGCAACGTGTGGCGATAGCCCGTTCGCTCTGTATGAAACCCAAAATTATGCTGTTTGACGAGCCGACTTCAGCCCTTGATCCTGAGATGGTAAAAGAGGTGCTGGATACCATGATTGGCCTGGCAGAAGATGGCATGACCATGCTGTGTGTGACGCATGAAATGGGATTTGCACGTACGGTGGCTGACCGGGTGATCTTTATGGATCGGGGAGAGATCGTAGAGATGGCGCCGCCAGAGGAGTTCTTCGCTAATCCACGCTCAGAGCGTACCCGCGCGTTTCTGTCGCAGGTTATTCACTGATCTCAGCGCCCTTAGCTCTGCCCCTGCCATGCAGCAGGGGCTTTTTTATGGCTGCGCGTTTTTATCCTGTCAGGCAAAAACAAAAAAGCCCTGAACTTTCGTTCAGGGCTTCTGTGTTTGGTGCCTGGCAGTTCCCTACTCTCGCATGGGGAGACCCCACACTACCATCGGCGCTACGGTGTTTCACTTCTGAGTTCGGCATGGGGTCAGGTGGGACCACCGCGCTAGTGCCGCCAGGCAAATTCTTTTACCCGAACTCATGCTTTTTTTAAAACTGGTGCTGATACCCAGAGTCGAACTGGGGACCTCACCCTTACCAAGGGTGCGCTCTACCAACTGAGCCATATCAGCACGCTTTAATTGGATGCCTGGCAGTTCCCTACTCTCGCATGGGGAGGCCCCACA
>NZ_QBJB02000006.1:0-209303 GCF_003057675.2 Pantoea sp. RIT413
CCGGGTAGTGCTGGCGGATACCGGCGATGATGACTCAAAGCAGGTTGATACGCTGACGCTCTGGATTGACGATCGCTCGCTGGGTGAACTGGCAAAGGCTGATAACGATGAGTGGACGCTGACCGATGCGCAGACCCGGTCGATTATCACTGCCATTAAAGGCAGCGGCAGCGTGGAGTTCCGTGGCGGTGTCGAGCCGTTTGATCTCTCTGCAAACGGCGCTTTTGCCGTGCTGCTGAAAATGGATGAGGCGCAGGGGCGCATCGGCACGCCGGGTGCGCTGGTGCGTAAAGGCAGCAAGCCGGAAAGCAGCGTGCCGCCCGCCGTACCCATGCCGGTGATTATCCAGGCCAGAACCGTTGAGGCAAAGCCGCGTCCGCTGACGCCGCAGGAGCTGGCGCGGATCAAGCCGGCGCTTATCGCTACGCTGACGGATGATGACAGCTGCGATAATCTCGCACCGGCGGACGATCAGCCGGAAGAAGGCGCAGAGCCGCCGACGCTGACCGCTGTGGATGCGGACCACGTGCTGATCGCCGCCCTCTGCTGGCGCGGTGCCTATAACGAAGGATATGGCTACTGGCTGATGGATAGCGCGCTGCAGGGTTCACCACAGCTGATCACTGACTCAGGTTCCGATTATCACGCCGGGGCAATTAGCGAAGCGCAGAAAGGCCGCGGTATTGGCGACTGCTGGAGTACCGCCGCATGGGTCTGGGATGGCCGCAGTTTTGTACAGAGTAGTGACGCTACCACCGGCATGTGCCGCGCCATCCGCGCCGGCGGCGCCTGGCAGCTGCCGGTGCTGGTCAGCGACGTCAGACCCGCTCTCTGATTGCAGAGCACATGGCGCCCCTGTGGGTATTATTGTAGGGGTCGCATTTATGCGGCCCGGGGGCATGTGCCGGATGTGGCCAGGGCGCCATCAATGGCGCCCCTGTGGATATTGCTGTAGGGGTCGCATTTATGCGGCCCGGGGTCAGGTGTGCGATGTGGCCAGGGCGCCATGAATGGCGCCCCTACGGATACCAATGTAGGGGCCGCATTTATGCGGCCCGGGGGCATGTGCGCGGTGTGGCCAGAACGCCATGAATGGCGCCCCTGTGGTGGCATTTATATGGGTCAGGTGCGCGGTGTGGCCAGGGCGCCATGAATGGCGCCCCTACGGATACCAATGTAGGGGTCGCATTTATGCGACCCGAGATAAGATGGAGCGCGATATCCGTAGGGGCCGCATTAATGCGGCCCGGGGTGGATTGGGCGCGGTGTGGCCAGGGCGCCATAAATGGCGCCCCTGTGGTGGCATTTGTATGGGGCTGATGCGCGATGTGGTCAGGGCGCCATAAATGGCGCCCTTGTGGATATTGTTGTAGGGGTCGCATTTATGCGACCCGGGATAAGATGGAGCGCGATACCCGTAGGGGCCGCATTAATGCGGTCCGGGGTGGGTTAGGCGCGATACCCCCCAACGCAGGTTATTTATTCAGGCAGCACTGCTTATATTTTTTGCCGCTGCCGCACGGGCAGGGATCGTTGCGTCCGGTTTTGTCACCGGCAAAGAACGGCAGCTGTGGCTCGGGATCGGGCTGGGCCATGCGCTCGGCCTGCCAGTATTCGTGCAGTTCCAGCGCCGCCGGGCGGATCGCCTCCATGCTCGCTTCGAACGCGTCCGGATCGAGCGCCTCGCGCGCTTCACGCTGCTCTTCGCTGCCGTGCAGGGCAATCGCCTGTAGCTGCGGCTGCAGCGGTTCAGGCAGCTGTGACCAGTCGGCGTCCAGCGCGACGCCGCGCATATAGCCGTAACACCAGTCTTCGACCACGGTAAACTCCTGGCCCTCCATCTCCTGCAGGCCAAACAGCGGGTCAAACTGCTCCGGAAACTCGGCCAGACGTTCCGCAATATCATTGAGGTGCTGAAAGGTCAGGGTCATAAAGCGATCCATCTCGCGCTCATTAGCCCATTTAGGGATATGCTTCTGGCCGCCCCACATCGCCACCAGCCACTCGCTGGGTTCAATATCATTCGGGCCGGAGAGCAGGGCGGTCAGCATCCCATCCAGCTCGGCCGTATCCACCACGGAATGCGCATTGCCATACTTCTCCAGCATGTCATCCAGCCAGTTCAGCTCTTTTTCCGTTAACGGCCCCTGATTCATCGCTTCTCTCCTGCACGTAATATTCTGTACGGGCCAGGCCCGCATCTCATGGCGCGATTATAGCGGCATTATCACGATTATTTGCAATTTTAGCGCGCCTGAATCGGGCCAGGCTGAGGTATGCTGTGGCATGACGCGACGAGCGCCGCACGGCAGCGGGAACCATTGGCCCGGTGCGCTTGTCAGTAAATGGACATCAGACTATTAATCAGAGTGGGAATCACCAATGCGCAGGACACACGTAACCCTTTTATCTGCCGGCCTGTTTCTGGGCGCGCTCAGCCTGACGCCAGCTGCACTGGCAGCGGATGAGCAGACCGATAGCGTGCCGATGCCGCCTCAGGTAGAGCAGCCGGATGTGCAGGCCCCTGATGCCGCGCCGGTGCCAGACGCCGATGCGCCAGCCGCTCAGGCACCTGCTGCATCAGGCGATGACGCGCCGGTTCGCCCGTCTAACAACGGCACCGGCGAGCAGCCTTCCGCCGCCAACAACTACAATCTGCACACCATTATCATCGACTACAAAGAGCACAAGGTCGGCGATGTGGTACCGGAAGAGTATCGCAAAAAAGAGTACACCATCACTGACTGGCAGGCGCGTCATCTGCCCGCTCCGCAGGCTGGTGCACACTGGGCTTACATCAACGCCAACTATATTCAGATCACCGATGACAGCGGCAAAATCGTGATGGGCAAATCGGGCGACATCTTCTTTAAAGGATAACGCCAGCAGGCGGGCCACCGGGTCCGCCTGTTTTATTTCAGAGGCAGAAAAGATGGCCCCGACCGTTAATGAGTTTGGCCAGCCGACGGGTAGTGCGTTGCCTGACTGGCAGCCGCGTCCGCGTCCGGAGCGCGTCACGCTTCAGGGGCGTTACTGCCGCCTTGAGCCGCTGGATGCGTCACGCCACGCGTCCGATCTCAGCGCCGCGCATGCGCACGCCGCGGACGATAGCAGCTGGACCTGGCTGCCCGTGGAGCGTCCGGCATCGCAGCGTGAGTGGCTGACGTTCGCCGCCGCCTGCCAGCACAATCCCGATTACCTGCATTTTGCCGTAATCGACATGCAGCGCGGGCAGGCGGTGGGTACGCTCGCGCTGATGCGTATCGAGCCGCAGCACGGCGTAATGGAAGTGGGATATGTGGTGTTTTCACCGCTGCTGCAGCGTACCCGCATGGCCACCGAGGCGCACTTTCTGCTGATGGCGTATGCGTTTGACCAGCTCGGCTATCGCCGCTACGAATGGAAATGCGACAGCTGCAATCAGCCGTCGCGCCAGGCGGCGCTGCGGCTCGGCTTTCAGCCCGAAGGCGTGTTCCGTCAGGCGATGGTGTATAAAGGCCGCAGCCGCGATACCTGCTGGTTCTCTGTTATCGATGGCGACTGGCCGGTATTAAAGCTCGCCTTTGAGCGCTGGCTGGCGCCGGATAATTTCAGCGCCGATGGTGCGCAGCGGGAGCGGCTGGAGACGCTGCGCCCGCGCGACTGAGCCCGCTCTCAGGGGCGTGGCACGATGCGGATCTCCGCCATGCCAATGCCGAGCTTGCGCGGCGCCTGACCCACAATATTGTCCTGATTCGACAGCTGCGGCGCCGGTGGCACAATCACCAGATTATGGCTGCCGTCGCGATTGCTGAAGTGCAGCGTGGTGGTGGAGAAGCTATCGTCCAGCCGCAGAACCTGCTCCTCGCTGCCTACGCGTACCGGAATCGGCTGCTGCGCATTGGCACCAAACGCGCGCGCGGTGATCACCAGATCGAACCGCGACGGCAGCGGTTCGGCATACTCAATATTCACCTCCGGAGCCAGATTGGCATTGGACCAGCGCCCCCAGCTCTCCGGGCGCGAGATGCCGCTAAAGCGCCGGATGCTGTGCGGAGCGCCCGGCACGTTCAGCACAAAGCTGTCGGCATCGTAGCGAATGTCATTATCCTCAATGCGGATCTGCTGCTGGTTGAGCCGCCAGGTTTCCGGGCTGACGCGCAGCGGCGGAAAGTGCGTTTTGCCGTGCCAGAGCGGCAGATCGATACGCACCACGCTGGGCTGGCCACCCATCTGGCCCATCGCCAGGCAGAGATCGGTGGAGAGCGCCAGCTCCGGCTTCCAGAGTCGCGCCATTTTGAAGCAGCGGTCGGCCCAGACAAATTTGTCGTTCGCGGCAAAATCGGCCAGCTGATAGCGCAGCGGCGCGGCATACTCTCCCTCCGGCAGTGGTTCAACCTGCTTATTCCCCAGCCGGAACAGGATCGGCAGGCGGAACGTGGCGCCGGAGAAGGTAAAGGTATTCTTCTGCTGGTCGATGGTGAACTCTTTCATGCTGGCCGGAAAATTCCACAGCTGCACAATATCAGCTTTCCAGCTGCTGACCTTTTTCGCCATGTCGTCAAACTGCGTGGAGAGCGACGGCGTAGAGAGTGAACTGCGGCCAAGTCCCAGCGCCTTGTCACCGCCGAGGATCTCAAGCACCGTGGCGCCGTTATCCAGCGTGCTGCGTGGCGCATCGCGCACCTCCGCCTGCGGCCGATCGCCGCGAATGACCATAAAGAGATCGCGGCGCGGCAGCTTCGTCAGATAGGGGTGGGCGGTATTGTTCATCGCCAGATGATCGGAGCTGACGACGATGACGGTGTTTTTAAACCACGGCGAAGCTTTAATACGCTCAATCAGCCGCGCCACGTGCTCCTGTGAACAGGCGACGGCGCTGAATGACTGGTTCATTTTGCCCTCATACTGATAGCTTTTACGCTGGCAGCTGCGGGAGATAAAGCCATCAGGATGATGGGTATCCACCGTCAGGGTAAACAGGGCAAAGCGTTTGTTCTGCTGCGACAGTTCAGCATACTTCTCAAACACCTCGTCCAGCACGGTGTCGTCGTAAAAGCCCCAGTTGTTGCGGTAGTCGGGATCGGCCACGCGGCTTTTCAGCTCCTGCGCGCCATAGAGATTCGATGCGGCGAAGCCGTGCGAAAGCAGAAAAGTATCTTTGCCGGCAAAGCGCAGATCGGCGCCCTGAATAAACCAGTTCTCATAGCCGCTGTTTTTGAGAATATCGCCGAGGCAGAGACTCTGCGGATAGAAGCTGGAGAGCGCGGCTGAGGCGTTACCGTCAAAAGGCGCAAACAGCGGGATACCGCACTGTGAGGCGACCATGCCGGCAATGGTATAGTCGGTGCCGGGCAGCTGCGCGGTATTGCTGAAATCCAGGCTCTGCGCCTGCTCGCGGCTCAGCTCCGGCGCCAGGTCGGGAAAAGCCTGCTGATTTAAATAGGTGCGCTCCAGGCTCTCGCCGTAGATATAGACCAGGTTGAGCGCGGGCTGTTCAATACGGTTCTGCGGCGTGATGTACCAGGTGGCGAAATCGGAGTCGCCCGCGTGCGCGTGCGACGCAATCAGATCTTTAACCTGACGAAACGCCGGCGTGGTCTGCACCGAGCCGGCGGCGCAGGCGACCGCCAGCAGGCTCCAGCCGAGATGATGCGGACGTTTATGGCGGCGCAAAATCCATGAAAGAAAGCAGAACAGCAGAAACAGCACAATAATCAGCCCGATAGCGGGCACCACATATTTACTGACGCCGGCGCCGGTCAGGCTGTTGGTCAGCGTGTAGATCACCGCATCATTGATGCCGTCACCGGTAAAATAGTTGCTGGCGAACAGCGTTGCATTCAGCACAATAAACAGCGTCAGCAACAGCAGCATCAGGCTGAACCAGAACGTATTGCGTCCGGCTTTAGAGGCGTAAATGATGATGGCGGTCAGAAACAGCACGATTGAAAGCAATGCCAACGGCAAATCCTCACGATAGATGAATAGCGCAGCGCCAGCGGCCGCGCGCCCTCTCAGGGGTTTTGCGTCAATCTATATTGGCTGTCACCGGGCTGCAACTTGTCCGGCGGGATTTGTGCGGTACATTCGGAATCGTGCCGCCAGGCGGGATGATAAGCGCGGCGGCGGTAGCGTATCAGGCAGACTGTGGCTTATAACGCACCGGTAAGATACTGCGCTTCACCGTGCGCAAAGCTCCAGTCACCTTTGCTGTTGGTGATAAAACTTATCATCAGATCGTGGCCCTGCACGCCGCAGCTTTCACGCAGCTCGCGCGCCAGCTCTGCCATAAAACAGCTTTTTTGCGCCTCACTGCGCGGGCTGGTGTAAACCCGCACCATCACCAGATTATCCGTGCGCGAAAAGCCCAGCCCGGTATCCTGGAAAACCATCTGATAAGCTTTGTTTTCGTGAACAATCTGATAGCGGTCGCGCTCAGGCACGCCGAATGCAGTCAGGACGGCGCGATGGGCGGCATCCAGCAGTGTACGAACTTCAGCCTCAGAGCGGCCCTGAATCAGATCAAAAGTGAGTAGTGGCATCGGTAAACCCTCGCAGTAGTGGCGTTAAAGCCGCGTTATGTGAGGCTATGCTGCCCGCTGTACGCGCAAAGAAAAAGCGTCTGCGATAAAATGATTGTTCACTATTTTGAACAATGGCGGGTAAGTCGATGAAAACCGAAGCGCTCTGGACACATCTTTACTGGCTGACGGTACTGGCGGAGCAGGGCAGTTTTACCCGCGCCGCTGAGCGGCTGGATGTCAGTAAAGCGGCAGTGAGTCAGAAAATTAAAGAGCTGGAAGCGCTGACCGGGGTTGCTCTGGTTCAGCGCACCACGCGCAGCGTGCGGCTGACGTCAGCCGGTGAGCAGCTGGCTGGCGAGCTGCGTGAACCCTTTACCCGGATAGCGGAAAGCGTGTATCGCGTGCGTGATGAAGCGGGGCCGGTACGCGGACAGGTACGCATCAGCGCGCCGGTGGCGTTTGCCCGGCAGCAGCTGGTGCCGATTATCGGTGACTTTCTGCGGGAATATCCGCAGGTGCGCCTGCAGCTGGATGTGACCGACCGCCTGGTGTCACTCGGCGGGGAGGGGTTTGATCTCGCTATCCGCCACAGTCAGTCGCTGCCGGAAACGCACGTCGCGCTGCCTCTGTGCGCCACGCGCGCGCTGCTGGTGGCTTCCCCCGCATATCTGGCACAGCACGGCGTGCCGCAGACGCCGGACGCGCTGCTTCAGCATAACTGCCTGTGGTATCCGCGCGGTCCCGATGCGCCGCAGTGGCGCTTTCAGTCGCATCAGGGCGGCGAAACGCTGACGGTAAAAATTCAGGGAAATTTCGCCACCAATAACAGCGAGTCGATTCGGGACGCCGCGCTGCAGGGGGCAGGCATTGCCATGCTGCCCGATTTCAGCGCCCGCGCAGCGCTGGAAAGCGGCGCGCTGCAGCCGGTACTCTCATCGTGGCAGGCGGTCGACGCCTTTGCCGACCGCCTCTGGGTGGTGCGCCCTTACGCGGCACAGGTGCCGCGTGCGGTGACGACCTTTATTCACTGGCTACGCGCTCGCTTTGTTAACGGGTGAGGGCAGCGCCACGCTGAGCGGTGCGGCAGGCTGCATCATTGCGCCCAGCAGGCTGCTGCGGTTGTAGTTCCCCAGGCGCAGGTTAAAGTCGAGATGCAGCTGTGCGTGACCATCCAGCTTAATAACCGGCGGCGGCGTATGCGGGCGCTGATGAAACAGAATGGCATGCGTAAAGGCGTCGCTTTTCCAGTTGTTCAGGCGCTGATAGTAAAAGGCGCTGGCTTCGCATTTACGCAGAAAGAGATTAACGCGGCGGTATTCGCGCATGGCCGCCTGCTGCGCCAGCGCGCCCGGCTGCTGTGCCGGTTCAGCGATTCTCTGCGTCAGCAGCGAAAAGTCATCACGCTTGCGCATTTCGTTAAAGAAGCTCTGCTCACCCTGATGCTTGATGGGCGCATACTGCTTCTGCCATTCGCGAATAAAAGGATTATTTGGTGCAGCAGCAAGGAACCAGTTCTCAATAACAGGTGCGAGATAATTCAGCGTTGAGCGTTCGCAATAATAGCCGATCACATCCATCGGACGTTCCTGATGGGCGCTGTGTACCCAGCTCAGATCTTCAAACAGCAGCGCAGCGCAGTCGATAGCGATGCCGCCGTAGCGTAATAACAGCTCAAGCCTGATCACTTCGCTTTTCTGCTGCGCCGTTAATTGCGCTGAAGTAAATATAAAATCGGGCAGGACTTCTTTTACAGAATATTTATTTAACAGGTGAACGCTGTGGTCAGGATTATCGCGGCGTATTTTAGCAATATTCGCCTGTAACGATTTTGGTAAATATTCTGTATCCCAGTACAGCCATACTTTTTTCGGGATATCTGGCAACGTCTTCTCACCAGAAAGTAACACGATATTGTCCTCTTCGCTGGGATCATACTCCGGCGCGCAGAGCGCATTATGCTGTTTTTTCTGCAGTAATGACTGACCGGTAAACGCTATTCTTTTCCAGTTGTGCCAGAGCGCGCGCGCCGGCTGAAGACGTTTTTTTGACATGATGCACCTGATTATTGTGATTATGGGCAAGGAGTCCCTGATGCTGGCGCCTTAGGCGCTCTTATGTTTCCTTACGGGGGCTGTGTGTAAAAGTATTACAATGAGCTTAATAAAACATTCTTTGCGATTGCGCTAATCCTTTTTTTCTCTTTCAGATAAAGCGGAAAATGAAGCTGCCGTTAACAATAAAAATTTAACAAAATAACAGCGTGACGAATTTCACAGTTTATTTTTTTCCGCCAGGATTAATCCTAAGATCGTTCTCTGCGTGCAGCCTGAAGTGCGGGAATGTGAAAATTGTGGTGAGAAATGAACGTTTATCCCTGCTGGATTTTAGTCTGGTATCAGAGCGAAATTTACCTTCGTCATACAGCTTAGCTACGCTTTAGTCAGGCATTCTGTTTAAGGAGTCATTATGCAGTCATCTGCCCGCGGTCTGATAGCCGTTGATAAACAGGGGAATCGGGTGCTGTTTCTGCATCCGGAAAGCTTTGCCGTTGAGCAGGAGCTGAATGCGTTTCCGCCGCGCCCGCACGAGCTGCTGATGCTGCCCGCACTGGAAAAAGCCTATGTCCCGCTCTATGGCAGCGGCGTGCACGGCGCTAATCCTTATCCCGGGCATAAAGTCGCTGTTATCGATCTGCGTCAGCGCCGGATCAGCGGCTTTATCGACCTTACGCCACTGCAGTCGCCGCACAGCGGACAGCTGGGGCGTGACGGCAAAGTCTATCTCTGCTGTGAAAACAGCGCGGCGGTTGCGGTCATCGATCCGCACACCGATCGCGTAGAGAAAACCATACCGCTGCCTTCACATAACGCGCACCGGCTGACGCTCTCCCCCAGCGGACGCAAGCTGTTTACGGAAAATGAAGAGGACGCCAGCATCACAGTAATCGATTTATGTGAGGCAGAAGGCCGCGTCATTGATAACATTCTGCTGCCTGGTCCGATAGCCGGTATTGCTGCCTCGCCCAGACATCCTTATCTGGTCGCCAGCGCCGCCGACGCACCGCTGCTTTATGTGATCGATCGGCAGAGCCACCGGGTCCGGCAGCGCATTACGCTGGCCGGCCACCAGCAGCCCTGCCAGGTTGTGCGGTTCAGTGCCAGTGGCGAACGGCTGGTTGCGATTGGGCATGATGAATCACTGATTACGCTGTTTGACGATCTGCTAAATCCCTCAGGTACTCTGCGCGTAGGGTGCCGGCCAGGGGATGGCTGTTTCAGTGAGGATAACCGCACGCTGCTTATCGCGAATGAAGGCGATGGGTCGTTAAGCGTTATCGATCTGGCGCAACGAAAGGTGATAGCCACGCCGCAGGCGGGCACAGGCTGTGAGGCGTTAAGTTATTTTACGCTGAGCTGAGGCAGCCGCTGTCATTTCATTGTCATCTGCAGGTGGCATAAAGGCGGCGCGTCAGCAGGCACTGCGCAGCTATTGATAAATTACGGATACCCGTTGCTGCGTTTTAATACGGCTTTTGCTTAATTAAAACGCATGCAATTACCTGAATTCTCGTATTTTTTTGGTATTAATCAGGGAGGATAGTCAAAATAATCTAACTAATTTTCGTTTTGCCGCTTGATTTATCTACGCGCGTAGATAGACTGTCTCCCCAGTGATAACTCACGGTGCCAGACGCGGCTACGGCCCTGAAATGAACATGTTACATTTGCTGTGCTAATACGATCGGTGAATTAAACACCGGCGAAACGCAGCAGAGAGATGAATTCCAACACCAGGGAATTCCTTACTGATCTTTCAGGATTTGCCTGTCGAACGTCGTCACCGGGACGTTCTGCTTGCTTAAGCAAGGGAACAGACCCATGGAAGGGCGTTTACTGTTTTCACTTCACTAAGAGAAAGGGTTATGACGGAACATCATCCCACTGCACAGCACTCACCTCACCTCACCGCAGCTGATGAACGGCTGCAAACTCCCGCTGGCCGCAAAGATTTCTGGCGCGCAACCTTCTCCTGCTGGCTCGGTACGGCAATGGAGTATGCCGACTTTGCGCTGTATGGCCTGGCGGCAGGTATCATCTTTGGCGACATCTTTTTTCCGGAAGCGACACCCGCTATGGCGCTGCTCTCAAGCTTTGCCACCTGGTCAGTCGGCTTTATCGCCCGCCCGATAGGCGCGCTGCTGTTTGGCTGGATTGGCGATCGCAAAGGGCGCAAAGTCGTGATGATCAGTACGATTATCCTGATGGGCGCCTCAACCACGCTGATTGGCCTGATCCCGTCTTATGCAACAATCGGACTCTGGGCGCCTGCCTGTCTGGTACTGCTGCGTTTTACGCAGGGGCTGGGAGCGGGGGCGGAGCTCTCTGGCGGCACCGTTATGCTGGGCGAGTATGCCCCGGTTGAGCGACGCGGCCTGGTCTCTTCCGTGATCGCGCTGGGATCAAACAGCGGCACGCTGATTGCCTCTCTGGTCTGGCTGGCGGTGATCCAGATGGATAAAGAGAGTCTGCTGGCCTGGGGCTGGCGTATTCCTTTTCTGAGCAGCGTCCTGATCGCCGTAGTGGCGCTCTGGATCCGCCGCCATCTGCGCGAAACGCCGGTGTTTGAGCGTCAGCAGGCTGAACTGCAGGCGCAGCGCAGCGAGACGCTCTCCCGGGCGCATATTGAAACTGACAGCCGCAGCGTCTGGCAGCGAACCCGGGCGTTCTGGACCATGGTGGGTCTGCGCATCGGTGAAAATGGTCCCTCTTACCTGGCTCAGGGCTTTATCGTCGGCTATGTCGCAAAAGTGCTGATGCTGGATAAGTCGGTACCGACCACGGCGGTGTTTATCGCCTCGCTGCTGGGCTTCCTGATTATTCCGTTTGCGGGCTGGCTCTCCGATCGTTTTGGTCGCCGCATTACCTATCGTGGTTTCTGCCTGCTGCTGATGATCTATGCGTGGCCCGCCTTCAGCCTGATGGATAGCCGCGATCCGACAATTATTATTGCTGTCATCGTTACAGGAATGGCGCTCGCTTCGCTGGGGATATTTGGTGTACAGGCGGCCTGGGGCGTCGAGATGTTTGGCGTGAAGCATCGCTATACCAAAATGGCAGTGGCAAAAGAGCTGGGGTCGATTCTTTCTGGCGGCACTGCGCCGCTGGTGGCGGCAGCGCTGCTCTCATGGACCGGCCACTGGTGGCCAATCGCCGTTTACTTTAGCGCGATGGCCACTATCGGATTTCTGACGACGTTTGTCGCACCGGAAACGCGCGGTCGCGACCTTAATCTGCCGGAGGATGCCATCTGACGCGCAGCTGCAGGCAGTACCATTGACATAACGCTGGCCGGTGAATCCGGCCAGCGGCATTTATATTGAGGCTAATTTGGCAAAATCTCCCGGCGGAAATGTTACCCGTACCGATGTCGCCCGCGTCGCAGGCACCTCGGTAGCCGTGGTCAGCTATGTGATCAACAACGGGCCGCGCCCGGTGGCGGAAGCGACCCGTCAGCGGGTGCTGGCTGCCATTAAGCAGACGGGCTACCGGCCTAACGCCGTAGCGCGCGCGCTGGCCTCCGGCACCACCAAAACTTTTGGTCTGATTGTGCCGAACATTGCGAACCCGTTTGTTGCTTCCATGGCGCATGTCCTGCTGCAGGAGTCGCTTAACCACGGCCATATCATGCTGCTGGGTGATGCCGGTGACGATCGTCAGCGTGAGCTGGAGTTGATTCAGGGCATGCTTAACCGTCAGATTGACGGACTGTTTTATAACAGCGTCGATCGTCATCCCTATATTGATGTGGTGCAGGCGAGCGGAACACCGCTGCTGATGCTGGATCGCATTACTCCGCGGCCCGGCGTCAGCGTGCTGAGCATGAACGAGCGGCTGGCGGCCTGTGATGTCACCCGGCATCTGCTGAGTCACGGTTATCAGCAGGTGGGCATGATCAGCGGCCCGCCGGCGATGTTTAACGCTCAGGATCGTATTCAGGGCTGGCGTGATGCGATGCAGGAGCGGGGGCTGCCCGTGGATGAAAGCCTGATTTTCCCGGCGGATTACTCGCGGCAGGGCGGCTACGACGCGGCGCAGCGCATGATCGCCAGCGGTCGCGTACCGCGTGCGCTGTTTGCCAGTAACGAAGGCCAGGCCATTGGCTGTATTCGCGCGTTTGCCGAGCAGGGGATCCGCGTGCCGCAGGATGTGGCGCTGGTCTGTTTCAACGGTACCACGCAGGCCGCGTTTCATGTGCCTTCGCTGACCACGGTGCGACAGCCGCTGTCTGAGCTGGCGCAGCGCGCTATTGCTATGCTGAAAAACCAGCCGGAGGAGGGGGTGATGGCCGAGCTGCCGCACTACATCGAAACCGGCGAATCCTGTGGCTGCCTGCAGCCTTAAATACAATAACGATAAAACATTATGAAAAGAGTGATTATTGATTGCGATCCGGGGAATGGCATCGCAGGTGCAAATACCGATGACGGACTGGCGATTGCGCTGGCACTGGCATCACCCGCGCTGTCGCCGGAACTGATTACCACGGTCACCGGTAACACGCCCAGCGCGACGGGCGCGCGCGTGGCAAAAGATTTGCTGAAACGTCTCGGGCTGAATATTCCGGTGGTGCAGGGGGCGCTGCAGGCGCTGCGCGAAGATCCGCTGCCGTGGCGGGCGCGTCTGGATAATCTGGCCGACCCGGCGCTGGCCGCGCTGTGGCAGGGCGTGCGTCAGCCAGCGGTGATGGCGGCGGACGGCAATGACGCTGCCGGCGTGATGGGCCAGCTGATCTGCGATAACCCGGGAGAGTTTACCCTGGTCGCTATCGGGCCGCTGACGAATGTGGCGCAGGCGCTGCAGCGTTATCCGCAGATGGCTGAAGCGGTAGCGGAGATTGTGATCATGGGCGGCGTCTTTGCGCTTGATGACTACATCAAAGATACCAATTTTGGTCTCGATCCGGAGGCGGCACATCAGGTACTGCACAGCGGTGCTACCATCACCCTGGTGCCGATGGACGCCACCACGCAGACGCTGCTGACCCGCGACGATCTCGCACGCATCACGGCGCAACCGCATCCGCTGACGCAGTTTATCCGCGAGACGCTGGGCCCCTGGATCGACTACTCAATGCGGACCCGGCGGCTGCCAGGCTGCTGGATCCATGATGCGCTGGTGGTCGCCTGGCTGCTGAACCAGCGCGTGGCGGAAGGCGCCGATTATTACGTGGATATCGAGCTGCGTCCCGGTGCAACGCGCGGCAAGAGCTGGCGTTACCGTCCACCGCTGCGGCTCGATGTGGGGATCCCGCCGGAAACCGGGGCGCTGGTGCATGTCATCCAGCACGTTGATAATGCGCTGCTGCTGGATATGCTAGAACAGGCTTTTACCCGTTTGCCGACCCGGCTCTGAAACGTGACAGCGGCGGCGCGATAATATCCGCGCCCTCAAAGCGCTTCACAGACGTCGATCCAGGTGGCATGGGTCAGCTCCGCCATTCTCAGCGGTGAGATGCGTACCGCGCTGCGCACCGAGCCCGCGGCAGGCAGCACCTCATCAAAGCTGCGCAGAGAGATATCGCAGTACACGGTCAGCGGGTTTTCCAGGCCAAAAGGAGAGACGCCGCCGACCGGATGGCCGGTCCAGTTCACCACTTCATCGACGCTCAGCATGCGCGCTTTAGCGCCCAGGGCGGCTTTCAGTTTGCGGTTATCCAGACGCGCGTCGCCGCGGGTAACAATCAGCACCACCTGCTCTTTCACTTTCAGCGACAGCGTTTTGGCAATCTGCCCCGGTGAGACGCCGTGAACGCGTGCCGCCAGCGCCACGGTGGCCGTGCTTTCAGGCGTTTCAATAATTTCGATATCCGGCGCATGCTCAGCAAAGAACTGCTGTACCGACTCCAGGCTCATGTTGTTCTCCGGTAAAAACTGAACCTGAACGCTGCCACAAGGCGAAAAAAGTGTAAACGAGAGAAAAGGAGAATTTACGGCGCGCGCGTGCTTATTGCGCTTTCAGTGTACAGTTACCGCAGCGCTCGACGTCAGGAATACGATAGCGCTGACAGCAGCTGCGCCGCTCCATTGTCCCGTGGCGCATAATCATGGTGCGGTAAAGCGGGTTATCGCTGCCGTCCGGCAGCGACGGCGTGAAAAACAGCATCTCTTCCAGCTGGTCGATCAGCGCGGCGGGCAGCTGCGCGCGGAGTTCACCCAGAAACCAGTAGATCAGGTATCCCATGTTGTTCCAGATAAGGCGCGCATTGATGTCGCCGTGCTGCGTCATGCCTTCCACGGCGGGCTGCAGGCAGGTCTGGATCAGGCGCGCCATACGCTGCGGGGCAGAGAGAAATCGCGCGGGCTCATCCTCCTGTACATCCAGCCAGAAGGTGGCGGGATGGCCATTTTCGTGAAACTCAGCGCGGATATATTCAGGTGAGCAGTTGAGGGCACGCGGCTCATGCAGCAGCGCCATCATCAGCGTGGGCACCAGCAGGCCGAAGTACCACTGCGCCCAGAGTGACTGCAGCGGCTTCGCCTCCCGCGGCGTATCAGGATGGCTGCGATAAAGATAGTCACCGTAGCGCTGCGTCAGAGACTGAAAGTGCTCCGGTGCCGACCATTCAGCCAGCGTCAAAGCGCCTTCCGGTGCGGTTTCTCCCAGTCTGACATAAGCCTGACGGTCGCTGCACTGCTCATGGATCAGCTCCTGCAGCGCGCGTACCAGCGTGCGATCGCGCTGCATGAAGATCGGGGACTGCTCACTGAAGCGGTGCGCCTGACGCGTAATCGTAGCCATGCCAATCCTGAATGATAACGGGAAACGAAAAACAAATGATAATCGTTCCTGATTGAGTGAGCAAGATAGCAGCAGCATAAGATTGCTATAGCGTTGTATTTATCACTTTAGTGCGGCTCGCTAATCGCCTGCCGGCGTGCCGGCAGCGCCTCCCAGGCCAGAATGGTATTGCGCCCGCGGTTTTTGGCGACATAGAGCGCACGGTCAGCGTTGGCGACGGCCCGCTCAAAATCGTGCGCAGCCATCGGCGCGATGCCGGCGCTGACGGTGACGTGAGTCGATACCGCGGTATTAGAACGATGGGGGATCTCCAGTTCCAGCACCGACTGCCGGATGCGCTCGGCGAGCTTCATGGCGATTGACGCGTTGACATTGGTCAGCAGTACCAGAAACTCTTCGCCACCATAGCGGGTGACCACATCGCGCGAGCGGACGGCGTCACGGATCGCGGCCGATACGCGCTTCAGCGCCTGGTCGCCCATCGCATGTCCGTAATTGTCGTTATAGGCTTTAAAGTGATCGATATCCAGCAGCAGGATAAAGTGGCTGCCGGCATGGTTCTCGAGAATGGTTTCCAGCCGGTTCTGCAGCCCGCGCCGGTTATAGAGGCCGGTCAGCGGATCGAGCATGCTGAGCGCGCTGAAGCTCTGCTTCTCTTCATACAGCTGGCCAATCAGCTGCCGGGTAAAATGGTCAAAACGCCGGCGCATCAAATGCAGCAGGGAAAATCCAATCAGCGGCAGCGTAATAGTAAACAGAATAGTGGTCAGGTGCTGTCCGTTATCCAGCAGCAGCACGGTCAGCACCGGCGGCAGAATATGCAGGCAAAATGCCGTTAAATAGTCGCTCAGCGCGATAGCGCTGATAAAAAAGACGCTAAGTAAGCTGATAATTAAATAGCTGCTATCAAACGCAGAAATCAGATGATATTTCTGATTAATATGCCACGCCCACAGCAGCCCGAGCAGCAGCGCGACCGGCGTTAATACGGGAAAGCGCAGGCCGGGCATTATCAGACAAAGCAGCAGCAGCGTGGTGCTGAAACCCGCGACCAGCACCGCAGGCAGGGTAAATACCGGTATCTGAACGTTCAGGCAGGGCAGCAGGCAAAAAAGTGAAACGGCGATATTAAGAAACAAAAACAGCATCAGCGAAAGCCGATATTTGCTCTGTTTCAGTTCATCGTAAGCGTTTAATTTCATTATTATTACCCGTGACAGCCCTGAAATATCAAAGCGCTACCCGGCAGCGTTAATTCTGCTATGCGGATAGTCAGCACGTTTCATGTTGTTATCAGGTGTGTTATCGGCGGCAATTTAGCATTTTCCAGTATTTCTGTCATGCGGTGAAAAATTCGCTGCAGAATGAGAATGGTTGTCATATGATAATGGTAATTCTTATCATTAAGGGGCGTAATGATGATCGCAGCAATGCTGGCTGCCTGCGGCTTGTGGGGTGTGAGCTGGATAATGGGTAAGCGCCTGGATAGTGGCTGGGGTATTCTGCTGCCCTGTACCGCTATGCCGCTGTTTGCGTTATGGGAACCGGGCTATGCGCAGTGGCGGGCGATCATGATTGTTATGCTTCTGCTGACGCTGGTTATGCTGTTTCACCAGCGGCTGCGCCACTATATATTGCTGCCATCCTGTGTCGCGCTGGCGGGCGGCATCACGGCAGCGTCAGTGAATTTTCATCTGGGTTAGCAGCGTGCAGAAACAGCACCATCACGCAGCGCGTGATAAGCAGGAGAATAACATTCAGGGAATTAACTGACGGGAGAGAGGTGACAACAGTGGTGCGAAGAGAGGGACTTGAACCCTCACGTCCGTAAGAACACTAACACCTGAAGCTAGCGCGTCTACCAATTCCGCCACCTTCGCATCGTGTTGTCTGTTTATATCACCGCATGGTGCGAAGAGAGGGACTTGAACCCTCACGTCCGTAAGAACACTAACACCTGAAGCTAGCGCGTCTACCAATTCCGCCACCTTCGCGCAGTGCACGCGATATAAACTCTGTGATTATTGGTGCGAAGAGAGGGACTTGAACCCTCACGTCTGTTAGGACACTAACACCTGAAGCTAGCGCGTCTACCAATTCCGCCACCTTCGCATACCGGCAACACTTTACAGTATTGCTAACCACGGAGGCGCATTCTAGAGGTTTTACGCAATGCGTCAACAGATATTTTACGGCGATAAACCGACTGCTGGAAAAAGCAACGCTTTATCGCCGCATCAGGCGCTTAGCGTCCGCGCGCGCCACGACCATAAACCGCACGGTAAACCTTAAAGCGGCCGGTCTGCGCCAGCACTTCGTGGCTGCCGAAGGTCTCATCAAGTATCTGCGGATAAGGCAGGAAAGCATTCGCCACAATACGCAGTTCGCCGCCGCTGTTCAGATGCTTCACCGCGCCGCGGATAAGGCTGTTGGCCGCATCAAGGCTGGTCTGCATGCCGTCATGGAACGGTGGATTAGAGATGATCAGATCGAAACGTCCGGTAACGTCGCTAAAGACGTTGCTGGCAAACACCTCGCCTTCCAGCCCGTTTGCCGCCAGCGTGGCTTTGCTCGCTTCAATGGCAGCAGCATGCACATCACACAGCCACAGCCGCACTTTCGGGGAGTGCTGTGCCAGCGCGGTGGCTAAGACACCGCTGCCGCAGCCGAGATCCAGCACTTTTCCTTTGGTGTGCGGCGTCAGGGTCGACAGCAGCAGATCGCTGCCAATATCCAGACCATCGCGGCTGAATACGCCCGGCAGCGTATGGATGGTCATCTCATCCAGCTGGTAAGTATTGCCGAACCGGCTGGCGTCAAACTCAGGCTGCTGCGTCAGCTGGCCATGATAGAGGCCGCAACGACGCGCGCTGTCAATTTTCTCCAGCGTCACCCACTGCTCCAGCATGCCTTCGGCGCTGCGTACGCCGCTGCGGTTTTCGCCCACGACAAAGATATCGCTGCCGACAGGGAGTAACGCGAGCAGATTTTGCAGCTGGAACTGCGCTTCCGGCTTATTTTTGGGCCAGAAGTAAATCAGAGTGGTGCAGTCTGTCACATCGGCCGCGCTGGCCACGAGGCTGTATACGGCGCGATCGCCCAGCCGATGGCTCAGGTTCTGCCAGTGATGATACTGCTGGGTATGAACGCGGCTGAGCGCGGTTTCCAGCTGGGCGGGCAGGTCATCCTGCAGATCACCCGCAAACAGCACGTGGCGGGTGGTAAATTCATCACTGTGGCGCAGAATAACTTCACTGGCCGGGGTAAAAGCAGACATGGAACGCTCCTGTTAAATCAGAGCGGGGATTATAGTGCTTTGTTGGCGCATGTTCGACGGGTTTGCTAGCATAGCGCGCATTACTTACGGCATAGCGGAAAACAGCATGAGTACAAGACGCGACTGGCTTCTGCAGCAGATGGGGATTACGCAGTATCAGCTGCGGCGTCCGCGCGTGCTGCAAGGGGAGATCGCCGTCAGGCTGGCACCCGATACGCGCCTGCTGCTGGTAGCGGAACACCCGCCGGCACTGGATGAGCCTCTGATACGGGACGTGCTGCGGGCGCTGGATATTCTGCCCGCACAGGTGATGACGCTGACGCCGGAGCAGCTGCCGATGCTGCCAGAGCAGGTAGCCTGTCCCGGCTGGCTGCTGGGCGTGGAGAGCGGGCACACCTTTAACGGTGTGGTATTCACCAGCGCCGTCCTTAATGAACTGATTAGCAGCGGCGCAGCCAGGCGCGCGCTGTGGCAACAGATGTGTAACCATGATCACTATCTCGCTCATCACGGCTGACGATCGGCCGCAGCAGCTCGCCATTGAACGCCGGGCGCACGCTTTTCCCTGGAGTGAACAGACCTTCGCCAGCAATCAGGGGGAACGCTTTCTCAACTTCGGGCTGCACAGTGACGGACGCCTTGCCGGCTTTGCTATTACGCAGGTTGTGCTGGATGAGGCGTCGCTGTTTAACATCGCCGTTGATCCCGACTTTCAGCGCCGCGGCTATGCGCGTCAGCTATTGCAGACGCTGATCGGCGAACTGGAGCAGCGCGATGTGCTGACCCTCTGGCTGGAGGTGCGCGCCTCAAATCGCGCGGCGATTGCCCTGTATGAGCAGCTCGATTTTCACCGGGTCAGCGTGCGCCCCAATTACTACCCCACTGCAGGCGGACGGGAAGACGCCATCATTATGGCGCTGACACTTTGACCGCTGATTAAGGAGCACCATGTTAAACGACTGGGACTGCATCCTGTTTGATGCTGACGAAACACTGTTTCATTTCGATGCCTTTGCCGGACTGCAGCGCATGTTTACCCGCTACGACGTGCAGTTCAGCGATCGCGATTACGCCGATTATCAGGCGATCAATAAGCCTTTATGGGTGGATTACCAGAACGGCACCATCACCGCCGCACAGCTGCAGACGCAGCGCTTTACGCTCTGGGGAGAGAAGCTCAGCGTAGAGCCGGATATCCTGAACAGCGATTTCCTTAATGCGATGGCGGAGATCTGCCTGCCGCTGGAAGGCGCGCCTGAACTGCTGCAGAGCCTTAAAGGCCGCGTCAAAATGGCGATCGTCACCAACGGCTTTACGGCCCTGCAGCAGGCGCGGCTGGAGCGCACGGGCTTTCACGATATGTTCGATGCGCTGGTGATTTCAGAGCAGGTTGGTGTTCCCAAGCCGGACGCAAAAATCTTTGCCCATACGCTGGAGCTGCTCGGCAATCCGGCGCCACAGCGCGTACTGATGGTTGGCGATACGCCCGAGTCTGATATTCTCGGGGGAATGAATGCGGGTCTTAAAACCTGCTGGATCGATCACGGCACGCGCCCGTTGCCTGCGGATATTACCCCTGATTTTCAGGTGAAAAACCTCGCTCAGCTTCAGGCTATTCTTACCGCTTAAAGCGCGCCGTTAAAAACCGAAAACCAGGCAGAAGCAGCGGCCTGGTTTTTTTGTATCTTTCTGAACAGCCCGCGGCTCAGGCTGGCGCTTAGCGCGTCTTTTCCTGCGCGTCGGGTGTTTCTGCCGGCTCTTCCTCTTTATCTTCTTTCACCGCGCGGCTGGCGGTAAGCAGGAAGGGCGACTGCTGCCAGCGGGTGCGGCGATCGCGCAGCAGAGTACGGGTCAGAATGATGCCAATCGCCAGCGCCAGCAGCATCATCAGGCGCAGAATATTGGTGGTGTTATCTACCTGACGTGATTCGGTAACCAGAACGTGCGTGTCCAGCGTCACGCGCAGGAAACCCTGTGGCCCCTCTTTGCCTTCCAGCGGCTTCACAATCTGATGATTGAAGTAGCTGCCGGCGCGTTTGCCATCCAGCGCCAGACGGTCGCGTACGTTGATGGTTTCACCGCTGTGTGCCACCAGGCTGCCATCGTCAGCATAGACGGAGGCATCAAGGATGCGGCTGTTATCCGTCATCTGATCGAGAATGGCGGCAATCTGCGTGCGGTTATCATCGCTGTTATCCATCAGGGGCTTGAGACTGAACGCCACCTGGCGGGTGAGGGTATGGGCCAGCTCTTCAACCTGCTCAGAACGCGCCATCTGATGACCCAGGCTGAACCATGAGGCGCCCTGCATCAGCACCACCAGCAGCGCCAGAGAGATAAGAACAATCACCGTGCGATGCAGGCGAAATTTCAGTGCAGTTTTAACCATCAGAAACCCATGTGACATAGCAGCAGAAAGGCTGGCAATTATGTTGCCAGAACCCGCGCAGACAAGGTAGCCTCTTGCGTGGTTTTGTTGTCCCTACAGGAGCTGTAATGCCAAATCGTCTTACCTGGTGCGATCTGCCCGCCGATGTCTCTCTCTGGCCGGGTTTACCCCTCTCCCTGAGCGGTGATGAAGTTATGCCGCTGGACTACCGTGCCGGCCGCACGGGCTGGCTGCTGTATGGGCGCGGACTCGATAAACAGCAGCTGACCGATTATCAGCATCAGCTGGGGGCCGCCATGGTGATTGTCAGCGCGTGGAACGTTGACGAATATCAGGTGATCCGGCTGGCAGGTTCGCTGACGCCGCGCGCCACCCGGCTGGCGCATGACGCCGGGTTTGACGTGGCGCCGCTGGGCAAAATCCCGCATCTGAAAACGCCAGGGCTGCTGGTGATGGATATGGATTCCACGGCGATTCAGATCGAATGCATTGATGAGATCGCCAGGCTGGCGGGCTGCGGTGAGCAGGTGGCTGAGGTCACCGAACGGGCTATGCGCGGTGAACTCGACTTCAAAGCCAGCCTGCGTGAGCGCGTGGCGCAGCTGGCTGGCGCCGATGCCGCTATCCTTAAACAGGTGCGCGACACTCTGCCGCTGATGCCGGGCCTGACCACGCTGGTGCATAAGCTGCAGGCGCTCGGCTGGCAGGTTGCGATTGCGTCTGGCGGTTTTACCTTTTATGCGGATCACCTGCGTCAGACCTTGCATCTGGCGGCGGCCGTCGCCAATGAGCTGGAGATGCGCGACGGTAAACTCACCGGCGAGGTGATCGGACAGATTGTCGATGCGCAATATAAAGCGGATACCCTGCATCAGCTGGCACAGCGTTTTGATATCGCACCGCAGCAGACGGTAGCGGTGGGCGATGGCGCCAACGATCTGCCGATGATTAAGCGTGCAGCACTGGGTATTGCCTATCATGCTAAACCTAAAGTGAATGAGCAGACGGAAGTCACTATCCGTCACGCTGACCTGATGGGGGTGTTCTGCATCCTGACCGGCAGCCTGATTCATGAAGAGCGTTAACTGAGGAACTGATTTGGCCAAAGCGGCAAAACGCGCCTTCGTGTGCAACGAATGCGGCGCAGACTATCCGCGCTGGCAGGGGCAATGCAGCGCCTGCCACGCCTGGAACACCATCACCGAGGTGCGTATTGCTGCCTCGCCTGCCGCTGCGCGCAATGAGCGCCTGAGCGGCTATGCAGGTAACGCCGGCAGCAGCCGGGTGCAGAAGCTCTCGGAGATCAGCCTTGAGGCGCTGCCGCGCTTCACCACCACCTTTAAAGAGTTTGACCGCGTCCTGGGCGGCGGCGTGGTACCGGGCAGCGCTATCCTGATTGGCGGCAGCCCCGGTGCCGGTAAATCGACGCTGCTGCTGCAGGTTATGTGCAAGCTGGCGGAGAGCATGAAGACGCTCTATGTCACCGGCGAGGAGTCGCTGCAGCAGGTGGCGATGCGCGCGCACCGGCTGGGACTGCCCACGGACAACCTGAATATGCTGTCGGAAACCAGTATTGAGCAGATCTGCCTGATTGCCGAGCAGGAAGAGCCGAAGCTGATGGTTATCGACTCCATCCAGGTGATGCACATGGCGGATATTCAGTCTTCTCCCGGCAGCGTGGCGCAGGTGCGGGAGACCGCCGCCTATCTGACGCGTTTTGCCAAGACGCGCGGCGTGGCGATTATCATGGTCGGCCACGTCACCAAAGATGGCTCGCTGGCAGGTCCGAAAGTGCTGGAGCACTGTATCGACTGCTCGGTGCTGCTGGATGGCGATGCCGACTCGCGCTTTCGCACGCTGCGCAGCCATAAAAACCGTTTTGGTGCGGTGAATGAGCTGGGCGTATTCGCCATGACGGAGCAGGGAATGCGTGAGGTCAGCAACCCTTCAGCTATTTTCCTGTCGCGCGGCGATGAGATCACTTCAGGCAGTTCGGTGATGGTGGTGTGGGAAGGTACCCGGCCGCTGCTGGTTGAGATCCAGGCGCTGGTGGATCACTCGATGATGGGCAATCCGCGCCGCGTAGCGGTAGGGCTGGAGCAGAACCGTCTGGCGATTTTACTGGCGGTACTGCATCGTCATGGCGGCCTGCAAATGGCGGATCAGGATGTGTTTGTTAACGTGGTAGGCGGCGTAAAAGTCACGGAAACCAGTGCCGATCTGGCGCTGCTGCTGGCGATGGTCTCCAGCCTGCGCGATCGCCCTCTGCCGCAGGATGTGGTGATCTTTGGTGAAGTCGGGCTGGCAGGTGAGATCCGGCCGGTACCGAGTGGCCAGGAGCGTATCTCTGAAGCAGCCAAGCACGGCTTTAAGCGCGCCATCGTGCCGGCCGGCAACGCGCCGAAGAAAACCATTGATGGCATGAAGGTTTACAGCGCGAAGAAGCTGGCAGATGCGCTGGCCATTCTGGATGAGCTGTAATTTCGCCAGGGCGGCATAAATGCCGCCGCCGCGATATGCAGGGGGCGCATTAATGCGCCCCGCCTTAAAGGCCGCACCGCCATTTATTATCCGCAGGAGGCACTGAGTGTCATCATTTGACTATCTGAAGACCGCGATTCGGCAGCAGGGCCATACGCTGCAGCAGGTGGCTGACGCCAGCGGAATGACCAAGGGCTACCTGAGTCAGCTGCTTAACGCGAAAATAAAAAGCCCTGGCGCGCAGAAACTGGCGGCGCTGCATCACTTTCTCGGGCTGGAGTTTCCGCGGCGTGAGAAAACCGTGGGCGTGGTATTTGGCAAGTTCTATCCGCTGCACACCGGCCATATCTACCTGATCCAGCGCGCCTGCAGTCAGGTGGATGAGCTGCATATTATTATGGGCCACGACGAGCCGCGCGATCGCGCACTGTTTGAGAACAGCGCCATGTCGCAGCAGCCCACCATCAGCGATCGTCTGCGCTGGCTGCTGCAGACATTCAAATACCAGAAAAACATTCGTATTCACTCATTCAACGAAGAGGGAATCGAACCCTATCCGCACGGCTGGGATCTCTGGAGCGCAGGCGTCAGCGCGTTTCTGGCAGAGCAGGGGATTATGCCCGACTGCGTTTATACCAGCGAAGAACCGGATGCACCGATGTATCAGCAATATCTGGGGATCCCGGCGCGGGTGATCGATCCGCATCGATCGTTTATGAGCATCAGCGGCAGCCAGATCCGTCAGGATCCGTTTCGCTACTGGGAATATATTCCGACCGAAGTGAAGCCTTTCTTTGTGCGCACCGTCGCGGTGCTGGGTGGCGAGTCGAGCGGCAAATCCACGCTGGTCAACAAGCTGGCGAATATCTTTAATACCACCAGCGCCTGGGAGTATGGCCGCGACTACGTCTTCTCTCACCTCGGCGGCGACGAGATGGCGCTGCAGTATTCTGACTACGATAAAATCGCGCTCGGTCAGGCGCAATACATCGATTTTGCCGTCAAGTACGCGAATAAAGTCGCCTTTATCGATACCGATTTTATTACCACTCAGGCGTTCTGCCTGAAGTATGAAGGACGCGAACATCCTTTTGTGCAGGCGCTGATCGATGAGTACCGCTTTGACCTGGTGATCCTGCTGGAGAACAACGTGCCCTGGGTGGCGGATGGCTTGCGCAGCCTTGGCAGCTCGGTGGACCGGCGCGAGTTTCAGTCTATTCTGGTGACCATGCTGCGGGAAAATAACGTTGAGTTTGTACACGTGCAGGAGGACAACTACGATGCGCGCTTCCTGCGCTGTGTGGAGCTGGTCAAAGAGCGGCTGGGCAATTAACGCCTGAGCACAATAAAAAAAGGCGCCCGAAGGCGCCTTTTTTATCAGCAGGTTACTTCGCCATACGCTTGTATTTGATACGCTTCGGCTCCAGCGCATCCGCGCCGAGAGTGCGTTTCTTATACTCTTCGTATTCGGTAAAGTTACCTTCAAAGAACTCAACCTTGCCCTCATCCTGATAATCGATGATGTGGGTGGCAATACGGTCGAGGAACCAGCGGTCATGCGAGATCACCATCGCGCAGCCCGGGAACTCCAGCAGGGCATTCTCCAGCGCGCGCAGGGTTTCGATGTCGAGGTCGTTGGTTGGTTCATCCAGCAGCAGCAGGTTGCCGCCTACCTGAAGCAGTTTCGCCAGGTGCAGACGTCCGCGCTCACCACCGGAGAGTTCGCCTACGCGTTTACCCTGATCGGTGCCTTTGAAGTTAAAGCGTCCGACGTAGGCACGGCTTGGCATCTCGGTGGTACCGATACGCATAATATCCTGGCCGCCAGAGACCTCTTCCCATACCGTTTTAGAGTTATCCATCGCATCGCGGAACTGATCGACCGACGCCAGCTTCACGGTTTCGCCCAGATCGATGCTGCCGGAATCGGGCTGCTCCTGACCAGACATCATGCGGAACAGCGTCGATTTACCCGCGCCGTTCGGCCCGATAATCCCGACAATTGCCCCTTTTGGCAGCGAGAACGACAGATCGTCAATCAGGACGCGATCGCCATACGATTTGCTGAGGTTTTTCACTTCCAGCACTTTATCGCCGAGGCGTGCGCCTGGCGGAATAAAGAGTTCGTTGGTTTCATTACGCTTCTGATAGTCGCTGTTGTTCAGCTCTTCAAAGCGAGCCAGACGCGCCTTGCCCTTAGACTGACGGCCTTTCGCACCCTGACGCACCCACTCCAGCTCTTTTTCAATGGATTTGCGGCGTGCAGCTTCCTGTGACGCTTCCTGCGCCAGACGCTGATCTTTCTGCTCCAGCCAGGAGGAGTAATTGCCTTCCCACGGAATACCTTCACCGCGGTCCAGCTCCAGGATCCAGCCCGCAACGTTATCGAGGAAGTAACGGTCGTGGGTAATCGCGACTACGGTGCCTTCGAAGTCGTGCAGGAAGCGTTCCAGCCAGGCGACAGATTCCGCATCCAGGTGGTTGGTCGGTTCATCAAGCAGCAGCATGTCCGGCTTTTCCAGCAGCAGGCGGCACAGCGCGACGCGACGGCGCTCACCACCCGACAGGTTGCCGATTTTGGCATCCCACTCCGGCAGACGCATCGCGTCAGCGGCGCGGTTGAGCTGGGTTTCCAGATTGTGGCCATCGTGCGCCTGAATCACCTCTTCCAGACGGCCCTGTTCGGCGGCCAGCTTGTCGAAGTCCGCATCGGGATCGGCGTACAGCGCGTAGACTTCATCAAGACGTTTCAGAGCGCCAGCGACTTCCGCCACCGCTTCTTCAACCGATTCACGCACGGTGTGTTCCGGATTGAGCTGCGGCTCCTGCGGCAGATAACCCACTTTAATGCCCGGCTGCGGGCGCGCTTCCCCTTCGATATCTTTATCGATACCGGCCATGATGCGCAGCAGGGTCGATTTACCCGCGCCGTTCAGGCCGAGTACGCCGATTTTGGCGCCCGGGAAGAAGCTGAGAGAGATATTCTTCAGAATGTGACGCTTCGGCGGTACCACTTTGCCGACGCGATGCATGCTATAGACGAATTGAGCCACGTTGTGATGAGCCTCTTGGTCTGTAAATAGTGGAACGTCAGATGGTGAAGTTTAGCGGTTTTCACGGCCTAATCACAGCCGCGCCGCGGTGAAACTTGCGTGACAGGCGTGATGTCAGGCGCACTGCTGCGTAATTGTACGCGCTGACGGCGATCAGGGCAGATGCAGCGTAATCGCCTGCTCTGCCAGCCACGAACTGAGCGCGGCGTCGGGGGCGCTGTCGCTGACCAGCCGCTCGAAACGGTGCAGCGCGCTGATACGGGCGGGCAGCACTTTGCCATATTTGCTGCTGTCTGCCACCAGTACCCGTTCACGCGCGCGCAGCATGGCGTGGTGCTTCATCGCCAGCTCATTCAGGTTGTAACAGGTTGCGCCCTGCTGCAGATCCACTCCCGCTGCTGAGATAAACGCCAGCGCCGGGCAGAGGTCATCAAGAATGGAGTGGTTACCGACTGGCGTAAACAGCGCGTTATCAGCATGAAACTCGCCGCCGCTGAGGATCACGCTGCAGGCGGGCTTCTCTTTCAGTGCCAGAAAGGTGTTCATCGCGCAGCAGACTGCCGTGAAGGCGAGGGTGTCCGGAATCGCGTCGATGACGTAGGGCAGCGTGGTTCCGCAGTCAAAAAACACCGTATCATTTTCACGAATCAGCGCGGCGGCGGCCTGCGCCAGACGCCGTTTACGCGCGGCGTTGTGCCCGTGCTGATCGGAAACAAAGTAGTGCCCGGCATGGTTTTTCGGATCGCTGACCACATAGCCGCCGAGCAGCACCACCTGCGAGGCCGATTCGCTGAGATCGCGGCGGATGGTCATTTCAGAGACGCCCAGCAGCTGCGCCGCCTCTTTCAGATGCAGCTTATCGGTGCGTTTCAGGGCCTGGGCCAGCTTATTGAGTCGTTCGTCGCGCCGGGTTTCCATAAGCATCTCGGTAAAAGTGGTGTTCTGCCGCAGAGCAGCGGATGCGGTTTGCCATTGAGCCTCTGAGCGCGACAATCCTGACAGGTTTCAGGCGGTTGCGGCGGCGTCAGCAGCGGGTGGTCAATAGTAGCCTTAAAGGCGCCGTGGCGTAAACTGTGTTGCAGGTGCACAGGCGGGTCAGGGGGGCAGGAGCCTGTTCGTCAGGTAAATTTTGTTAAGAACGTGGCGAGAGACGAAAGCCCTGGTTAGCATGAAGGGAGTCCGGCATACGCTGGACCGAAGCAGAGAGGAGAGCGGAGTGGAGAAGTGGCGTAACTGGATGATAGGGATGTGTCTGGTCAGCACGGCAGGCAGCGTATGGGCCGACTCGCTGGATCAGCAACGACAGCGCTATGCGCAGATCAAGCAGGCCTGGGATAACAAACAGATGGACCAGGTTGAGCAGCTGATGCCGACGCTGCAGGATTATCCGCTCTATCCCTATCTGCAGTATCGCCTGCTGGCGCAGGATCTCGATCAGGAAGCGGGGCTGGCGATCAAAAACTTTATTCAGCAGTATCCGACGCTGCCGCCGGCCAAATCGCTGCAGACGCGATTTGTGAACGTGCTGGCGCACCGGCAGGACTGGCAGGGAATTTTGAGTTTCAGTCCGGATGAGCCGAAGCCGGTGCAGGCGCGCTGCAACTGGTACTACGCTAAATGGGCCACCGGCCAGCAGCAGACGGCGTTTACCGGCGCGAAAAGTATCTGGCTGCGCGGCTCGGCACTGCCCGCTGACTGCGACCGGCTCTTCTCAGTCTGGCAGGCATCAGGCCAGCTCTCGCCGATCACCATTCTGGAGCGTATCCGCCTGGCGATGAAAGCGGGCAACGACAGCCTGGTAAACTATCTGGCAAAAATGCTGCCGGCGGATTACCAGACCACCGCCAGCGCACTGCTGGCCCTGCAGCAGAATCCGCAGACCGTAACGACGTTTGCCGCCACGCTGGGGCCGACCGACTTTACCCGTATGGCCACCAGCTACGCCTTTGCGCGCGTGGCGCGCGAAGATATGGATAACGCGCGCATGATGATCCCGCAGCTGGTTAAAGCGCAGAAGATGAGTCAGGCAGAAGAGCAGGATCTGAAAGAAGCGGTGGTATGGCGCATGATGGGGGCTGACCTGACCTCAGAGCAGGCGCGCTGGCGCGATGCCGTGGTGATGAACAGTGAATCCACCGCGCTTATCGAACGTCGCGTGCGCCTTGCGCTGAGCGAAAGCGATCGCCGTGGCCTCAACACCTGGATTGCGCGCCTGCCGCCGGAAGCGAAAGAAAAAGATGAGTGGCAGTACTGGCAGGCGGATTTGCTGATAGCGCAGGGGCGCAAAGAAGAGGCCGATGAGATCCTGCGTAAGCTGATGCAGCAGCGCGGCTTCTATCCGATGGTGGCGGCGCAGCGCCTTGGCACCGACTATCCGCTGAAGATTGATGACGCGCCGGCCGCGGACAACAGCATCGTGCAGGGACCGGAGATGGCGCGCGTACGCGAGCTGATGTACTGGGGCATGGATAACCTGGCGCGCAGCGAGTGGGCAAACCTGATCGTCAGTAAAACCCGCACGCAGCAGCAGATGCTGGCGCACTACGCGAACCAGCAGGACTGGTGGGATCTGAGCGTGCAGGCCACGATTAGCGCAAAAATGTGGGATAGCCTGAAAGAGCGTTTCCCGCTGGCGTGGCGCAATCTGTATCAGCAATACACCGGTGATAAGGCGATCGATCCGAGCTACGCCATGGCCATCTCGCGCCAGGAGAGCGCCTGGAACCCGAAAGCGCGCTCCCCGGTCGGGGCCAGCGGATTGATGCAGGTGATGCCAGCCACGGCCGCGCATACCGTGAAAATGTACAATATTCCCGGCTACGTAAACAGCAGCCAGCTGCTTGATCCGCAAACCAATATCCAGATTGGCACGCAGTATCTGGAGTATGTCTATCAGCAGTTCGGGCAGAACCGCATTTTCTCCTCCGCCGCTTATAACGCCGGGCCGGGGCGGGTGCGCAGCTGGCGTAATAACAGCGGAGGCAAACTGGACGCCGTGGCCTTTATTGAAACGATTCCGTTCTCTGAAACGCGGGGCTACGTGAAGAACGTGCTGGCGTATGACGCCTACTATCGTTACTTCATGGGGAAACCTGACAAGATTCTCAGCGACAGCGAGTGGAATCAGCGTTACTGAGTGTGCTATGCTTCCGTACTCGTTAATGAGTACGGAAGCCACTATGCCTTCATCCCTTTCTGAGCAGCCCGCTGACGATCACTGGCTGCGTTTTATCGACCTGATGCAGCATGCGTTTGCCGATAACGTGGCGCTGCCGATGCTGCAGCTGATGATGACGCCCGATGAACGTGAATCGTTCGGCACGCGGCTGCGCATTATCGAAGCGTTAATCAACGGCGATATCAGCCAGCGCGAACTGAAAAACGAGCTGGGCGTGGGCATTGCGACGATAACGCGCGGCTCTAACAGCCTGAAAGAGGCGCCACCCGAACTCAGACGCTGGCTGGAATCGCGGCTGATTACTGCTGATAAAGCGGATGAGTAAACGGGCAGAGTGCGAGGATCAGCGCCTGATGATAGACGCTGGAGCGGGTCAGCAGGCCCTGCGTAAAAGCGCCGATCGCGCCGCCCTTGTGTTTGATATTGTCGACCCCGGTCAGGCGCGCCATCTCATCGCCCAGCTCGCGCCCGGCTGCTAATCCTGCCAGCACAACCGGCGGCAGCGTAAAGCTGGCAGAGCGTGATTCACCGCGCTGCTGTGCATTTTCCACTACCATCCATGCAAACGCGCAGTCGCCTTCGATGCCCGCTTCAATAGCCACCCAGAAATCCGCCTCCGGCGCGGCCGCACGGGCATTGATCACGCGCTGACGTGCGCCGCTGCGCGTTTCTGTATCGCTAAGCGGCTGCGCCGCCACGCCGCTCTCGACCGCTACCCCGCGAATATGGCAGGATCCCTCACCGAATACGTCGCTGAACGCCAGCGCAACCGCATGAATTTTTGCCGGATTGGTGGTGGCTGCGACAACATGGTACATAATTGATTGAACCCTCAAGGCAAATTTGTCGCAGTATAACGGAAATTACGCATGTTACAGGTCTATCTTGTTCGTCACGGTGAAACGGTTTGGAATGCGGCCCGACGCATTCAGGGGCAGTCCGACAGTGCTCTGACGGATAAAGGTGAACAGCAGGCGCGTCAGGTCGGTGAGCGGGTGAAAACGCTGGGCATTACGCACGTCATTGCCAGCGATTTAGGCCGCACCCGGCGTACGGCAGAGATTATCGCTGACGCCTGCGGCTGCCCGGTTACGCTGGATGCACGTTTGCGCGAGCTGAATATGGGCTGTCTGGAGCAGCGTCCGCTTGATGGCCTGACGGCGGAAGAGGAGCGCTGGCGCAAGGCGCTGGTGGATGGCACCGAAGCGGGGCGCATTCCCGGCGGCGAGTCGATGAGCGAGCTGGCGGCGCGCATGCATGATGCGCTAAACGCCTGCCTCGATCTGCCAGCCGGCAGCCGGCCATTGCTGGTCAGCCACGGTATGGCGCTGGGTGCCCTGGTGAGTACCATTCTGGGTTTACCGGCGCATGCGGAACGACGCCTGCGCCTGCGTAACTGCTCGATTTCACGCGTGGATCATCAGCAGAGTGCCTGGCTGGCGTCTGGCTGGATCGTAGAGACCGCCGGCGACGTCTCGCATCTGGATGCCCCTGCGCTGGATGAGCTGCCAGGGGCGCATTAATGCGCCCCCTACGGGAAATGTAGGGGCGTCGTTAATGACGCCCAGGTTAATGCGCGTGCGGAACGTGATGACGTCATTAATGGCGCCCGAATTAATGGGCGTACGGAACGTGATGACGTTTTTTACCGCGGCCAGGGGCGCATTAATGCGCCCCCTACGGAAAATGTAGGGGCGCCATTAATGGCGCCCGGATTAATGCGCCCGACGAGGTTCTTTGGCGATTAATTAACGGGCTGCGGGCGGATCGGGATCAGGTATTCGCAGCGAATATCGGCAGGCGGTTCGCTGCGCTTTTTGCCGCCGTGGGTATAGAATCGCTCAATATCCTGCCCCTGACGACGGATCAGCCCCAGCAGCGGCATGCAGGTGCCGTAGAGCATCAGGATAAACTCCTGCAGCGCGACGCGCGGACCTTCATAGCTGAACTGCACGTAGTCGCCCGCTTCCAGCGTCACGCGCTGGTTTGACTGCATATTCAGCGCCTGCTGATCGGCCGGTACCGCAGTGGTATAGAGGATCTCCTGCTCATCATCTTTCTCATGGCTGGCGCGCACCTGATGCAGACCATAAAGCACCGGCGGCACGGTATCGGTTTCCAGCAGGAACTGTTTCCAGAAGTGCACGCGCATCTCATCACGGTAGCGGGAGATCTGCTCCAGCGCGCAGGTATAACTCTGCGTCTGGCCTACCAGAATCGTCTCCGGCAGCGTGACAAATTGTGCTTCCGGCACGGGCTGGTTATCCAGACGAATGGGCGGACGGATACCGTAAGAGTTCCACTCGGACGAGCGGCGATACCAGGCGGGCGTCTGATTAAACTGTTTCTTAAACGCGCGCGTAAATGTCTGCTGTGAATCGAAGCGATACTGCAGAGCGATATCGAGGATAGGGCGGCTGGTCAGACGCAGCGCCACGGCGGCTTTGGAGAGCCGACGCGCACGGATATAGGCCCCGATGGCGTGTCCGGTGACCTCTTTAAACATCCGTTGCAGGTGCCATTTGGAGTAACCCGCTTTCAGTGCAACGTTATCAAGTGAAAGCGGCTGATCCAGATGGCTCTCCAGCCAGACAAGCAAATCGCGAATGATACCGGCTTGGTCCATAAAACATCCTCATAACTCTCTGGTGGCGCAACGATGAAGTCGTCGAATAATAGCACTAAATGCACAAACGCGCGGCGCTTGTGTGTTGATCAACTGTGCTATATCAATGCGGGTGATAACCCGTTCAGGTTTGGTACTTTGATCTGGTGACGGTACATTATCGCCACATCTCTTTCCTTTGCAATGGTAACCCAATGACAATAAATCGCGCTCTTATAGTCACGCTGGCAACTTTTATGCTCACTCCCGTCGCGCTGGCGGAGGAGATCGGCTCTGTTGACACCGTATTCAAAATTTTCGGCCCCGATCATAAGATTGTGGTCGAGGCGTTCGACGATCCGGACGTGAAAAATGTCACCTGCTATATCAGCCGGGCTAAAACCGGCGGTATCAAAGGGGGCCTGGGGCTGGCTGAAGATACATCGGATGCGGCTATCTCCTGCCAGCAGGTAGGGCCTGTAGAGCTTAGCGAGAAAATCGCACAAGGCAAGGCGCAGGGAGAAGTCGTGTTTCGCAAGCGGACATCGCTGGTGTTTAAGAAGCTGCAGGTGGTGCGCTTTTTCGATCAGAAACGCAATGCGCTGGTCTATCTGAGCTACTCAGATAAGGTTGTGGATGGATCGCCGAAAAACGCGCTAAGCGCAGTGCCCATTATGCCGTGGCACTAAAGCAGCCAAAAAAAACGCCCGAACGGGCGTTTTTTTATTGTTTAACTTAATCCTGCAGCTCACCGCAGAAGCGATAGCCTTCACCATGGATGGTGGCGATGATTTCCGGCGTATCGGGCGTTGACTCGAAATGTTTACGAATACGGCGAATCGTGACGTCCACGGTACGGTCATGCGGCTTAAGCTCGCGACCGGTCATCTTCTTAAGCAGATCGGCGCGCGTCTGGATTTTGCCCGGATTTTCGCAGAAGTGCAGCATCGCGCGGAACTCGCTGCGCGGTAGCTTATACTGCTCACCGTTTGGACTGATCAGGGAACGGCTGTTGATATCCAGCTCCCAGCCGTTAAAGCGGTAGCTCTCTACCTGACGGCGCTCTTCACCCGGCATCGCCAGGTTCATGGTGCGCGACAGCAGATTACGCGCGCGAATGGTTAGCTCACGCGGATTAAAAGGTTTGGTGATGTAGTCATCAGCGCCAATTTCCAGGCCGAGGATCTTATCCACTTCATTATCGCGACCGGTCAGAAACATCAGCGCGACGTTTGCCTGTTCACGCAGCTCGCGCGCCAGCAGCAATCCATTTTTCCCTGGGAGGTTGATATCCATAATCACCAGGTTTACGTCATTGTCTGTTAAAACCTGATGCATTTCAGCACCGTCAGTGGCTTCATAGACCACGTAACCTTCCGCCTCAAAAATACTTTTTAGCGTGTTACGCGTGACCAGTTCGTCTTCAACGATAAGAATGTGCGGGGTCTGCATGTTTTGCTACCTAAAATTTGCCAACAAATCGAAAACAGGGCGTACCGCCGTTGCCGCGACAGAATAAAGGCGTGTGCGCAGCCGGAGTACGAAATAATCTTCGGAATATACCATCCATCAGGTCAACTTCAGTGTCAGCTCAGCCGGTCAGAATGAATATCTGTGCGCCCCGTTGGGATCGGAATAGCGTTTATCCTAACCGCATTAACAGCAACCTAACAGCACCAGCAACAACCGATAAGCATAAAAACAACGCTTCGTTGACTTATATCAAAAGCAAGTGTAGCACGTTAACACTTTTATGAAAAACTTCTCCTGTATTGCCAGCTTAGCTCACAAAAAGCAGCATTTTCGCTACATTTAGCCCGCGGTTTTAAACGTATGCAAACTGCATAAATAGCTGGCGTAGTATTATGAATTAACAGGATTTATGTTTTATAAGCGCATAATATCTGCCTGATCGCGATAAATGCCATCAGTACAATTTATTCCGGCAGTTTAACATTATTAACATTCTGCTTTATCACTGCATAACAATTGGTATTTTTTTCGCTGCATGCCACCATAGCGCATAGTGTTAATTTGCTACTGGAAAAATTATGTCTTTTCCCCTGATTTTAGTTTCACCCGCCCGTCCGGAAAATATTGGTGCCGCTGCCCGCGCGATGAAAACCATGGGTTTTACAGAGCTGCGCATTGTCGCCAGCGATGCGTGGCAGGATCCGGCGGCGCGGCGCGTTGCGCACGGCGCCGGTGAAATCCTCGACAATGTTCAGACGTATGCCACGCTAAGTGACGCGCTGGCCGATGTCGATTTTTCTGTTGCCACCACGGCGCGCAGCCGGGCGAAGTTTCGCTACTATGCCACGCCTGTGCAGGTAGAGACTATTCTGCAGGAAAAACGACAGTGGCTGCCGCGCATTGCGCTGGTATTTGGTCGTGAAGATAGCGGGCTGACGAACGAGGAGCTGGATCAGGTCGATCTGCTGACCGGTATTCCTATGGCGGCGGATTATCCCTCACTCAATCTGGGACAGGCGGTAATGGTCTACTGCTATCAGCTCGCCTCGCTTAATCAGGTCACCGTCACCCCGGCAGAAACGGCCAATGCGCTGCAGCTGCAGGCGCTGCGTCAGCGTTTTCAGCAGCTGCTCACGACGCTTGAGGTGAGCGATGACACCAAGATGGTGGACTGGATCGATCAACGCATCGGTCTGCTGGAGCAGCGCGACAGCGCAATGCTGCACCGGCTGCTGCACGATGTGGAAAAAAAGCTGGCAGAGCATTACTCGGCAAAATCCTGAACAGATAGTTGCTGATCGGGCATCTTGCCTCGGGGCTGAACGATCGCAACACCATTTACCCGATCCAGCGCAGCACTGCCCGGCTGCAGGTTCAGCGGCAAAAGACAAATTCGTTGACTTAACGTGCGCTTTGCTTTACTTCTGGAAGGCAGACGGACAAGACAAAGACAGACAGAAAAATCTTAATGCGTAACGACAGCCTGAACACCACAACAATTATTACCACCACCATTACCACAGGTAACGGTGCGGGCTGACGCATACAGGAAAAAATAAAAAAGAAGCCCGCACCTCAACAGTGCGGGCTTTTTTTTCGGCAAAAATTCAGGAGAGTTTTAACCATGCGAGTGCTGAAATTCGGCGGAACCTCAGTAGCAAACGCAGAGCGTTTTCTGCGCGTAGCGGACATTCTGGAAAGCAATGCGCAGCAGGGACAGGTTGCCACCGTGCTCTCTGCACCCGCAAAAATTACTAATCACCTGGTGGCGATGATTGAAAAAACCATCAGCGGCCAGGATCCCCTGCCGAATATCAGCGACGCCGAGCGCATTTTTGCCGATCTTCTGCAGGGGCTTGCGGCCGCCCAGCCGGGGTTTGACGCTGAGCGCATCAATACCTTTGTTGCGCTGGAGTTTGCTCAGCTTAAGCAGGTGCTGCACGGTATCAGCCTGCTGGGGCAGTGCCCGGACGCGGTCAATGCTGCTATCATCTGCCGGGGTGAAAAGCTGTCGATTGCCATTATGGAGGCGCTGCTGCAGGCGCGTGGTTATCAGGTGACCGTGATCGATCCGGTTGAGAAGCTGCTGGCCGTGGGACACTATCTGGAGTCCACAGTGGATATCCCTGAATCCAGCCGGCGCATTGCCGCCAGTCAGATCCCGGCCGATCATATGATCCTGATGGCTGGCTTCACCGCCGGTAACGAAAAAGGCGAGCTGGTCGTACTGGGGCGCAACGGTTCCGACTACTCTGCTGCCGTACTGGCCGCCTGCCTGCGCGCTGACTGCTGCGAAATCTGGACCGATGTCGATGGCGTCTATACCTGCGATCCGCGTCAGGTGCCCGATGCACGCCTGCTGAAGTCGATGTCCTATCAGGAGGCGATGGAGCTCTCCTACTTTGGCGCCAAAGTTCTGCACCCGCGTACCATTGCGCCGATCGCACAGTTTCAGATCCCCTGCCTGATTAAAAACACCGCTAATCCGCAGGCGCCCGGTACGCTGATTGGCGGCGAGGGCAGCGATGACGAAAACCCGGTCAAAGGCATCACCCACCTAAACAACATGGCGATGTTTAATGTCTCCGGCCCCGGAATGAAAGGCATGGTGGGCATGGCCGCGCGCGTGTTTGCTGCGATGTCCCGCACCGGTATCTCCGTGGTGCTGATCACCCAATCCTCCTCCGAATACAGTATCAGCTTCTGCGTACCCCAGAGCGAGCAGGCGCGCGCGCGGCGCGTGCTGGAAGAGGAGTTTCATCTTGAGCTGAAAGAGGGCCTGCTCGATCCGCTGGATGTGCTGGAGCAGCTGGCGGTGATTTCGGTGGTAGGCGATGGCATGCGTACGCTGCGCGGCATCTCCGCAAAATTCTTTTCGGCACTGGCACGCGCCAATATTAATATCGTGGCGATCGCCCAGGGCTCTTCCGAACGCTCAATCTCTGTCGTGGTAAGCAATGACGATGTGACTACCGGCGTGCGCGTTGTGCATCAGATGCTGTTCGCGACCGATCAGGTGATTGAAGTGTTCGTTGTCGGCGTCGGCGGCGTCGGCGGTGCGCTGCTGAATCAGCTGCATCGCCAGCAGGCGTGGCTGAAAGGCAAACATATCGATCTGCGCGTCTGCGGGATCGCAAATTCGCGCGCGCTGCTGACCAACGTCCACGGTATCGACCTTAAAGACTGGAAAGGGGCGCTGAGTGAGGCGCGCGAGCCGTTTAACCTCGGACGTCTGATCCGGCTGGTAAAAGAGTATCACCTGCTTAATCCGGTGATCGTCGACTGTACCTCAAGTCAGGCGGTGGCCGACCAGTATGCTGACTTCCTTGCCGAAGGTTTTCATGTCGTGACGCCTAATAAAAAGGCGAACACCTCCTCGTGGAACTACTACCAGCAGATGCGGGCTGCCGCTGCGAAGTCGCGTCGCAAGTTTCTTTATGATACCAACGTCGGCGCCGGTCTGCCGGTGATTGAAAACCTGCAGAACCTGCTGAACGCGGGCGATGAACTGATTAAGTTTTCCGGCATTCTCTCCGGCTCGCTCTCTTTTATCTTCGGCAAACTGGATGAGGGGATGTCGCTCTCCCAGGCAACCACGCTGGCGCGCGAGATGGGCTTTACTGAACCCGATCCGCGTGACGACCTGTCAGGAATGGATGTGGCGCGCAAGCTGCTGATCCTGGCGCGCGAAGCGGGGCATCAGCTGGAGCTGAGCGATATCACCATCGAGCCGCTTCTGCCTGCCAGCCTGACTGAACTGGCGGATGCGGATCAGTTTATGGCGCGTCTGCCGGAGCTGGATAATGCCTTTGCAGCACGCGTCGCTCAGGCGCGCGATGAAGGCAAAGTGTTGCGTTTTGTCGGAGCGATTGCAGAAGATGGTCACTGCAGCGTTAAAATTGAGGCAGTAGATGGCAACGATCCGCTGTGCAAAGTGAAAAACGGTGAAAATGCGCTGGCGTTCTATAGCCGCTACTATCAGCCGATTCCGCTGGTACTGCGCGGGTATGGTGCAGGGAATGATGTTACCGCAGCGGGCGTGTTTGCTGATTTGCTGCGTACGCTGTCGTGGAAGTTAGGAGTTTAATGATGGTAAAAATTTATGCACCGGCCTCCATCGGCAACGTCAGCGTTGGCTTTGACGTGCTGGGAGCCGCGGTGTCGCCGGTGGATGGATCGCTGCTGGGCGACTGTGTGGCAGTTGAAGCAGCCGATCGTTTCAGCCTTGAGAATCGCGGTCGTTTTGTCAGCAAGCTGCCTGACGATCCCAAAGAAAATATCGTTTATCAGTGCTGGGAGCGTTTCTGTCAGGCGATTGGCAAAGAAGTGCCGGTTGCGATGACTCTGGAGAAAAATATGCCGATCGGCTCCGGCCTCGGCTCCAGCGCCTGTTCCGTCGTGGCAGGCTTAATGGCGATGAACGAATTCTGCGGCAAGCCGCTCAGCGATACCGCACTGCTGGCGCTGATGGGCGAGCTGGAAGGGCGTATCTCTGGCAGCGTACATTATGACAATGTGGCTCCCTGCTTCCTCGGCGGCGTACAATTAATGATTGAAGAGCAGGGGATTATCAGCCAGCAGGTGCCGTGCTTTGATGAGTGGCTGTGGGTTATGGCGTATCCCGGCATTAAAGTTTCTACCGCGGAAGCGCGGGCGATTCTGCCGGCGCAATATCGCAAGCAGGATGTGATTAAACATGGCCGCCTGCTGGCGGGCTTTATTCACGCCTGCCATACCCGGCAGCCGCAGCTGGCGGCTAAGTTAATGCAGGATGTGGTGGCCGAACCGTACCGCACCAAACTGCTGCCGGGCTTCGCCGCGGCACGGCAGGCGGCAGCCGATATCGGCGCGCTGGCCTGCGGCATTTCGGGCTCCGGTCCGACGCTTTTCGCTGTTTGCAATGAGATGGCAACGGCGCAGCGGATGGCAGACTGGCTGAGCCAGCACTATCTGCAGAATGAAGAAGGCTTCGTCCATATCTGCCGTCTTGATACGGCTGGCGCACGTAAACTGGGATAACGTATGAAACTCTATAATCTTAAGGATCACAACGAGCAGGTCAGCTTCTCGCAGGCAGTCAAACAGGGGCTGGGCTCGCAGCAGGGGCTGTTCTTTCCACTGGAGCTGCCGGAATTTGAACTGACCGATATCGATGCGATGCTGGAGATGGACTTTGTCAGCCGCAGCAGCAAAATCCTGTCTGCTTATATCGGGGATGAAGTTACCCCGCATCAGCTGGCTGAGCGGGTCAAAACGGCCTTTACCTTCCCGGCACCGGTGGCGAAAGTCAGCGAAGATATCGCCTGTCTGGAGCTGTTCCACGGCCCGACGCTGGCATTCAAAGATTTCGGCGGCCGCTTTATGGCGCAGATGCTCTCCTATGTCTCCGGCGCAGATGAGCAGATCACTATTCTGACTGCCACCTCGGGTGATACCGGGGCTGCCGTGGCGCACGCTTTCTACGGTATGGACAATGTGCGTGTAGTGATCCTCTATCCGCAGGGCAAAATCAGCGCCCTGCAGGAAAAACTGTTCTGCACGCTGGGTGGCAATATTGAAACTATCGCAATTGATGGCGATTTCGATACCTGTCAGTCGCTGGTTAAGCAGGCGTTTGATGATGAGGAGCTGAAAAAAGCGATTGGCCTTAACTCCGCTAACTCCATCAATATCAGCCGTCTGCTGGCGCAGATCTGCTACTACTTTGAGGCGGTCGCACAGCTTCCGCAGGAGCAGCGTAATCAGCTGGTGGTTTCCGTACCCAGCGGTAACTTTGGCGATCTCACGGCCGGCCTGCTGGCGAAATCGCTCGGTCTGCCAATCAAACGGTTTATTGCCGCAACCAACGCCAACGACACCGTACCGCGCTTTCTTGGCAACGGTGCCTGGCAGCCAAATGCCACCGTGGCTACCCTGTCAAACGCAATGGATGTCAGCCAGCCGAATAACTGGCCGCGCGTGGAAGAGCTGTTCCGCCGTAAAACCTGGCGTCTGACCGATCTCGCTTACGGTGCGGTTTCTGATGAGACGACGCAGGCCACGATGCGCGAGCTGGCCGATCTGGGTTATCTCTCAGAGCCGCATGCGGCCATCGCTTATCGTCTGCTGCGCGATCAGCTGCAGGAAGGTGAGTATGGATTGTTCCTTGGTACAGCGCATCCGGCGAAATTCCGCGAGAGCGTAGAGGAGATTCTGGGACAGACGCTTACGCTGCCGCAGGCGCTGGCCGATCGCGCCGATCTGCCGCTGCTGTCACACCAGATGCCGGCAGAGTTTGCCGCACTACGCAAATTCCTGCTGCAGTAACAGATCGGGGCGTAGTCCATGGCGGCCAGGGGCGCATAAACACGCCAGGGGCGCATAAATGCGCCCCCTACGGATATCCCATCCCCTGTAGGGGCGCCATTCATGGCGCCCGGGTTGATGCGCGTGCGAAACGTGATGATGCCAGGGGCGCATAAATGCGCCCCCTACGGATATCGGATGGTCCCGTAGGGGCGCCATTCATGGCGCCCGGGTTGATGCGCATACGAAACGCGATGATGCCAGGGGCGCATAAATGCGCCCCCTACGGATATCGGATGGTCCCGTAGGGGCGTCATTAATGGCGCCCGGATTGATGCGCATACGAAACGCGATGACGCCCCGGCATAAACCGATTTATCCCTGCTCCTGACGCTTAAACACCAGCTCATTTCCCTGGCTGGCTGCCGCATCAAAACGGTATCCATCTGCATCAAACTGCTTCAGCTGATCTGGCTGTGTCAGACGATGCTCAATCACAAAACGGCTCATCAGACCGCGCGCTTTTTTGGCATAAAAACTGATGACCTTATAGTGGCCGCCCTTTTCATCCAGAAACACCGGCTTTATCAGCCGGGCATTAAGTTTCGCCGGCTTTACCGCCCGGAAATATTCATCTGACGCCAGGTTAATCAGCACCTGGTCACCCTGCGCCTGTAGCGCCTGATTCAGCGCTTCCGTGAGCGTATCGCCCCAGAAACTATAGAGATCGCGGCCAGCCGGGTTTGCCAGTCGGGTACCCATCTCCAGCCGGTAGGGCTGCATCAGATCCAGCGGGCGCAGCAGGCCATACAAACCAGAGAGCATACGCAGGTGCTGCTGGGCAAAATCAAAATCTGCCTCGCTAAAGCGTTCAGCCTGCAGGCCGGTATAAACATCCCCTTTGAACGCCAGAATAGCCGGACGCGCATTTTCCGGCGAAAAGTGCGGCTGCCACTGGTTAAAGCGCTCGGCGTTCAGGTGCGCCAGCTTGTCGCTGATACGCATCAGCGAAGCGATATCAGCCGGAGAGAGGGCGCGCGCAACGTCAATCAGCTGCTGCGATTTTTCCAGCAGCTCAGGCTGGGTAAAGCGGGGGGTGGCAAGCGGGCTCTCATAATCCAGCGTTTTAGCCGGTGAAATCACCATCAGCATACCGGGTCTCCTTGTGCGCCTGCTTAAATATCAGGACATTAACGGAAAATTTATTGCGCGGAGTGTATCAAAAAAGCGGCATCAATCGGCAAATCACTCCTATTCGTCAGCGCTATCGTAAAGGGCACGCCACGATGTTGCGCCGCTGATTGCGCGTGATATTATCGATTCAGCCTTTTATACCCTGACAGTCAACCAAAGAGAAAAGAGAACCATGACGGATAAACTTACTTCCCTGCGTCAGCTGACTACCGTGGTCGCCGACACCGGTGATATTGCGGCGATGAAGCTCTATCAGCCGCAGGATGCCACGACAAACCCTTCCCTGATCCTCAACGCTGCCCAAATTCCTGAATACCGCAAGCTGATTGATGAAGCGATCGGCTGGGCGCGTCAGCAGAGCAGCAACAAGGAAGAGCAGCTGGCGCTGGTCTCTGACAAACTGGCTGTCAACATCGGGCTGGAGATCCTCAAACTGATCCCGGGCCGCATTTCCACAGAAGTTGATGCACGCCTCTCCTACGATACCGAAGCGAGCATCGCGAAAGCGCGCAGCCTGATCAAACTCTACAACGACGCAGGCATCAGCAACGATCGTATTCTGATCAAACTCGCTTCAACCTGGCAGGGCATCCGTGCAGCGGAGCAGCTGGAAAAAGAGGGTATCAACTGTAACCTTACGCTGCTGTTCTCCTTTGCGCAGGCACGCGCCTGTGCAGAAGCGGGCGTTTTCCTGATCTCTCCATTCGTAGGCCGTATTCTCGACTGGTACAAGCAGAACACCGATAAAAAAGAGTATGCGCCGCATGAAGATCCAGGCGTGGTGTCCGTATCTGAAATCTACAGCTACTACAAACAGCACGGCTATGAAACTGTAGTGATGGGTGCCAGCTTCCGTAACGTGGGCGAAATCATTGAGCTGGCGGGCTGCGACCGTCTGACCATCTCTCCGGGCCTGCTGAAAGAGCTGGCTGAGAGCGAAGGCAGCGTTGAGCGCAAGCTGAGCTACAGCGGCGAGATCAGCGAGCGTCCGGCGAAAATGACCGAAGCGGAGTTCCTGTGGCAGCATAATCAGGATCCTATGGCGGTGACTAAGCTGGCGGAAGGCATCCGCAACTTTGCCGTTGATCAGGGCAAACTTGAAAAGATGCTGACCGAACTGCTGTAAGCATGACGCCGTGGCGGTGCCTTGCCGCCGCGGCATTACGCATTTCTCTGCTCTGCGCTTTGTATTATCCTTTCTGCATCTATCTTTCTTTGCCGCCACGCGGCTAACCACAGCGATACTCTTATGGATACTTTACGCATTGGATTAATTTCCGTTTCCGATCGCGCAGCAAACGGCATTTATCAGGATCAGGGCATTCCGGCACTGGAGAGCTGGCTCAGCACTGCGCTGGCAACACCCTTCGAGCTGGAGACGCGGCTGGTGCCGGATGAACAGCCGATGATTGAACAGGCGATCTGCGAGCTGGTAGATGAACGTTTCTGCCATCTGGTGCTCACCACCGGCGGTACCGGGCCGGCACGACGCGACGTGACGCCGGATGCGACGCTGGCGGTAGCGGATCGCGAAATGCCTGGCTTCGGTGAGCAGATGCGTCAGATCAGCCTGCAGTTTGTACCCACTGCCATTTTGTCACGTCAGGCAGGGGTTATCCGCAAACAGTCGCTGATCCTGAATCTGCCCGGCCAGCCGAAATCGATTAAAGAGACGCTGGAAGGGGTAAAAGCGGAGGATGGCAGCGTAAGGGTACCCGGAATTTTTGCCGCCGTGCCTTACTGCCTGCAGCTGCTGGAAGGACCCTATATCGAGACGCATGCGGCAGTGGTAGCAGCATTTCGTCCAAAAAGCGCACGGCGTGAGACAAACCTCTGAATATAAGGCTTTTCAGGCATAAAATTCAGCCTTGCTGGTGTGGTGCGGGTTTGCCGGTATAGTAACGTCTGCTCTACCTTTCCCGGCTCTGGATACCGCATCGTTATGGACTCGCTCACCTCGCATCGACTTAACCGGCAGGACTATAAAACCCTGTCGCTGGCTGCCCTTGGCGGGGCGCTGGAATTCTACGACTTCATTATTTTTATCTTCTTTGCTGCCGTCATTGGCGAGCTCTTTTTCCCGCCCGATATGCCTGACTGGCTGCGTCAGGTGCAGACGTTTGGTATTTTTGCTGCCGGCTATCTGGCGCGACCGCTGGGCGGCATTGTTATGGCGCACTTTGGTGACAAAGTCGGCCGGAAAAAGATGTTCAGCCTGAGTATTCTGCTGATGGCGCTGCCGACCCTGGCGATGGGCGCACTGCCCACCTATGCAAGCATAGGTATCGCTGCACCGCTGCTAATGCTGCTATTGCGGATGCTGCAGGGGGCGGCAATTGGCGGTGAGGTGCCGGGCGCCTGGGTATTTGTTGCTGAGCACGTTCCGGAAAAGCGTACCGGCTTTGCCTGCGGCACCCTGACCGCAGGCCTCACTGCCGGTATCCTGCTGGGTTCACTGGTAGCGACGCTGCTTAACAGCACGATTTCGCCAGCGGCAATGCGCGATTACGGCTGGCGGCTGCCGTTCTTTCTCGGCGGCCTGTTTGGACTGCTGGCGATGTACCTGCGTCGCTGGCTGCATGAAACGCCGGTATTTCAGCAGATGCAGCAGCGGAAAACGCTGTCTGAACGGCTGCCGCTGCAGGCTATTTTGCTGCACCACAAGCGCAGTATTGCGATCTCAATGCTGCTGACCTGGCTGCTCTCCGCCTGCATTGTAGTGGTGATTTTAATGGCGCCCGCACTGATGCAGAAACAGGGCGTGCCTGCTGCGCTGAGCCTGCAGGCCAACAGCCTGGCGACCGTAATGCTGCTGGTCGGATGCGTGCTGGCAGGCTGGATCGTAGATCGCGCGGGTGCGGCGCGTACGCTGATAGCGGGATCGCTGCTGCTGGCTTTCTGCAGCTGGCACTTTTTCCAAAACACCGGCAGCGCGCCGCAGATGCTGTTTTTCTGGTACGGCGTGGCGGGACTGAGCGTCGGTGTGGTAGGCGTAGTGCCGTTTGTCATGGTGCGCGCCTTTCCACCAGCGGTACGCTTTACCGGCATCTCTTTCTCATACAATGTTGCTTACGCGATTTTCGGCGGCCTGACGCCCGTCAGCGTAACGCTGATGATGCAGCTGACGCCTATGGCACCGGCCTGGTATGTGCTGGCGCTGGCGGCGATCGGTGCCGCTGTCGGCTGCTGGCTGTGGCGTGACGCACGTCAGCCAGCGGGGCACTCCTCGCGCTCTTTATCCTGATGAGCCCGGTACGGCGGGCAGCACTGCTCCGCCGTACTGCTGCTGAAGTTGTACATTTTTCCGCCATTTATCCCTTCCGGGTAAAAGAATCGAAATATTTTTTGCTTTTAACCCTTGATGCGCATCGAAGCGGCCCCATTTACTTGTCATCGGGCGTTGTGAGGCAGCAAAAAAGCCTGCAGTCGCAGTTGAAAGTGGCGGTAACGACCACATCTCTGCATCACAACCCAATTTGACAAAGAATTTACGTGGGAGACGTTTAGATGGGTAAGATTATTGGTATTGACCTGGGTACAACCAACTCTTGTGTGGCGATCATGGACGGCGGCAAGGCACGCGTGCTGGAAAACGCTGAAGGCGATCGCACCACGCCGTCAATCATTGCGTATACCGCAGACGGCGAAACGCTGGTAGGTCAGCCGGCTAAACGTCAGGCAGTGACCAACCCGCAGAACACCCTGTTCGCTATCAAGCGTTTAATTGGTCGTCGTTTCCAGGACGAAGAAGTACAGCGTGATATCAAAATCATGCCGTACAAAATCACCGGTTCTGACAACGGTGACGCATGGCTGGACGTGAAGGGCCAGAAAATGGCACCGCCGCAGATCTCTGCTGAAGTGCTGAAAAAAATGAAGAAAACCGCGGAAGATTTCCTCGGTGAAGCGGTGACTGAAGCGGTTATTACCGTACCGGCTTACTTCAATGACGCACAGCGTCAGGCGACCAAAGATGCGGGCCGTATCGCGGGCCTGGACGTTAAGCGTATCATCAACGAACCAACCGCAGCAGCGCTGGCTTACGGTCTGGACAAAGGTCAGGGCAACCGTACTATCGCGGTTTATGACCTGGGTGGTGGTACTTTCGATATCTCAATCATTGAGATCGACGACGTTGATGGCGAAAAAACCTTTGAAGTGCTGGCAACCAACGGTGATACCCACCTGGGTGGTGAAGACTTCGATAGCCGCCTGATCAACTATCTGGTAGCCGAGTTTAAGAAAGACCAGGGTATCGATCTGCATAACGATCCGCTGGCGATGCAGCGTCTGAAAGAAGCCGCTGAGAAAGCAAAAATTGAACTATCTTCTGCGCAGCAGACCGACGTTAACCTGCCATATATCACGGCAGATGCAACCGGTCCTAAGCACCTGAACATCAAAGTGACGCGTGCGAAACTGGAATCTCTGGTAGAAGACCTGGTAACCCGTTCAATTGAGCCGCTGAAAGTTGCGCTGCAGGATGCTGGCCTGTCAGTCTCTGACATCAACGATGTCATCCTGGTAGGTGGTCAGACTCGTATGCCAATGGTGCAGGCGAAAGTGACCGAGTTCTTCGGCAAAGAGCCGCGTAAAGATGTTAACCCGGATGAAGCCGTAGCGGTCGGTGCTGCTGTTCAGGGTGGCGTACTGGCAGGTGATGTGAAAGACGTTCTGCTGCTGGACGTAACGCCGCTGTCGCTGGGTATTGAAACCATGGGCGGCGTAATGACCGCGCTGATCAGCAAGAACACCACTATCCCGACCAAACACAGTCAGGTGTTCTCTACTGCTGAAGATAACCAGTCTGCCGTGACCATTCACGTGCTGCAGGGTGAGCGTAAGCGTTCCGGTGACAACAAATCGCTGGGTCAGTTTAATCTCGATGGCATCCAGCCTGCACCACGCGGTATGCCGCAGATCGAAGTCACCTTTGACATCGATGCTGATGGTATTCTGCATGTGTCAGCGAAAGATAAAAACAGCGGTAAAGAGCAGAAAATCACCATTAAAGCATCTTCTGGTCTGAACGAAGATGAGATCGAAAAAATGGTGCGTGACGCGGAAGCGAACGCTGAATCTGACCGCAAGTTTGAAGAGCTGGTACAGACGCGCAACCAGGGTGACCAGATTGCGCACAGCACCCGCAAGCAGCTGGATGAAGCGGGCGATAAGCTCTCTGCAGAAGACAAAGCACCTATCGAAGCTGCACTGACTGAGCTGAATACAGCGCTGAAAGGCGAAGACAAAGCGGCTATCGAAGCGAAAATGCAGGCGCTGATGGAAGTCTCCGGCAAACTGATGGAGATGGCACAGCAGCAGGGTCAGGCAGGCGCAGCGGACGCCGGCGACGCGTCAGCACAGCAGCAGGATGACGTGGTCGACGCTGAGTTCGAAGAAGTTAAAGATAAAAAATAATTGCCCCTGACCGGGCGCGACGGCTGGCCTGACAGCCGTTGAAACCAGCACGGGCGTAGGAGTTTCTCCACGCCCGTGCAACTATGTTAAGGGCAGAACAAAATGGCTAAGAGTGATTTTTACGAGATCTTAGGCGTCTCAAAATCGGCTGATGAGCGTGAAATCAAAAAGGCTTATAAGCGCCTGGCGATGAAATATCACCCGGACCGTAATCCGGGCGACAAAGAAGCTGAAGCAAAATTTAAAGAAGTGAAGGAAGCGTACGAAATTCTGACGGATGCTCAGAAGCGTGCGGCCTATGACCAGTATGGTCACGCAGCCTTTGAACAGGGTGGCGGTGGCGGCGGCTTTGGTGGCGGCTTCGGCGGTGGCGGCGCAGACTTCAGCGATATCTTTGGCGACGTATTTGGCGATATCTTTGGCGGCGGTCGCCGTCAGCGTGCATCACGCGGTGCCGATTTACGCTACAACATGGAGCTGACGCTGGAAGAAGCGGTACGCGGCGTGACCAAAGAGATCCGCATCCCGGTACTGGAAGAGTGCGACGTCTGCCACGGCAGCGGCGCCAAAGCGGGCACGCAGCCACAGACCTGTCCGACCTGCCACGGTGCAGGCCAGGTACAGATGCGTCAGGGTTTCTTCACCGTACAGCAGGCGTGTCCGACCTGTCACGGTCGCGGCTCGGTCATCAAAGATCCGTGCAACGCCTGTCATGGTCATGGGCGCGTAGAGCGTCAGAAAACGCTGTCGGTAAAAATTCCGGCGGGGGTAGACACCGGCGACCGTATTCGTCTGAGTGGCGAAGGGGAAGCGGGCGAGCATGGCGCACCGGCGGGCGATCTCTACGTTCAGGTATCGGTGAAGAAGCACCCTATCTTTGAGCGCGAAGAGAATAACCTCTACTGCGAAGTGCCGATCAACTTTGCGATGGCGGCGCTGGGCGGAGAGATTGAAGTGCCGACGCTGGACGGCCGCGTGAAGCTGAAGGTGCCTGCGGAGACCCAGACCGGCAAGCTGTTCCGCATGCGCGGCAAAGGCGTAAAATCAGTGCGCGGCGGCGCCGTTGGTGACCTGCTGTGCCGGGTGGTGGTGGAAACACCGGTCAGCCTGAATGATAAACAGAAAGCGCTGCTGCGCGAGCTGGAAGAGAGCTTTGGTGGCCCGAGCGGTGAAAAGAACAGCCCGCGTTCAAAAAGCTTCTTTGATGGCGTGAAGAAGTTCTTTGATGACCTGACGCGCTGATTCAGCGTCAGGGCAACACACGAAAAGCGGAGAGGTGACTCTCCGCTTTTTTATTAATTTTAAACTGGCGTAAAGACGCGGCAAGCGGCTTTTATCACAGGGTTAACGCGGTTACACTCCTTAACAAATTGTTTTTGCTCAGGAGGAGTTGTGAATAAGCCCCGTTCGATTAAAACGTTGCTGAAAAGCTTTATAGAAAGTGATGCCAGCAACGGCATGGTATTAATTCTCGCTGCGGTCGCGGCCATGATTCTGGCAAACAGTGCAGAGACAGCCGCTGGCTATCAGAGCTTTCTCGCTGAGCCGGTGCAGATCCGCTTTGGCGCACTCGATATCAGCAAGAACCTGCTGCTGTGGATCAACGATGCGCTGATGGCGCTGTTCTTTCTGCTGATCGGTCTGGAAGTGAAACGCGAATTAATCAGCGGCGAGCTGGCCAGTCGCGATCGCGCGATTTTTCCGGTCATTGCTGCCCTCGGCGGTATGGTTGCGCCGGCGCTGATTTTCCTGTTTTTCAATTATGACAATGAGATTGCGCGCAACGGCTGGGCGATCCCGACCGCGACCGATATCGCATTTGCTCTGGGCGTGCTGGCACTGCTTGGCAGTCGTGTTCCCGTGGCGCTGAAGGTGTTCCTGATGGCGCTGGCCATCATCGACGATCTCGGCGCGATTGTGATTATCGCACTCTTCTACACCAGCGATCTCTCCGTGCTGTCGCTCAGCGTTGCGGCAGCGGCGATTGTGGTGCTGGCCATATTTAACCGCTGTGGCGTGCGGAATATCGCCGTCTATATGCTGGTCGGAATTGTGCTCTGGACCGCGGTGCTGAAATCAGGCGTGCACGCCACGCTGGCAGGCGTGGTAGTCGGCTTCTTTGTACCGCTGGAGGAGAAAGAGGGGCATTCACCGGCAGAGCATCTGGCGCACGGTCTGATGCCGTGGGTGAACTGGCTGATTCTGCCGCTGTTCGCGTTTGCTAACGCCGGGATTTCACTGAGTGGTATCACCTTTGGTGATGTGTTCTCACCAGAGCCGCTGGGGATTATCCTCGGGTTACTGATTGGTAAACCGCTGGGTATTACGCTGTTCTGCTGGCTGGCCGTAAAACTGCGTCTGGCGGCGCTGCCGGGCGGGACAACGATACGCGATATCATGGCCATAGGCGTGCTGTGCGGTATCGGCTTTACCATGTCTATCTTTATCAGTTCGCTGGCCTTTGACGCCGCGCATGAAGAGCTGGTGACGTTCTCGAAACTGGGTATTCTTAGCGGCTCGCTGCTGTCAGCGGTGATTGGCTATACGCTATTGCGCGTTAAGCTGCGTTAACCGGAGAGGAGGCGTCAGCCTCCTTTTTACGCTGCCGGCAAACGACAGGCATAAAAAAACCGGCTATAAGCCGGTTCTTTCTACAAAGCGATAAACAGACAGGCGATTAAGCCAGTTTGTTGATCTGAGCCACCAGGTTTGCTTTATGGCGTGCAGCTTTGTTTTTGTGGATCAGACCTTTAGCAGCCTGACGGTCCACGATTGGTTGCATTTCGTTGAATGCGTTCTGCGCAGCAGCTTTGTCGCCGGTTGCGATAGCCGCGTATACTTTCTTGATGAAAGTACGCATCATAGAACGGTTGCTCGCGTTATGCTTGCGACGTTTCTCAGATGTTACGGCGCGTTTCTTAGCTGATTTGATATTAGCCAAGGTCCAACTCCCAAATGTGTTCTATATGGACAAATCAAAGGCCGAGGACTATGCCTTTTGCGCCTTCTTTTGTCAATGGATTTGTGCAAATAAGCGTCGTTTTAACCACGACACCCGCTTACGTAATTGATGGCGCAAGATTCTACCAGCAACCCCGCTCTGAATACAGTATTTCGCAACAATTTCTTCAGCAGGTATGGTGATTTGTTGCCCGACGGTGGGCCAGAGGGCGCTTCAGCGCAGGAAAGGCGTGTATACGGGTTAACCTCAGCGCTATTCAAGGGTATAATCCGCCGATTTCCACCGGTTTGAGTCAGCCATGAAGTTAATCCGCGGTATTTATAATCTGAAACAGCAGCATCGCGGCTGCGTTCTGACCATTGGTAATTTCGATGGTGTGCATCGCGGTCATCAGGCGCTGATGGCGCAGCTGATTGCAGAGGGCCGTAAGCGCAATCTGCCGGTGGTGGTGATGCTGTTTGAACCGCAGCCGCTGGAGCTGTTTGCGGGTGAAAAAGCACCGGCCCGTCTGACGCGGCTGCGTGAAAAACTGCGCTGGCTGCAGCGCGCTGGCGTCGACGCCGTGCTCTGTATCCGGTTTGATCGTCAGTTTGCAGCCTATCCGGCTCAGCGTTTTATCAGCGAGCTGCTGGTGGAAAAACTCGACGTGCGTTTTCTGGCGGTAGGCGATGATTTCCGCTTCGGCGCTGGTCGCGAAGGGGATTTCCTGTTATTACAGAAAGCGGGTGCAGAGTATGGCTTTGAGGTCATCAGCACCCAGACCTTCTGCGACAGCGGTAAGCGCATCAGCAGTACGGCTGTCCGTCAGGCGCTGGCGCAGGATGATTTTGCGCAGGCGCAGCAGCTGCTTGGCCATCCCTTCAGCATTTCAGGCCGCGTGGTGCACGGTGATGCACTGGGCCGTACCATAGGTTTTCCGACCGCTAATCTGCCGCTGCGTCGCGCGGTCACGCCGGTTAAGGGCGTGTTTGCCGTGGAAGTGCTGGGTCTGACCGCAGAGCCGGTGCCAGGCGTCGCCAACATCGGTACCCGCCCGACGGTAAAAGGTTTACGTCAGCAGCTTGAAGTTCATCTGCTCGACACACATATGGATCTCTATGGCCGCCATATTGAGGTGGTGCTGAAACAGAAGATCCGCGACGAACAGCGCTTTTCCTCGCTGGATGCGCTGAAAGAACAAATTGCAAAAGATGTGGTGACAGCCCGCCAATTCTTTGGGCTACAAACACCGGTTTAATGACCGACAGACGGAATCGAGAATCTGATGAGTGACTATAAATCTACCCTGAATTTGCCGGAAACGGGGTTCCCGATGCGTGGCGATCTGGCCAAACGCGAACCGGGCATGCTGCAGCGCTGGTACGATGACAATCTCTACGGCATCATCCGCGCCGCCAAAAAAGGGAAAAAAACCTTCATCCTGCATGATGGCCCTCCGTACGCAAACGGCAATATTCATATTGGTCACTCTGTTAACAAGATTCTGAAAGACATTATTGTCAAGTCGAAAGGCATGGCAGGGTACGACTCACCCTATGTTCCGGGCTGGGACTGTCACGGCTTACCGATCGAGCACAAAGTTGAGCAGATGATTGGCAAGCCGGGCGAGAAAGTCAGCGCGGCAGAGTTTCGTGCCGCCTGCCGCAGCTATGCCGCTGAGCAGGTAGAAGGGCAGAAAAAAGATTTTATCCGCCTTGGCGTGCTGGGCGACTGGGATCGTCCCTATCTGACCATGAACTTCACGACCGAAGCCAACATCATCCGTGCACTGGGCAAAATCATCGGTAACGGCCATTTGCATAAAGGCGCGAAGCCGGTGCACTGGTGTATGGATTGCCGTTCAGCGCTGGCGGAAGCGGAAGTTGAGTATTACGACAAAACCTCGCCGTCTATTGACGTGATGTTCAACGCGCTGGATGCCGACGCGGTGCGGTCAGCCTTTGGCGTCAGCGCCTCAGAGGGGCCGGTTTCACTGGTGATCTGGACCACCACGCCGTGGACCATGCCCGCCAACCGCGCGATCTCCCTGCATCCTGAATTTGAGTACCAGCTGGTCCAGATTGAGGGCCGCAGCCTGATCCTCGCTAAAGATCTGGTGGAGAGCGTGATGAAGCGCGCCGGCATCAGCGAGTGGCAGGTGCTGGGTGAATGCCAGGGGGCAGCGCTGGAGCTGCAGCTGTTTCAGCATCCGTTTCTGACGCAGGTTCAGTCGAAAGTGTTGCTGGGTGAGCACGTTACGCTGGAAGCGGGTACCGGTGCGGTGCATACCGCGCCTGGACACGGCCCGGATGACTACGTAATCGGTCAGAAGTATGGCATCGAGACCGCTAACCCGGTGGCACCAGATGGTACCTATCTGCCGGGCACTTATCCGTCGCTTGATGGCGTTAATGTCTTCAAAGCTAACGACATGATTGTTGAGCTGCTGAAAGAGAAGGGCGCGCTGCTCCACGTGGAGAAACTGCTGCACAGCTACCCACACTGCTGGCGTCACAAAACGCCAATCATCTTCCGGGCGACGCCGCAGTGGTTTATCAGCATGGATCAGCAGGGGCTGCGCGCGCAGTCGCTGAAAGAGATTAAAGGCGTGCAGTGGATCCCGGACTGGGGTCAGGCGCGTATCGAAGCGATGGTTGCCAACCGTCCTGACTGGTGCATCTCGCGTCAGCGTACCTGGGGCGTGCCCATGGCGCTGTTTGTGCATAAAGAGAGTGAGCAGCTGCACCCTGACACGCTTGAGCTGATGGAGAAAGTTGCGCAGCGCGTGGAGCAGGATGGCATTCAGGCGTGGTGGGATCTCGATCCGCGCGAACTGATGGGTGACGACGCCGATCTGTACGTGAAAGTGCCGGATACGCTGGATGTATGGTTTGACTCGGGATCAACCAGCTTCTCGGTAGTCGATGCGCGTCCGGAGTTTGAGGGACACGCGCCGGATATGTATCTGGAAGGCTCCGATCAGCATCGCGGCTGGTTTATGTCCTCGCTGATGATCTCTACGGCGATGAAAGGCAAAGCGCCTTATCGTCAGGTTCTGACGCACGGGTTTACCGTGGATGGTCAGGGTCGCAAGATGTCGAAGTCGATCGGCAACACGGTAGCGCCGCAGGATGTGATGGATAAGCTTGGCGCGGACATTCTGCGTCTGTGGGTCGCCTCTACCGACTACTCCGGCGAAATGGCGGTATCGGATGAGATCCTGAAACGCGCTGCCGACAGCTATCGCCGTATTCGTAACACCGCACGCTTCCTGCTGGCTAACCTGGCGGGCTTTAATCCGGCTACTGACTGCGTTACGCCGGAAGAGATGGTGGTGGTCGATCGCTGGGCGGTAGGACGTGCGCTGGCTGCACAGCAGGATATCGTTGCCTCCTATGAAAACTACGACTTCCATGAAGTGGTGCAGCGTCTGATGCACTTCTGCTCCATTGAGATGGGGTCGTTCTACCTGGATGTGATTAAAGATCGCCAGTACACCGCGAAGGGCGACAGCCTGGCGCGTCGCAGCTGCCAGACCGCGCTGTGGCACATTGTGGAGGCGCTGGTGCGCTGGATGGCACCTGTCATGTCCTTTACCGCTGATGAGATCTGGGGTCACCTGCCCGGCGAACGCGCGCAGTATGTCTTCACTGAAGAGTGGTATGACAATCTGTTCGGTCTTGCGGCGGATGAGCCGATGAACGATGCGTTCTGGGCCGATCTGCTGAAAGTCCGCGGCGAAGTCAACAAAGCGATCGAGCAGGCGCGCAGCGACAAGCGCATCGGTGGCGCGCTGGAAGCGACGGTCACGCTTTACGCGGAACCGGAACTGGGTGCGAAGCTGCAGGCGCTTGGCGACGAGCTGCGTTTTGTGCTGCTGACCTCCGGCGCGACGGTAGCCGATTACGCAACGGCGAGCGATGAGGCGCAGCAGAGCGACCTGCTGAAAGGGCTGAAAATCGTTCTGCATAAAGCAGAAGGCGAGAAGTGCCCGCGCTGCTGGCACTATACTACCGACATAGGCCAGAATCCGGAGCACGCCGACGTGTGCGGACGCTGTTACTCAAACGTAGCCGGTGACGGTGAAGTACGGAAATTTGCCTGATGACTAAACTCAGTTCTACCGGACTGCGCTGGATCTGGCTGGTGCTGGTCGTCATTGGTATCGATATGGCCAGTAAAGTGTGGGTCATGAACAATATGATGCTGCATGAAACGCAGCCGCTGATGCCGTTTCTGAACCTGTTCTATGCGCATAACTATGGCGCCGCGTTCAGCTTCCTGGCAGACAAAGGTGGCTGGCAGCGCTGGTTCTTTGCCGGTATTGCCATTGCCATTGTGGTCGCGCTGCTGGTGATGATGTATCGCAACCGCGCCAGCAACAGGCTCAGCAATATTGCGTATGCGCTGATTGTTGGCGGGGCGCTTGGCAACCTGTTCGATCGCGCCTGGCACGGTTTTGTCGTCGACTTTATCGACTTTTATGTCGGTAACTGGCACTTCGCCACGTTCAATATCGCTGACTGCGGCATCTGCATCGGCGCGGCGCTGGTGGTGCTTGAGGGGTTCTTCAGCCCCAGCGGCAAAAAAGCAACATCCTGACGTCTGCTGCCTGCATGCCGGTCACGGCTGCAGGCGCAGGCATGATGAAAAAGAGAGTAAGGGTAACCGATGACAGAGACAGTTCAGCCCGATAGCGCGCTGCTGGTGCATTTCACGCTCAAGCTGGAGGATGGCTCTACTGCCGAATCCACCCGTGCTAACGGCAAGCCTGCGCTGTTCCGTCTGGGTGACGGCAGCCTGTCGGCGGCGCTGGAGCGCGAGCTGCTGGGGCGCAAAGCGGGCGATCAGCTCGCCTTTACCCTGGTGCCGGAAGATGCGTTTGGCGCCAGCAGCCCGGATCTGATCCAGTACTTTTCGCGTCGCGACTTTATCGACGCGGGCGAGCCGGAAATCGGCGCAATCATGCTGTTCAGCGGCATGGGCGGCAGCGAGATGCCTGGCGTAATCCGCGAAATTTCCGGTGACTCAATCACCGTGGATTTTAATCATCCGCTGGCGGGGCAGCCTGTCCGGTTTGATATTGAAGTCCTCGAGATCGACCCGGCGCTGGAGGATAACAATGCAAATCCTGTTAGCTAACCCGCGCGGTTTCTGCGCCGGTGTGGATCGCGCTATCAGCATCGTTGAGCGGGCGCTGGAGATGTATGGCGCGCCAATCTACGTGCGTCACGAAGTGGTGCACAACCGTTATGTAGTGAGCAGCCTGCGCGAGCGTGGCGCGATCTTTATCGAAGAGATCGGTGAAGTGCCGGATGGCGCCATTCTGATCTTCTCAGCGCACGGTGTGTCGCAGGCGGTACGCGCTGAAGCGAAAGCACGCGATCTGACCATGCTGTTTGATGCCACCTGTCCGCTGGTAACGAAAGTCCATATGGAAGTGGCGCGTGCCAGCCGTAAAGGGGTGGAGGCGATCCTGATTGGTCACGCCGGTCATCCTGAAGTGGAAGGCACCATGGGGCAATACAGCAACCCCAATGGCGGCATGTATCTGGTGGAATCACCGGAAGATGTGTTTAAGCTGACCGTCAAAGATGAGAACAACCTCTGTTTTATGACGCAGACTACCTTGTCAGTTGATGACACCTCTGACGTCATTGACGCCTTACGTCAGCGCTTCCCGGCCATTATCGGCCCGCGCAAAGATGACATCTGCTATGCCACCACTAACCGGCAGGAAGCGGTGCGCGTGCTGGCACAGGATGCTGAAGTGGTGCTGGTGGTCGGCTCAAAAAACTCCTCCAACTCTAACCGGCTGGCTGAGCTGGCGCAGCGCGCAGGCAAGCTGGCGAAGCTTATCGACTCAGCGGATGATATTCAGGAAGAGTGGGTAACCGGCGTAGAGTGTATTGGCGTGACGGCAGGTGCTTCTGCGCCCGATATTCTGGTACAGCAGGTGATCCAGCGCCTGCGCGAACTCGGTGGTGAAGCAGCCATTGAGCTGATCGGCCGTGAAGAAAATATCGTATTCGAAGTGCCGAAAGAGCTGCGCGTTGACGTGCGCAACGTGCAATAAGCGTTTAACATTTGCTACCGTATCAGGCCGACATTGTTCGGCCTTTTCTTTATGTACGGCTGCGTGCCTCGCCACAACCAGCCGCCAGGATTGCTTTTACTGATAATGTTTTATCGCTGTCCTGAAATTCTTATATCCCTTTTTTATTGTGGCGTGACGGTTAGCTGATGGTTAACCTGTTTACGCTTTGCATGCATAGTTTTGTATCAGGAATGAATAAATATGAGTGATATCCGCTTAGCTATTGTTGGTGCGCCGGGCCGCATGGGACGAAATCTGATTCAGGCCGCGCATCAGGCGGAAGGCGTGGCGGTGGGCGCTGCGCTGGCGCGCAGCGGCTCTTCACTGCTGGGTACAGACGCGGGTGAGCTGGCGGGCATCGGTAAAACCGGCGTCACCGTCACCGATGATTTGCTAAAGGTGGTGGACGATTTCGATGTGCTAATCGACTTCACGCGTCCGGAAGGCACGCTGGAGTATCTGGCCTTTTGCCGCCAGCATCAAAAGGCGATGGTGATTGGCACAACCGGTTTTGATGACGCCGGAAAAGCCGCAATTCGTGCAGCGGCAGAGGAGATCGGCATCGTGTTTGCTGCCAACTTCAGCGTTGGCGTCAACCTGATGCTGAATCTGCTGCAGCAGGCGGCCTCAGTGATGGGGGAGTATGCGGATATTGAGATCGTTGAGGCGCACCATCGCCATAAAGTTGATGCGCCCTCAGGAACCGCGCTGGCAATGGGTGAAGCCATTGCGGACGCCATGGAGTGGAAGCTGGAGGATCATGCGGTTTACGCGCGTGAAGGCCATACCGGTGAGCGCAAACCTCACACTATCGGTTTTGCCACGGTGCGCGCCGGCGACATCATTGGTGAGCATACTGCTCTGTTTGCTGATATCGGCGAACGGATAGAGATTAGCCACAAGGCCTCAAGCCGGATGACCTTTGCAAAAGGTGCCGTCCGGGCTGCAGTCTGGGTTGAGTTGCGAAAAAATGGTCTTTATGACATGCGTGATGTGCTTAATTTAGCAAAAAGTTGATTGTTGTGAGCCATCGTGATGTGGTTTTTCAGTCGCTAGTCCATTGATTGGCAGGGCAATATTTTTATTGCCCTTTATTTTTGTCAAAATAACCTCTTCGCCATAAAATATCTTCGTAATGGGTTTATTTGCAAGTTAACTCATCTTTTTCTCAGCTGCTAAGATTAAATTTGACCATTTGGTCAAATATTTTGCGTAGCTCCGCTTATTCGGCGGTTATTGTTGTCAGGCAACCGATTAATTACCCTATTAAGATGCTGCTTTTGCCCTGTTTGCACTATATTTTAGGTATAGCCTCCGAAAAACATAAAAAAATAGCCTTTCCGGGTAGACATCAGCAGAGGTGATCATTAGAATGCGCGCAATTTGCCAAAAATCGAGCAGTCAGGCGGTTTTTACATTGATTCAGGCCAGCATTATGAATTAATATGCATATATTGTGACTGTTTATTCCCTGGAGGATGTTTTGATTAAGTCAGCGCTCTTGGTTCTGGAAGACGGAACCCAATTCCACGGTCGGGCCATCGGGGCTACGGGTTCGGCAGTGGGTGAGGTCGTTTTCAACACGTCAATGACCGGTTATCAAGAAATCCTTACTGATCCCTCCTATTCCCGCCAGATTGTTACTCTTACTTATCCCCACATCGGCAACGTTGGCGTCAATATCGCAGATGATGAATCAAACCAGATTCACGCTCAGGGCCTGGTGATCCGCGACCTGCCACTGATTACCAGCAACTTCCGCAGTGAAGAGAGCCTTTCTGCCTGGCTACAGCGCAATAATATTGTCGGCATCGCTGATATCGATACGCGTAAGCTGACGCGTCTGCTGCGTGAAAAGGGCGCGCTGAACGGCTGCATCATTGCGGGTGACGCGCCGGATGCCGCGCTGGCGCTGCAGAAAGCGCAGGCGTTCCCGGGGCTGAAAGGTATGGATCTGGCGAAAGAAGTGGCTACCACGGAGACTTACACGTGGCAGCAGGGGAGCTGGACGCTGCAGGATGGCCTGCCTGAGCAGCAGTCAGCTGACGCACTGCCGTATCACGTGGTCGCCTATGACTACGGCGCCAAGCGCAATATTCTGCGTATGCTGGTGGATCGCGGCTGCCGCCTGACGGTGGTGCCGGCGCAGACGCCAGCAGAAGAGGTGCTGGCACTCAATCCGGACGGCATCTTCCTTTCCAATGGCCCGGGCGATCCGGAGCCGTGTGACTACGCTATCCGCGCGATTCAGGCGTTTCTGGAGACAGAAATTCCGGTATTTGGTATCTGCCTGGGGCATCAGCTGCTGGCGCTGGCCAGCGGTGCAAAAACCGTCAAAATGAAGCTGGGTCACCACGGCGGCAACCATCCGGTAAAAGATCTCGATAATAATACTGTGATGATCACCGCACAGAACCACGGTTTCGCCGTCGATGAGAGCCAGATACCGGCCAATCTGCGTGTGACGCATGTGTCGCTGTTTGACCAGACCGTGCAGGGTATTCATCGTACCGATAAACCCGCTTTCAGCTTCCAGGGACATCCGGAAGCGAGTCCTGGCCCGCACGATGCGGCGCCGCTGTTCGATCACTTTATCGAACTGATTGAAGCCTACCGTTCAAACGCGAAGTAATCAGGAGCCTCCGATGCCAAAACGTACTGACATAAAATCTATCCTGATCCTTGGCGCTGGCCCGATCGTTATCGGTCAGGCGTGTGAATTTGACTACTCGGGCGCGCAGGCGTGTAAAGCGCTGCGTGAAGAGGGCTATCGCGTCATTCTGGTTAACTCCAATCCGGCGACCATCATGACCGACCCGGAAATGGCTGACGCGACCTATATTGAGCCAATCCACTGGGAAGTGGTGCGAAAAATCATCGAAAAAGAGCGCCCGGATGCAGTACTGCCTACCATGGGCGGGCAGACCGCGCTGAACTGCGCGCTGGAGCTGGAGCGCCAGGGCGTGCTGGAAGAGTTTGGCGTGACCATGATTGGCGCCACGGCTGACGCTATCGATAAAGCTGAAGATCGCCGTCGCTTTGACGTGGCGATGAAAAGCATCGGTCTTGATACCGCCCGTTCGGGTATCGCCCACACGATGGAAGAGGCGCTGAAGGTCGCGGAGGAGGTCGGTTTCCCGTGCATTATTCGTCCCTCCTTTACCATGGGCGGCACCGGCGGCGGTATCGCTTACAACCGCGAAGAGTTTGAAGAGATCTGTGAGCGCGGCCTCGACCTCTCTCCGACCAACGAGCTGCTGATTGATGAATCGCTGATTGGCTGGAAAGAGTATGAGATGGAGGTGGTGCGCGATAAAAATGATAACTGCATCATCGTCTGTTCAATTGAAAACTTCGACGCCATGGGCATTCACACCGGCGACTCCATCACTGTGGCACCGGCGCAGACGCTGACGGACAAAGAGTATCAAATCATGCGTAACGCCTCGCTGGCGGTGCTGCGTGAGATTGGTGTGGAAACCGGCGGCTCTAACGTTCAGTTCTCCGTAAATCCGAAAGATGGTCGTCTGATCGTAATCGAAATGAACCCGCGCGTGTCGCGCTCCTCCGCGCTGGCGTCCAAAGCCACCGGGTTCCCGATTGCTAAAGTCGCGGCTAAGCTGGCGGTGGGCTTTACGCTCGATGAACTGATGAACGATATCACTGGCGGTCGCACGCCGGCGTCGTTTGAACCCTCAATCGACTATGTCGTGACTAAGATCCCGCGCTTTAACTTTGAGAAGTTTGCGGGCGCCAACGATCGCCTCACTACACAGATGAAATCAGTGGGTGAAGTGATGGCGATTGGCCGTACCTTCCAGGAGTCGATGCAGAAAGCGCTGCGCGGCCTTGAAGTCGGCGCTAACGGCTTCGATCCAAAAGTGGATCTGGATGACGCCGACGCGCTGACCCGTATCCGCCGCGAACTGAAAGACGCCGGCTCGGACCGCATCTGGTATGTTGCTGACGCGTTTCGTGCCGGTATGTCGGTGGATGGCGTATTTAATCTCACCAATATCGATCGCTGGTTCCTGGTACAGATTGAAGAGCTGGTGCGGCTGGAAGAGCAGGTTGCACGTGAAGGCGTTAACGCGCTGGATGCCGGCTTCCTGCGCGCGCTGAAGCGTAAAGGTTTTGCTGATGCGCGTCTGGCAGCGCTGGCGGGTGTGGCAGAAAGCGAAATCCGTAAGCTGCGTCAGCAGTACAATCTGCATCCGGTCTATAAGCGGGTGGATACCTGTGCCGCTGAGTTCTCGACCGATACCGCCTATATGTATTCCACCTATGAGGAGGAGTGCGAAGCGAACCCGAATCAGGATCGTGACAAAATCATGGTGCTGGGCGGCGGACCAAACCGTATCGGGCAGGGTATTGAGTTTGACTACTGCTGCGTCCACGCATCGCTGGCGCTGCGTGAAGATGGTTATGAAACCATCATGGTTAACTGCAACCCGGAAACGGTCTCAACCGATTATGACACCTCCGATCGCCTCTACTTTGAGCCGGTTACGCTGGAAGATGTGCTGGAGATTGTACGAATTGAGCAGCCGAAAGGCGTTATCGTGCAGTATGGTGGCCAGACGCCGCTGAAACTGGCGCGTGCGCTGGAAGCGGCCGGTGTACCGGTTATCGGTACCAGCCCGGACGCGATTGACCGCGCTGAAGACCGCGAGCGTTTCCAGCAGGCGGTGGATCGTCTGAAACTGAAACAGCCGGCTAATGCCACGGTTGCCACGCTGGAGCAGGCGGTAGAGAAAGCTGCCGGTATCGGTTATCCGCTGGTGGTACGTCCTTCCTATGTACTGGGCGGCCGTGCGATGGAAATCGTCTATGACGAAGTGGATCTTAAGCGCTATTTCCAGACCGCAGTATCCGTCTCTAACGATGCGCCGGTGCTGCTGGATCGCTTCCTGGATGATGCGGTGGAAGTCGATGTGGATGCCATCTGCGACGGCGAGCGGGTGCTGATTGGCGGCATCATGGAACATATTGAGCAGGCGGGTGTTCACTCCGGTGACTCAGCCTGTTCCCTGCCGGCCTATACGCTGAGCAGCGAGATCCAGAACGTGATGCGTCAGCAGGTTGAGAAGCTGGCGTTTGAACTTAACGTACGCGGTCTGATGAACGTGCAGTTTGCGGTCAAAGATAACGAGGTTTACCTGATTGAGGTGAATCCGCGTGCGGCACGTACCGTTCCATTTGTCTCCAAGGCTACCGGCGTACCGCTGGCCAAAGTGGCGGCTCGCGTCATGGCGGGCAAAACCCTGCTGGAGCAGGGCGTGACGGAAGAGGTCATTCCGCCTTACTACTCGGTGAAAGAGGTGGTGCTGCCGTTCAATAAATTCCCGGGCGTCGATCCGATTCTGGGACCGGAAATGCGCTCCACCGGTGAGGTGATGGGCGTCGGCCGTACCTTTGCTGAAGCCTTCGGTAAAGCGATGCTGGGCGCGCAGAGCAACATGAAGAAAAGCGGTCGTGCGCTGCTCTCGGTGCGTGAAGGCGATAAAAAGCGCATCGTCGATCTGGCGGCGAAGCTGCAGAAGTTTGGCTTTGAGCTGGACGCTACCCACGGTACGGCGGTGGTGCTGGGTGAAGCCGGTATCAATCCACGCTTGGTCAATAAGGTGCATGAGGGACGCCCGCATATTCAGGATCGCCTGAAGAACGGTGAATACACCTATATTGTTAACACCACGGCGGGACGTCAGGCGATTGAAGACTCTAAGCTGATTCGCCGCAGCGCGCTGCAGTATAAAGTGCATTATGACACCACGCTGAACGGCGGCTTCGCGACGGCGATGGCCCTGAATGCGGATCCCACTGAGAAAGTGACTTCAGTACAGGAGATGCATGCGCAGCTGAAAGGCAAATAAGCGCAGCGTCCGTAAGAGACAGCGGCCCCGTATGGGGCCGTTTTTTTTTGCCTGAAACAGAGTAGCTATAGCAAACCTGCTGATTTGGCTTAACTTTTAGCTATTGGTGCTGCTAAATAACTTTTTAAGATTTTTCGCACAAATTTATAACCCGCGATCCGGTGAGGGCACCTTACTATCTGGCGCGCTCAATCATAGAGCCTTTACCTTCACCGGAAAATATAAAATGAACATGCGTGCTTTGACTCTTAGCGCAGTGGCTGCGTTACTTATGGCTGCGCCGCTCGCCAGCCAGGCTGAAATTACTCTGCTGAAGCAGGATCCTCAGGCGAACAATGCGTTCGATCGCCTTGGCTTTAAAGTGGGCGGCAGCATTCGCCCGCAGTTTATGCATCAGAATGGCGTAAATGACACATCCTATAAGCGTAACGGCTACGATGGTGGCTCGCGCTTTCGCTTTGGCGCAGACTACGCGATCGCAGAAGATCTGAGCTGGGTAGGCTACTATGAGCTGGGCGTTAACTTCCCGGCGTGGTGGGGCTGGGACCATCACTATGCCAGCGGCGCACGCGATACCTCACGTCGTCAGCTCTATACCGGTTTTAAAAGTGCCAGCCTCGGCGAACTCTATTTTGGTCAGCAAAACAGCGTCTATTACGATGTAGTTGGCGCAAAAACCGATATCTGGGATTACGATATGCTGGCCCAGGGTTCCGGCGTCGGGATCAACGGCGATTACGACGGCAGCTATCGCTCGCGCAAAATGCTGAAGTATAAAACCCGTGCCGGCGCCGCCGATCTGTACGCCTCTTATCTCTTTGAGGATACCGAATATCTGCCGGGTAACGGCCTGCGCTACAAGCGCAACGGCGGCGGATCGCTGGGTGTCAACTATCACATCAGCGATGAACTGGCGTGGGGAACCGCGTGGAATTATACCCGTGCCACCGTACGCAATCCGGGCAATGGCGACAGCGAGCGCTACGATCAGAATATCTGGGGCACCTCGGTCAGCTGGACGCCGGATAGCTGGACGCTGGCGGCAGGCGCCGGCTGGTATCAGAACTTTGCGCCAACCCGCCTGAAAAGCGCAACAAACTACTTTGCGGATGACGCCTGGGGCATCGAATATTTTGCCGGTTATAAATTTGCTGTAGGCCAGTATGCGGTGAAAACCCTGCAGCCTTACGTGATGGGCGATCGCCTGGACTTCGTCAACGGACGCCACTATAAGCGTATCGATAATGGCGTGGGCATCAGTGCGCAGCTCGACTACGGCTTCCGCGTTGATTATGAATATGTCATCACCTCCGATACCAGCAAGGCGCTGGGCAACGTGAACCTGGTCCGTCTGCGTTACGACTTCTGATGACTGCAGCGGCTCCGCGTGGAGCCGCTCAGTGCGCTTTTCTTTACACTCTTTCTGAAAACCTGCCGCTAATGCCGCTGATTTGTGCCAGCTGCGCAGGCGATTATGGCGGCTCTCTCCGTTAATCGCAGTAAAGTCGGTGTAAAGCTCTGCCCGGCAGCCTGAATCTGGCGGCAAAAAGAGCTTTACGCAAATAGCACGGCTGGCCTATCGACGAAACTTTCGCCTTTACGTATCATTGCGCCAATTTTTTCCAGCAGGTTTTAAATCATGATTAGTCTGATCGCAGCACTGGCTGCGGATCGCATTATTGGTATGGAAAACGCCATGCCGTGGCACTTACCCGCCGATCTCGCCTGGTTCAAACGTACTACGCTGAATAAACCGGTGATCATGGGGCGTCTGACCTTTGAATCGATTGGCCGTCCGCTGCCAGGCCGGCTCAATATTGTGGTCAGCAGCCAGCCCGGTACGCACGAGGGGGTGACCTGGGTCACTTCACCGGAAGCGGCAATCGAGGCAGCCGGTGACGCAGAAGAGATTATGGTGATTGGCGGCGGGCGTATCTATGAGCAGATGCTGCCCCGCGCCGATCGTCTTTACCTGACGCATATTGATGCTGAAGTGGAAGGGGATACGCAATTCCCTGATTACGAGCCAGATGAGTGGCAGTCGACGTTCAGCGAGTTCCACGATGCGGATGCGCAAAATTCGCACAGCTACTGCTTTGAGATCCTGGATCGGCGTCGTTAATTGATCCCTGCCTGGCGTGCATAAATGCGCGCCCTGCGCAAAAGCCCCGCTGACATCGCGGGGCTTTTTTTATGGCGTATTGTTTAGCGGAGGAGTCGCGGCGGCGCCTTCAGCGGCCAGTGCGGCTTCACGCCGGGAGCGCTGTACATAGTATTGCTGTGTTTCCCAGTGCAGCAGCGTCAGCGTGCCGCCCCAGCAGCAGCCGGTATCCAGACCAATAACGTGATCGGGAGTGCCTTTGCCTTCAAGGGAGGCCCAGTGGCCGAAAATCTGCGTGTAGTCACTGCCCATTTTACCCGGCACGTTGAACCAGGGCCGCAGCGGCGGTGGGGCGGAGTCGGGCGCCTCTTTGCAGATCATATCCAGCTGGCCGTTGGGGAAGCAGAAACGCATGCGCGTCAGGGCATTCGTACTGAATCGCAGGCGCGCCAGGCCACTCAGTTCCGGCGTCCAGTTGTTGGGCATATCGCCATACATCGCATCCAGAAACAACGGATAGCTGTCGCTGGAGAGCACCGCTTCTACTTCACGCGCGCACGCTTTTGCCGTCGCGAGATCCCACTGAGGGGTAATGCCGGCATGCGCCATGACGAGCTTTTTCTCTTCATCAACCTGCAGCAGCGGCTGGCGCCGCAGCCAGTTGATCAGCGCATCAGCATCGTCCGCCTCCAGCAGCGGCGTCAGGCGATCTTTCGGTTTATTACGGCTGATCCCGGCGAAAACCGCCAGCAGGTGCAGGTCATGATTACCCAGCACCATGCGTACGCTGTCACCCAGTGATTTTACGTAGCGCAGCACATCAAGTGAACCGGGACCGCGCGCCACAAGGTCGCCGGTCAGCCAGAGTTCATCCTGCTGCGGATCAAAGCTTACCTGCGCCAGCAGCGCGCGCAGCTCATCATAACAGCCGTGGATATCGCCAATCAGATATGTACTCATGATATCAGTCCGGTAAAACGCGCCGCCCGGACGAGCCGGGCGGGGGGGATCAGTGAATGTGGGTTTGCACGGCGAGGCGAAACACCGGAATATCGACGTTAAAGGCGCTGCCCTCTTCATCGATCATAACGTAGTGGCCCTGCATGGTGCCCATCGGCGTTTCCAGAATCGCACCGCTGGTATACTGGTATTCGCCACCCGGTTCGATAAACGGCTGCTCGCCCACTACGCCATCGCCCTGAACTTCCGTTTCGCGGCCGTTGCCGTTGGTGATCAGCCAGTAGCGGCTGCGCAGCTGAACGCGCGTGCGCCCGGGATTGCGGATAGTGATGGTATAGGCAAACACGTAGCGATCCTCGTCCGGTGAGGATTGCGATTCCACATACTGACTCAGTACCTGAACACAGACGCGCGCCATATCACTCATGCACTTAGTTCTCCGCTGTTTTTGCCTGATGGTTACCCAGCCAGTTTGCCAGCTGACAATACTGCGCAACGCTGACGTTTTCAGCACGTAGCGAGGTATCAATATTTAACTCTTCCAGCGCACCCGCCGCAACCAGATGACCCAGGCTGTTACGCAACGTTTTACGACGCTGACCAAAAGCCTCGGTGGTAATGCGGCTCAGGATCTTAACATCACTGACCGGGTAAGGCGGCTGTGCATAAGGCACCAGTCGCACCACGGCAGAATCCACTTTAGGTGGCGGCGTAAACGACTGCGGCGGCACTTCAAGGACCGGGATCACCTGGCAGTAATATTGCGCCATCACGCTGAGACGACCATATGCTTTACTGCCCGGGCCGGCAACCAGACGGTTAACCACCTCTTTCTGCAGCATGAAGTGCATATCTTTGATCGAACCAGTATAGCTGAAAAGATGAAACATCAGCGGCGTGGAGATGTTGTAGGGCAGGTTGCCGAACACGCGCAGCGGCTGACCTTTCTCCTGCGCCAGCGCCGCAAAATCAAAGGTCATCGCATCCTGCTGATAAATGGTCAGCTTGGGACCAAGGAACGGATGCGTCTGCAGGCGAGCCGCCAGATCGCGATCCAGCTCAACGACGGTCAGCGCGTCCAGGCGTTCGCCTACCGGCTCGGTCAGGGCACCGAGACCGGGACCGATCTCGACCAGCGCCTCCTGCTTTTGCGGATGAATAGCAGAGACGATGCTATCGATAATGTACTGATCGTTCAGGAAGTTCTGCCCGAAACGTTTACGGGCGTAATGCCCCTGATGGACGCGATTATTCATTACTGCTCTTGATCATAGTGATGGCGAGATTAAGCGCCGTGATAAAGCTGCCCGGCTCTGCCTGTCCAAGACCGGCCAGTTCCAGCGCGGTACCGTGATCGACAGAGGTTCGGATAAAAGGCAGGCCCAGGGTGATATTCACCGCCCGGCCAAAACCCTGATATTTAAGGACCGGCAATCCCTGGTCATGATACATCGCCAGCACCGCATCGGCATGTTGCAGATACTTAGGCTGAAATAGCGTATCGGCCGGCAGTGGCCCCGTCAGACGGATGCCCTGCTGACGCAGCGCATCCAGCGCTGGCGTAATAGTGTCAATCTCTTCACGCCCCATATGCCCGCCTTCGCCAGCGTGCGGATTAAGACCGCAGACAAAGATATGCGGCTGCGCCAGGCCAAATTTCTGCTGCAAATCCTGATGCAGAATGGTGATGACCTCATGAAGGCTCTCGCGCGTGATGGCGGCAGAGACATCTTTCAGCGGCAGGTGGGTAGTTGCCAGCGCTACGCGCAGCGACTCGGTTGCCAGCATCATAACCACGCGGTCGCCACCGGCGCGATCGGCAAAAAATTCGGTATGGCCGGTAAACGGAATGCCGGCGTCGTTGATAACGCCTTTATGTACCGGTCCGGTGATCAGCGCCGCAAACTCGCCCTGAAGCGCACCGTCACAGGCGCGCGCCAGCGTCTCAAGGACGTACGCACCGTTAGCCACGCAGAGCTGACCTGGCGCCACCGGCTGTGCCGTATCAATCTGCAGCAGCGTCAGGGTACCTGCCTGCTGCGGCTGCGGGGCGCGGTCAGGCTGCCACGGCTGCAGGGTTAGCGGCAGGCCAAGCTGCGCGGCACGCTGCCGCAGCACTTCGCCGTCAGCACAGACGACCAGTTCAACCGGCCAGTTGCGCTGTGCCAGCTGCACCGTAAGATCGGGACCAATCCCGGCGGGTTCGCCGGGCGTGATCGCAACGCGATAGCTATCAGTTGCCATCAAGGATCTTCACGTAGGCGCTGGCGCGCTGCTCCTGCATCCAGGTCTGCGCTTCTTCTGCAAACTTACGGTTGAACAGCAGGCGATAGGCGCGCTCTTTCTGCGCCGCATCGGTTTTATCCACCTGGCGCGTATCCAGCAGCTGAATCAGATGCCAGCCAAACGAAGAGTGCACCGGTGCGCTGACCTGACCTTTCTGCAGCTTCAGCAGCGCGTCGCGGAAAGCGGGATCGTAGATGTCGGGTGACGCCCAGCCAAGATCGCCGCCCTGGTTAGCTGAACCCGGATCGTCAGAGAACTGTTTGGCAGCAGCGGCAAAGGTAGTTTTTCCGCTTTTGATGTCAGCGGCCAGCTGCGTAATTTTTTCACGCGCCTGATCGTCGCTCAGGATCGGTGATGGCTTCAGCAGAATATGGCGGGCGTGTACCTCAGTGACCGAGATATTCTTGCTCTCACCACGCAGATCGTTGACTTTGAGGATATGGAAGCCCACGCCGGAACGAATCGGACCGACCACATCGCCTTTTTTCGCGCTGCTCAGCGCCTGTGAGAACAGCGTCGGCAGCTCTTCAATTTTACCCCAGCCCATGTTGCCGCCTTTCAGCGCCTGAGGATCGGCTGAGTAGGTCACCGCCAGCTTACCGAAATCGGCACCGCCTTTGATCTCCCCCACCAGCTGACGTGCCAGCGCTTCCTGATCGTCAACCTGCTGCTGCGTAGGATTTTCCGGCAGCGGCAGCAGAATCTGACTGATATTCAGCTCGGTGCCCTGCGAGTTCTGTGAACCAATCTGCTTCGCCAGCGTATCAACTTCCTGCGGCAGAATGGTGACGCGACGGCGCACTTCATTGTTACGCACTTCAGAGATCAGCATCTCTTTACGGATCTGCGCACGGTAGTCGCTGTAGTTCATGCCGTCGTAGGCGAGGCGACTGCGCAGCTGATCGACGCTCATACGGTTCTGCGCAGCGATATTCTGGATCGCCTGATCCAGCTGCTGATCGCTGATCTGCAGGCCCGCTTTTTCACCCATCTGCAGAATAATGTTATCCATGACCTGACGCTCAAGGATCTGATGACGCAACGTACGGTCCTCAGGCAGCTGCTGACCCGCCTGCTGCGCCTGGGATTTTACCGTGCGCATCATGTTATCGACGTCACTTTCCAGCACCACGCCGTTGTTCACGACGGCGGCGACTTTATCAACTACCTGTGGGGCTGCGAAAGCGGTGCCGGCCGACATCGCCGCACCCAGAATCAGCATTCTCCAGTTCTTCATACTTTATCCATTATTGTTTCCGCACTGCGGGATCGCCTGTCAAACATCACAACATCAGAATGCGCGCTGATAGGGAATAATGCCCTGACGCAGCATTTCATTAGTGCCTAAGCCGTAGTTGGAACTCAGGCCACGCAGCTCAATGTTGAATGAGATTTGGTTGTCATATTTACTGTCGTTGTTTTCCCAGCCGTTAATCTTGCGCTCGTAGCCCAAACGAATAGCGTAGCAGCAGGAGCTGTACTGCACGCCTACCAGCTGCTCTGCCGGACGGCTGTTGCGGGTATCATAGTAGTATGCCCCCACCAGCGACCAGGCATCGGCAATCGGTACGCTGCCGGTTGCACCGACCTGCGAAATGCCATTTTTATAAATCGGATTGTTGATCAGGCTGGCGTTGTTACGCGCCTGCGCGACATATTCCGGGCTGCTGTAGCGATAGCTCAGCTGCAGCATGCGATCGGCATCACGGCGATACTCCAGTACCGTATTACCCTGTGAAACGTTGTCGAGACGGGTGTCATACTGCAGTCCGCCACGGACGTTCCAGCGATCGCTGATTTTCCAGTACGTGTCGCCAGCCCATACCAGGCTGCCGGTATCATCTTCTTTATTCGTCTGGTTTACGCCGGTACGCGACGGAGTAAACGAGTAGATTTGACCTACAGAAACGTTAAAACGTTCAACCAGATCGTTGTCATAAATGCGTGTTGTTACGCCGCTTGCCACTTCATTTGAGGAGGCGATGCGATCGAGACCGCTATAGGTGCGATCGCGGAACAGGCCGGTATAGTCGGTCTGCAGCAGCGTAGAGTCGTAAGGATAGATGTTGCTCTGATCGCGATACGGAATATAGAGATACTGAACGCGCGGCTCCAGCGTCTGGGTATAGCCCTGCGACCAGTCCATATCCCGGTCAAATACCAGACGGCCATCCACTTTAAACTGCGGCAGCGTACGGTTTACGGAATCTTTCAGCCGCCCGCTGTTGTTGTTTGTGGCGTCGGGATTAAAACGGGTGTTATAGCTTTCGATGTTGTCCTGCTGATAGTGCGTCGCCAGCAGTTTTGCTTCGGTATCAAGACTGGCCCAGCCGTTGGAGAGCGGCAGATTCAGCGTCGGCTCAATATGCAGACGCGTCGCTTCCGGCATCCGGTTGCTGACGTTGGTAAACTTCACCGCCTGGGCGTAGACGCGACCATCAAACGGACCGATATCATTCTGGTAGGCGTTAACGTCAAGCTGCGGCGCAGCACGGTAGACGTTGGCAGAGCTGGTATTGCCGAAGACCTGGAAATCTTTGGTCGACAGCGTCGCATCCCAGTTGGTATCCGCGTAGCCGATGCTGAATTTCTGCGTCGCATAGTTATTGGTCGAGCTGTAATATTTCGAGTCGATATCGTTGAAATAGTAGGGATCGCTGACCTTGGTATAATCCGCCGCAAAGCGCCAGTGCTGATCGTAAACGCCTGAGTGGCGCCAGAAGAAGAGCCAGCGTTTAGAGTCCTGATCGTCTTCAATAGAAGAGCGCGCCGCGCGATCTTTTTCATACTGCTTATCGGACGGCAGGTAATCCAGCTCCATCAGGCCGGCGCCAAACACCGTAAGGTAACGGAACTCCGTTTGCAGCTGCGTACCGCGCTTGCTCATATAGTGCGGCGTCAGCGTGGCATCCGCCTGCGGCGCAATATTCCAGTAGTACGGCAGCATAAACTCGAAGCCGTTATTACTGCCATATTTCGCATTCGGGATCAGGAAACCGGAGCGACGACGATCGCCGATCGGCAGCTGCAGATAAGGGCTATAAAACACCGGCACATTGCCGAGTTTAAAGCGCGCGTTCCAGATCTCCGCCACCTCTTCCTGACGATCCTGGATCACCTCTGATCCCACCACGCTCCAGCTGTTAGAGCCCGGCAGACAGGAGGTAAAAGTGCCATTTTCGAGGATGGTATACCGGTTATTGCCACGCAGCTTCATCTGGTCGGCATCACCGCGTCCCTGGCGACCCACCATCTGGTAGTTGCCGTTCCAGACGTTAGTGTCTTTGGTGTTCAGATTGGACCAGGCTTTCGGACCTTTCAGGATGACCTGATTATCGTCATAGTGCACATTGCCCAGCGCATCCACGGTGCGTACCGGCGCGGTCTGGCCCTCCTGCTGACGCTGATGCAGCTGCATTTCGTCAGCGCGCAGACGGCTGTTACCCTGCTGCACATCGACATTACCGGTGAATACTGCATCGTCCGGATAATTGCCTTTTGCCGAATCGGAATTGATGGTTACCGGCAGGGAGTTAGCGTCACCATTGATAACCGGGCGGTTGTAGCTTGGCACGCCCAGCATACACTGCGACATCAAATCGTCGGCCAGCGCGTGCTGACTATAAAGTGCGGCACCAATCATGGTTGCCAGCAGGGTAGGTATACGTTTTTTCATACGCGGTTTCGATAATTCCATGGACACTGGCATCATGCCGACAATCCGGACAGAGACTAACTTACCGCCCGGCGTAGTGCCAGCGTTAATCCTTTTCTGTCTGCGTTGCCGTTAGGCGCGGAGATAAATGACAGGTATGATAATGCAATTTTCAGCCACAAGCATGGCGAATTGAGGAGTTTATGCGCTACTGGGGAAAAGTTATTGGTCTTGCGCTTGGCGTGATGTCAGGCGCGGGGTTCTGGGGCATTGTCCTGGGTCTGATCATTGGTCATCTGATTGATAAAGTGCGCAGCGTAAAAGGGCAGGGATACTTTGCCAATAATCAGTCGCGGCAGACGCTGTTTTTCAGCACGACGTTTCAGGTCATGGGGCATCTGACCAAATCGAAAGGGCGCGTCACCGAAGCGGATATTCAGATTGCGTCGCTGTTTATGGATCGTATGCAGCTGCACGGAGAGGCCCGCACTGCCGCGCAGCGCGCCTTTCGTGAAGGGAAACAGAGCGACTATCCGCTGCGCAACAAACTGCGTGAGCTGCGCAGCGCCTGTTTTGGCCGTTTCGATCTGATTCGGATGTTTCTGGAAATTCAGATTCAGGCGGCATTTGCGGATGGTTCGCTGCATCCGAACGAGCGGCAGGTGCTGTATGTGATTGCCGAAGAGCTGGGGATTTCACGCCAGCAGTTCGATCAGTTTCTGCGCATGATGGAAGGCGGCCAGCAGTTTGGCGGCGCCGGGGCCTCAGGCGGCGGCTGGCAGCAGACGAAGCACGGACCCACGCTGGAAGACGCCTGCAGCGTACTGGGCGTGAAAAGCAGTGATGATAACACCACCATTAAACGCGCCTATCGCAAGCTGATGAGTGAACATCATCCCGATAAGCTGGTGGCGAAAGGTCTGCCGCCGGAAATGATGGAGATGGCGAAACAGAAAGCGCAGGAGATTCAGGCCGCATACGACCTGATCCGCAAAGAGAAAGGGTTTAAATAGCCCGGCCATCCCGCCCTTTTTACCGGAAAGAGGGCGGGGTGACGCAGGTCAGAACTCCGCTGGCTGCCGAAATGTCATGCTGCTGCCAAATACCGGATGGGTAATGGTCAGCGACTCCGCATGCAGCTGCAGACGCGCTGCCATCGCCAGCGCCGCCTCATGCGCATAGAAACGATCGCCGAGGATCGGATGTCCCAGCGCCAGCAGATGCACGCGCAGCTGGTGTGAACGACCGGTAATGGGCTTCAGCAGCACGCGCGCGCTGTTATCGGCGGCATACTCCAGCACTTCATACTCCGTCTGAGCCGGTTTTCCCAGTTCGTGACTCACCATCTGCTTTGGCCGGTTCGGCCAGTCGCAAATCAGCGGCAGATCGATCAGGCCCTTTTCCGCTGCCGGATGGCCCCAGACGCGCGCCACGTAGTGCTTTGACGGCTCACGCTCGCGAAACTGACGCTTCAGCTCGCGCTCTGCCGCCTTATTCAGCGCCACCACAATCACGCCGCTGGTCGCCATATCGAGCCGGTGCACCGATTCCGCCTGCGGAAAATCACGCTGGATGCGCGTCATCACGCTATCCCTGTGCTCCTCCAGCCGGCCCGGCACCGAGAGCAATCCGCTCGGTTTGTTGACGACCATAATGTGCGCGTCCTGATACAGAATATGCAGCCAGGGTTCGGACGGCGGATTGTAGGGTTCCATCAGCATGTCAGTCTCGCCTGCTTACTGGTGCGTTACGACGATCAGGCGCAGCGCATCGAGACGCCAGCCCGCCTCGCTCAGGCTGGCCAGCACCTGCGCACGATTGCTCTCCAGCGCCTCAACCTCATCGTCACGGATGTTGGGATTGACGGCGCGCAGTGCTTCGAGTCGCGACAGCTCTGCGCTCAGCTTTTCATCCGCCTCCGCTTTCGCCGCGGCAATCAGCGCCTGCGCTTCCGGCACCACGGCCTGCTCCGCCTGCGTCAGAATGGCATGCACATCCTGCTGGACAGCGTTGACCAGTTTGCTGCCGGTATGGCGGTTAACCGCGTTAAGCTGACGGTTAAAGCTCTCAAACTCCACTTTGCCCGCCAGATTATTACCCGCGCGATCCATCAGCATGCGCACCGGCGTCGGTGGCAGGAAGCGGGTAAGCTGCAGCTGTTTCGGCGCCTGCGCCTCAACCACATAGATCATCTCAACCAGCAGCGTACCGACCGGAAGCGCCTTGTTTTTCAGCAGCGACAGGGCGCAGCTGCCGGTATCGCCGGAGAGGATCAGATCCAGACCATTGCGGATCAGCGGATGCTCCCAGGTAATGAACTGCGTATCTTCGCGCGACAGCGCCTGATTACGGTTAAAGGTAATCGTACAGCCATCTTCCGGCAGACCGGGAAAATCGGGCACCAGCATGTGATCGGAAGGGGTCAGAACAATCAGGTTGTCGCTGCGATCTTCCTGATTGATGCCGACAATGTCGAACAGGTTGAGCGCAAAGTTTACCAGCTCGGTATCATTATCCTGAGCTGCAATGGCATCAGCCAGCGCCAGCGCCGCTTCGCCGCCGTTGGAGTTAAGCTCCAGCAGTCGGTCGCGGCCCTGCTCCAGCTGCGCTTTCAGCGCATCATGCTGTTTACGGCTTTTCAGGATGAACTCATCGAGACCCTGCGGGTTTTCCGGTGCCGCCAGGAACTCAATCAGCTGGTTATATTCAGCGTCATAAATAGCGCGGCCGGTAGGGCAGGTGTGCTCAAACGCGTCCAGCCCTTCGTGATACCAGCGCAGCAGCACCGCCTGCGCGGTTTTCTCCAGCCAGGGCACCATAATCTGGATATCGTGCAGCTGACCGATACGATCGAGGCGTCCGATACGCTGCTCCAGCAGATCGGGGTTAAACGGCAGATCGAACATCACCAGCCGGCTGGCGAACTGGAAGTTACGGCCCTCAGAGCCGATCTCCGAGCAGATCAGCACCTGCGCGCCCTCTTCCTGCGAGGCGAAGAACGCCGCCGCACGATCGCGCTCAATAATGGAGAGACCTTCATGGAACACCGCCGCGCGAATACCTTCACGCTCGCGCAGCACCTGCTCCAGCTGCAGCGCAGTGGCCGCTTTGGCGCAAATCACCAGCACTTTCTCTTTGCGGTTGCTGGTGAGATAGCCCATCAGCCACTCAACGCGCGGATCAAAGTTCCACCACGTGCCGCTGTCGCCTTCAAACTCCTGATAGATCTGCTCCGGATAGAGCATGTCCCGGGCGCGCTCTTCCGGCGACTTGCGGGCCGCCATAATGCCGGAGACTTTGATCGCTGTCTGATACTGCGCCGGCAGCGGCAGACGGATCTGCTGCAGCTCGCGCTTTGGAAAGCCCTTCACGCCGTTACGGGTGTTACGGAACAGAACGCGGCTGGTGCCGTGGCGGTCCATCAGCATTGAGACCAGCTCTTTGCGCGCATCCTCTTTACCGTCGCGGTCGCTGTTAGCAACCTGCAGCAGCGGTTCGATATCCTGCTCGCCAATCAGCTCATTGATCAGGTTCATCTCATCTTTACTGATCGCCTGATCCGCCAGCAGCGAGCTGACGGCATCGGCCACCGGACGATAGTGCTGCTGCTCGGCGACAAACTGGCTGAAATCGTGAAAGCGATCGGGATCGAGCAGGCGCAGACGGGCAAAGTGGCTCTCCAGCCCCAGCTGTTCCGGCGTGGCGGTAAGCAGCAGTACGCCCGGCGTGTTCTCCGCCAGCTGTTCAATCACCTGATATTCGCGGCTGGGCGCCGCTTCACTCCACGCCAGGTGGTGCGCCTCATCCACGACCAGCAGATCCCACTCCGCATCCGCCAGCAGTTCCAGACGCTGTTTATTGCGGCGCACAAAGTCGAGCGAGCAGATAATCAGCTGTTCTGTTTCAAACGGATTGTCGCTGTCGTGCTGCGCTTCGGTATAACGATCGTCATCAAACAGAGCAAAGCGCAGGTTAAAGCGGCGCAGCATCTCTACCAGCCACTGATGCTGCAGCGTTTCCGGCACCACGATCAGCACGCGATCGGCGCGCCCCGCCAGCAGCTGCTGCTGGATGATCATGCCCGCCTCAATGGTTTTACCCAGGCCGACTTCATCTGCCAGCAGCACGCGCGGCGCGTGGCGGCGGCCCACATCGTGTGCGATATGCAGCTGGTGCGGGATAAGGTTGGTGCGCATGCCGCGCAGGCCGCTGACGGCAAGGCGATACTGCTCGCTCTGGTATTTGCGCGCGCGGAAGCGCAGGGCGAAGCGATCCATGCGATCGAGCTGACCGGCGAACAGGCGATCCTGCGGCTTGCTGAAGACCAGCTTGCTGTCCAGCATCACTTCGCGCAGCACCACGTTGCTCTCTTCAGTATCAGCGCGGGTACCGATGTAGGTCACCAGCTCATTTTCGTGCCGCACTTCATCAACCAGCATCTGCCAGCCTTCATGGCTGGTAACGGTATCACCCGGATTGAAAATCACGCGGGTGACCGGAGAATCATGACGGGCATAGAGGCGGTTCTCGCCGGTTGCGGGAAACATCAGCGTGACCATGCGCGTATCCAGCGCCACGACCGTACCCAGTCCCAGTTCACTTTCCGTATCACTTATCCAGCGTTGACCCAGTGTAAATACCATATATTTTTTGCTCGATTCTCTGAATGACTTAAAGACGTTCGCCTGCTCTCAGGCAATAACAAAGCGCCAGACAGATGTCTGGTCAGGTTGTGCATGCTGAAATACAGGAAGGGCGCTATGGTACTGGATGGCAGGGCATTCGTCACCTGTCAAAAAAGCCCCAGCTGCCCGGTAATCAGTGTAGCAAAGTCGTCGCCGACAAACGGCAGAATGCCATCCGCTATCGGCTGCAGCTGTTTGCTGACGTAGTGATCGTAGTCGAGTGGCGTGGTACGCACCTCCAGCGGCTCCGGCCCGGCGGTCGCCATCACATAGCGGATGGAACCGCCTTTCTGGTACTGCAGCGGACGCTGCAGCCTGCGGTTATGTTCATCGGCAAGACGCGCCGCGCGCACGTGCGGCGGAACGTTGCGCTCATACTCATACAGCGGTCGCCGCAGGCGTTTTTTATACACCAGCAGATCGTCAAGCTGGCCGGCCATCAGCTGTGCGACAGTTTCACGGATATAATCCTGCCAGGGCTCCCCGCGGAAAATACGGCCATAGAGCTGCTGCTGAAACTGCTGCGCCAGCGGCGTCCAGTCAGTACGTACCGACTCCAGCCCTTTAAACACCAGCCGCTGCTGCGCGCCGCTGCCGGTCAGCCCGGCATAGCGCTTTTTGCTGCCCTGTTCGGCGTTGCGAATGGTGGGCATCAGAAAACGGCTGAAGTGCGTCTCATACTCCAGTTCCAGCGCGCTTGTCAGACCGAGCGTCTGCTGCAGATGCTGCTGCCACCAGCGGTTGATCAGCGTCGTCAGCCGCTGGCCGGTGGCCGCTGCCTGCTCCTCGCTATATTTGCCCTGCAGCCAGACAAACGTGGAGTCGGTGTCACCGTAGATCACCGTAAACCCTTCCGCCTCAATCAGCGCCCGCGTCTGCTGCATAATGGCGTGGCCGCGCAGCGTGATGGAGGAGGCGAGGCGTGAATCAAAGAAGCGACAGGCGCTGGTGCCCAGCACGCCGTAAAAGGCGTTCATGATGATTTTCAGCGCCTGGGAGAGCGGGGCGTTGCCGTCGCGCTTTGCGGCTTCACGCCCCTGCCAGATCTGCGCCACGATGTCAGGCAGACAGTGAAGGTGGCGCGAGAAGCGCGCTTCGCGAAAGCCAGGCACAGAATCTGCGTCAGACGGATGGGCCAGGCCCTCAACCAGCCCGACGGGATCAATCAGAAAAGTACGGATGATTGAGGGATAGAGGCTTTTGTAATCCAGCACCAGCACGGAGTCGTAGAGGCCGGGACGGGAGTCCATCACATAGCCGCCGGGACTCGCCTCCGGCGCCACGTCGCCCTGATTGGGCGCTACATACCCCGCACGATGCATACGCGGAATATAGAGATGACTGAACGCCGCAACCGAGCCGCCGTGCCGATCCAGCGCCAGGCCGTTAACGCTGGCCCGCTCCAGTAAAAAGGGCATGATGGCGGTATGGTGAAAAATGCGCGTCACCAGCTCGCAATCTTTCAGGTTATAGGTCGCGAGCGCGGGTTTATCATGGGCAAAGCGCCAGTTGATCTCCTCCATGCGCTGCCACGGATTATTGATCGCTTTACCTTCACCCAGCAGCTCGCGCGCAACGGATTCCAGACTGAAAGAGGGAAAATCCCAGTAGGCAGACTTCAGCGCTTCAATGCCGTCAATCACGACGCGGCCGGCGAGCTGGGCGGTAAAGATGCCCGGCTTAAAGCCGTGTTCACGCCACTCCAGCGGCTGCTGCTGACGGCCGAGGCGCAGCGGAATGCCGTAGCGATCGGCATGCTTTTGCAGCACCCGCAGGTCGAACTGCACCACGTTCCAGCCAATGACCACATCGGGATCGTGCCGCGCGAACCAGGCGTTAAGCTGCTCCAGCAGCTGCTGGCGGCTCTCAACGTAAATCAGCTCAAAGCTGAGCGCGCTGGCGTCGCCGTTGGGCGGGCCCAGCATATACACCTGACGCTGACCGCAGCCTTCCAGCCCGATACAGTAAAGCTCGCCGCGTTCGGTGGTTTCAATATCCAGCGACACCCAGCGGAGAGGCGGCCGGTAGTCGGGATGCGGCTTCAGGCGGGCGTTGATCAGAGTCTCACCGCGCGGCTCGCCGCTGAACCAGACCGGGGCGGTAATAAAGCGCTCCATCAGATAGCGCTCGGGTGGCCGGATATCAGCTTCATAAACGCTGATGCCGTTCTCACGCAGACGTTTCTCCAGCTGCTGCAGCTGACGATGGCTGCGGCAATAGAGGCCAAACACCGGACGATAATGGAAATCCTTCAGCGTCAGCGACTGCAGACGGGTATGGGCTTCGTCGCGGATGAGCGCTTCGGTCTGACGGCGGAACGCTTCCGGAATAAACGCCACTGACTCCTGCGCGGGCAGCACCAGCCGCTGCGGCCCGGCATCGGTTGCCAGCCACAGCGTGATCTCGCTGCCTGAAGGGGTATCCCGCCAGTGACGGGTCAGCAGATAGCCTGCGCGCGGTTCTGTCACGGTGACTCCGGAGTAGAAATTATGCGCAGTATATCATGGATGTTTATACAGTGTCGGCAACTCTCTGCAGCGCAGCGGGAAAAGCTTGACGCCCTGACGCAGGCTCAGGACAATCCAGCCTTCATATTCCGCAGAGGATAGCTATGGAAGCCTGGATTCAACACCTGTTTACGCAATCGCTGGAGTACGCGCTGTTCGCCGTCGCTCTGGTGACCTTTCTTGAATCACTGGCGTTTGTGGGTCTGCTGCTGCCGGGCACCGTGCTGATGGCCAGCCTGGGGGCGCTGGTGGGCAGCGGTCAGATTGGCCTCTATCCGGCGTGGGCGGCGGGGCTGATTGGCTGCCTGCTGGGCGACTGGATCTCCTACGGTATCGGCTGGAAGTTTCAGGGGCCGCTGCACCGCTGGAAGTATCTGAAAAAGTATCAAAGCCTGCTGGATAAGACCGAGCATGCGCTGCATCAGCACAGCATGTTTACCGTGCTGGTGGGGCGCTTTGTCGGCCCGACACGCCCGCTGATCCCGCTGGCGGCCGGCATGCTTGAGCTGCCGGTGCGGAAGTTTCTGCCGCCCAATATCATCGGCTGTATTTTGTGGCCGCCCGCCTATCTGCTGCCGGGGATCCTCGCCGGTGTGGCCATTGATGTGCCGCAGGCGCAGGGCGACAGCTTTAAATGGCTGCTGCTGCTGGTAACGATTCTGCTCTGGCTGGGCGGATGGCTGCTCTGGCGCTGGTGGCGCAGTGACAAAACGCGCGACTGGGCAACCCGCTACCTGCCGAAAGCGCGCCTGCGCTGGCTGGCGCCGCTGATGGCCGTAGCGGGCAGCGCCGCGTTTATCGCGCTGCTGTTTCATCCGATGATGCCTGTTTTCCTGCAGCTGCTCTGGAAAGTCTTCTTCGCTTAAGCTGGCGTAATACCCAGGCGCGCGGCGCTGCTGCTCTCACCCCGAAGCAGCGCCGCCGTCTCACCATCCCACTCGATCCGGCCATCAGCAATCACCAGACTGCGTGCGGCAATCTGCTGCGCATCCTCCAGACTGTGCGACACCATCAGCAGCGTGATATTGCGTGCGTCACACACCGTGCGCACCAGCTGCAGCATTTCGCGGCGCAGCGCCGGGTCGAGCGCCGAAAAAGGCTCATCCAGCAGCAGCACCGGCTGGTTGCGCAGCAGGCAGCGCGCCAGCGCCACCCGCTGCCGCTGGCCGCCGGAGAGCTCGCCAGGCAAGCGCGTCAGTAAATCATGCAGTCCGGTCTGGTGTGCAATCTCCCTCAGCTGCTGCTGCTGGTCGCGCGTGAGCTTCAGGCCCGGATGCAGACCCAGGGCCAGATTCTGCTGTACCGAAAGGTGCGGAAAGAGATTGTTCTCCTGAAACAGCATCGAGACCGGACGCAACGCCGGTACGCTGCGGGTGTGATCGCGGCCATTAATCAGCAGCGTGCCGTGGCTGACCGGCAGAAAGCCGCCGATCAGGCTCAGCAGCGTGCTTTTACCGGCGCCGCTCGGGCCAAGTATCGCCAGCCGTTCACCCGCCTGAGCGCTGAAGCTGAAACGCATCGGCAGATGCTGATAAAGGTAAGTAAGATCAGTGAGTGTCAGCATGGCGTCCCGGCAGTTTTTCCATCAGAGTAAAAAGTAACAGGCAGAGCAGCAGCAGCAGCAGGGCGGTCGCGGCACCGTCGGCACCGCGATAGGCGCCGATCTGCTGATAAAGATACCAGGGCAGGGTGCGGAAATCGGCGTTGCCAAATAGCGCCACTGCGCCAAAGTCGCCAATCGAGAGTACGCAGGCAAAGGCGAGCGCCTGCGCCAGCGGACGCTTCAGCAGCCGCAGCTCAATCAGCTTCAGGCGATTGAGGCCGGAGAGACCGAGCGAGGCGCAGAGCGGCGCATAGCGTGCGGCGATATCGCGCATCGGGTTTTCCAGCACTTTCATGGCGTAGGGAATGGCGATCAGCGCATTGGTAAAGATCACCAGCCCGTCGGCACGCGCCGGCAGCCCGGAGGTAGCGGTAAACAGCAGGAAAAAGCCGCTGGCCAGCACGATGCCCGGCATCGCCAGAATCAGCATGCCGCTCAGCTCCAGCGCCTGTGCGCTCGCCCGACGCTGGCGCTGACGCAGCTCGCGGCTGCTCCACAGCAGCATCATTGTCAGGATCACACAGAGTGCGCCCGCGCCAAGGGCGATGCGCAGCGAGGTCAGCGTGGCCTGCCAGAGCGCCGACTGCTGCAGTGCGCCGGCCACACCGCCGCGCACGCCATCGGCCACCACCGCTGCCAGCGGAGGCAGCAGCAGCAGCAGCGCGAGAGCAATCAGCAGCGTGTCGCTGACGCGTGCAAACCCGCTATCCTGCGGATCGCGCCAGCCCTGCAGCGTCTGACTGCCGGCAGGGATCGCTTTACTGAAGCGCTGACTGAGCAGCACCAGCAGCAGACAACAGCTGAGCTGCAGCAGTGCCAGCAGCGCGGCGCGGCCGGGATCGTAATCAAAGCTCAGCGCCTGGTAGATCGCCAGCTCCAGCGTGGTCGCTTGTGGCCCGCCGCCCAGCGCCAGCACCGTGGCGAAGCTGGCAAAGCAGAGCATAAAGATCAGCGCCGCGGTCGGCAGGATCTGGCGACGCAGCCAGGGCCACTCCAGCAGCCGGAACAGATTCCAGCCGCGCAGCCCAAGCTGAGCCGCCAGCTGACGCTGCTCCGGCGGAATGCTCTCCAGCGCCTGCAGCAGCATGCGCGTGGCCAGCGGCAGGTTAAAAAAGACGTGCGCCAGCAAAATACCCTGCAGGCCATAGGGAGAGAAGTGGTAGGGAATACCCAGCAGCGTGCAGAGCTGTGCCAGCCAGCCGCTGCGGCCGTAGACGCTCAGCAGGCCAAATACCGCCACCAGCACCGGCAGCACCAGCGTCATCGCACATAAACGCAGCAGCAGCGCGCGGCCAGGAAAGCGGCGGCGATAGAGCGCGCGCGCCAGCAGCACGGCCGGCAGCACGGAGCAGAGTGCCGAGAGAAGCGCCTGCTCAAATGAGAACGCCAGCACGTGGTGCAGATAGCTGTCACTGAGCAGGCTGCGCATGTCCGGCAGCGGGGCCGCCGTCAGCAGCGCCCCCAGAGCGAGCAGCGCCACGGCGCACAGCAGCAGCGCGCTCAGCGCGCCGGGTATCAGCCAGCCGGGCATCAGCGGCTGACAGCCCGCTGCCAGGCGCTGATCCACGCGGCGCGCTGGTCAGCCACTTCTGCCGGTGAAAACTGCAGCGCTTTTTGCGGCACGTTCAGCGCCCGATAGCCAGCCGGCAAATCGCTTTTGATCACCGGGTACATCCAGTTGCCGGTGGGGATCGTCTGCTGGAAAGCGGGGCTGACGATAAACTGCATAAAACGCTGTGCCAGCGCTGGCTGTTTACTGCCGGCCAGCCGGGCGGCGACTTCGACCTGCAGGTAGTGCCCCTCACTGAAGGTGGCAGCAGCGTAGTTCTCTTTCTTCTCTTCAATAATGTGGTAAGCGGGCGACGTGGTATAGCTCAGCACCAGATCGCCTTCGCCCTTGAGAAACAGGCCGTACGCTTCACTCCATCCTTTAGTGACGGTAACGGTTTTCGCCGCCAGCTTCTGCCATGCCGCGTCGCTGCGATCGCCAAACACTTTTTGCATCCAGAGCAGCAGGCCAAGGCCTGGCGTACTGGTACGCGGATCTTCATAGATAACGCGCCATTTCTCCGGGCTTTCAACCAGCTCCTGCAGGCTTGCGGGCGGATTCTTCAGGCGGTTTTTGTCATACACAAAGGCGAAGTAGCCGTAATCGAAAGGAACAAAGGTGTCGTTCTGCCAGCGCTCAGGCAGCTGCAGCGCCGCGGTATCGACCTGACTTTTAGCAAACAGGCCGGTTTTCTCCGCCGCCTGCAGGAGATTGTTATCCAGTCCCAGCACAACGTCCGCTTTACTGTTTTTCCCTTCCATGCGCAGACGGTTGAGCAGCGAGACGCCATCCTCCAGCGCCACGTAGCGCAGCTCGCAGCCGCACTCCGCTTCAAACGCTTTCTTTACCGCCGGCCCAGGGCCCCATTCAGCAGCGAACGAATCATAGGTATAGACGGTCAGTAGCGGTCTGGCGGCGAATACCGGTGCGGACAACAGCAGCAGGACAGGCAGAACGTTCTTTAACACTTTGCGCTCCTTAAGGAGAGGATATGAGTGAGTCGCAAAGGATCTGAGGCTGGCACATCTCAAATCCCTACGCCGGTATTAACCGGATCAGGTTCGACGGGTTTCTCTCAGCCTGACGACGCAGGCACCCCGTTGAGAACGGCTTAGTGTAGACATTTCCGCCACGGCGTGAAAGCGTCATAACGCCGGCGGCGCAAACCAGGCAGATTTAAAATCGAACCAGCCCAGCGTGTTCAGCCGTACGCCACGCATGCTGCGCTGGCCTTCCAGCAGCAGCCAGTGGTGAAACAGCGGATGCAGCCAGTCCTGATCTACCAGCTGGCGCGCCCACTCAGCCAGCGGCAGGCGTTTCTCACGCCAGCGCGCAGCATCCTCATGCCACGCCAGCGGAATGCAGTGCTGCATCAGCGGCAGCTCATAGAGCTGCGCAAACAGCGCATACTCCAGCGGCAGGGTGAAGTTAACGCTGCCGAGCCAGATATCGCTCTCTCCGGCGCCGGCAAACCACGCTTCGTAGCTCACCACCCGGGTGATCAGTTCCACCCCCTGCTGCGCCAGCAGGGGACGCAGCGCGCTGGCGATGCCTTCATGCTCGACGTGGTCGCTGTACCAGCTTAACGTCAGCCGGGTCAGACCTTCCGGCTTGTCCGCCGCCCGCAGATCGCGGCGATGGTGCCAGCGCGGCAGCAGGCCCCAGGCAGGAAACCAGTAACGCTGATAGCCGGGATCGGCATGATGCAGCAGGGTAACCGGATTAAGCAGATCGCTGACCCAGCGGCGGAACCGGGCATGGCGTCCCCAGGCGGAGCGCTGGTCAAACAGCAGGAAGTAGCAGCCCTCCTCCAGACGGCTCTCTTCCGCTATCTCATCCGCCTCGCTGCCCTGCAGTTTTACGCCAGAGTAGACCAGCTCGTCACTGACTTCCGGCAGCACCCAGATTGAGACTTCGTCAATCAGCGCCCGGTAACCAAAGTAGTCATCAAACGCGGCAATTTTCAGCTGCGTCTGCTGATTGCGTACCACGCTGTAAGGGCCGCAGCCGGCAGGCTGACGGGCAAAGTCGGGCAGGGACGGCCATTCGCGCGGCAGGATCATGGCGCTGACGCTGCCCAGCAGCCATGGCAGCCAGCTGTCAGGCTGGGTCAGAGTGATATCCAGCGTCCAGGGCGCCGGCGAGTGCAGCTGCGAGATATGCGCAAACAGCGGCAGAGCGGCGCTGCGCTGCAGCGAATCAAGAATATCTGCCATCTCCAGCTCGCGCCCGTGATGAAAGCGGATGGCCGGACGCAGATAAAAGCGCCACTGCTGCGCGGAGAGTTGCTGCCAGTGATGAGCAATATCGGGTTCAATTTCCCCGTTTTCCTCATTTATGCGCGTCAGGCCGCTGAAGATCTGGCGGGCCAGATGCGTTTCCGAGCGGCGCAGCGGTGAGGCGGGCAGCAGGTTCTGCAGCGGACGGTAGTAAAGCACGCGCAGAATATGTTTTCCCTGACGCACGCTGCGGCCCAGGTGGGCGGCAATCATCTGCCGCACCTGCGCTTTGTCGCCAACCAGCTGAACCAGCTGGTCAATACCGTCCTGCTCCAGCAGCGCTTCTGCACGCTGCTGCTGCAGCGCCAGACCGGTACAGCGGAAGCGCAGCTGCGAACGCTTTCCGCGTCCCGCCTCAGCCTGCCAGGTCAGCCAGCCTTCACGCTGCATCGCCTGAAGCAGGTTGCGCATATGGCGCCGCGAACAGTGCAGAGTGCTGGCCAGTGCATCAAGCGTTGTCGCCCGATCCTGACCTTCACACTGCTGCCAGAGACGAATAAATTGCTGCTGCAGACGGGCCGAAGGCATAAAAGGGGAACTCCGTGACGATTTCGCTCAGTGTTTATTGCCCTATAATAGAGGCATACTGCCACTCAATGGAAGAGCGGGAGGTACCCGATCCGGGTGGCGCTCAACCAGCTGTGTCGCCCGTGTGGCACATTTTTCTGAGTAGGGTGCAATTACACCGCCAGCAGATTTTTCTCTGCTGGCTTTTTTCATAGCGGTGTGAAATCGTCTACGCTCTTTCGCTACTCTTTTCTGTTTTTTCCAAAGGGATTTCTGCATGAAGTCGCTGTTAACGCGGCAGCGCCGCCCCGATCCGGTCTATCTCGCTTTTATGGCTGTCACCTTTATGGCGGGCGTTGCGGGTGCGCTGCAGGCACCGACCCTCAGCCTGTTTCTGACCCGCGAAGTGCAGGTACGCCCCTTCTGGGTCGGGCTCTTTTTCACCATTAACGCACTCGGCGGCATTGTGATCAGTATGCTGGTAGCAAAGCGCTCCGACACGCGCGGCGACCGGCGCCACCTGATCCTCTTTTGCTGCCTGATGGCCATTCTGAACGCGCTGCTGTTTGCGTTTAACCGTCACTACGCCACGCTGATAAGCCTGGGCGTGCTGCTCTCCGCGCTGGCCAGCGTCGCAATGCCGCAGATATTTGCGCTGGCGCGGGAGTACGCGGACGCATCAGCGCGTGAAGTGGTGATGTTCAGTTCGGTGATGCGGGCGCAGCTGTCGCTGGCGTGGGTCATCGGTCCGCCGCTCTCATTTGCGCTGGCGCTCAATTTCGGTTTCGTCACGCTGTTTGCCGTGGTGGCGGGCATGTTTTTACTGAGTATGTTGCTGATCTGGCGCGGCCTGCCGTCGGTACCGCGCGTGGTGGCGACGCCGGAGCAGCTGCTGCTGCAGGTCAGCCCGTGGAAAGATGCGCAGGTGATGCTGCTGTTTATCGCCTCAGTAATCATGTGGGCGTGCAACACCATGTACTTTATTGATATGCCGCTCTACATGAGCAACACGCTGGGGCTGCCGGAAAAGCTGGCGGGCCTGCTGATGGGAACGGCCGCCGGCCTGGAGATCCCGATTATGCTGCTGGCGGGCTTTTACGCGAAGCGCGTCGGCAAGCGCGCGCTGATGCTGGCGGCGGGCGTGGCGGCAATTCTCTTTTATCTCGGGCTGGTGCTGTTTACCTCAAAAACTGCGCTGATGCTGCTGCAGCTGTTTAACGCCGCTTTTATCGGCATTATCGCCGGTATTGGCATGCTCTGGTTTCAGGATCTGATGCCCGGCCGGGCGGGCGCGGCAACAACGCTGTTTACCACCTCCATCTCCACCGGGCTGATCGTGGCCGGGCTGCTGCAGGGGATCCTGAGCGAGCGCTTCGGGCATGAATCGGTTTATCAGGTGGCGCTGGGCATGTCCGTGCTGGCGCTGCTGCTGGTCGCGCGCGTGCGCGATGTGAAGCCGGCGACGGAGATCGCCGACGCGTAAAGCGTGCCGCTACCTGACGTAGCGGCGTTTAATCATTATCGCAGGAAAGCGGGCTGCTGCTGCTCGTAGCGCGCGATCGACTCTTCATGCTGCAGCGTCAGGCCGATACTGTCCAGACCGTTAATCATACAGTGGCGGCGGAAGCTGTCGATCTCAAACGTATAGATCTTATCGCCTGCCGTGACCGTCTGCGCTTCCAGATCCACCGTAAAGCGCATGCCAGGACTGGCGTCAACCAGCCGGAACAGTGCGTCAACATCCTCTTCGCTCAGTCGCACCGGCAGCAGCTGATTGTTAAAGCTGTTGCCGTAAAAGATATCGGCAAAGCTCGGCGCAATGACGACATGGAAACCGAAGTCGGTCAGCGCCCAGGGGGCGTGCTCGCGGGAGGAGCCGCAGCCGAAGTTCTCGCGCGCCAGCAGAATGCTGGCACCGGCAAACTCAGGCTTGTTAAGCACAAAGCTGGCGGTAGGCTGTGTGCCGGCATCATCGTCAAAACGCCAGTCGTGAAACAGGTGGGCACCGAAGCCGGTGCGGGTGACCTTCTGCAGAAACTGCTTTGGAATAATGGCATCGGTATCCACGTTGGCCGCATCCAGTGGCGCGACAATACCGGTGTGCTGCGTAAATTTAGTCGCCATCGCTTAAGCTCCCTGAGTCAGTTCACGAATATCGGCAAAACGGCCGGAGACCGCTGCGGCGGCAGCCATCGCCGGGCTGACCAGGTGCGTACGGCCGCCACGGCCCTGACGGCCTTCAAAGTTGCGGTTGCTGGTCGAGGCGCAGCGCTCGCCCGGATTCAGGCGATCGTTGTTCATGGCAAGACACATAGAGCAGCCCGGCAGACGCCACTCAAAACCCGCCTCAAGAAAGATTTTATCCAGACCTTCCGCTTCCGCCTGCGCTTTAACCGGACCGGAACCCGGCACGACCATCGCGACCACGCCGGGTGCCACTTTACGCCCTTTGGCAATTGCCGCGGCAGCGCGCAGATCCTCAATGCGTGAGTTAGTGCAGGAGCCAATAAAGACTTTATCGATAGCCACGTCGGTCAGCTTCACGCCCGGCTGCAGGTTCATGTAAGCCAGCGCTTTTTCAGCGGAGGCGCGCTCAACCGGATCGGCAAACGAGGCGGGATCGGGTATCGCCTGATCCACCGCCATCACCTGACCCGGATTGGTGCCCCAGGTGACCTGCGGGGCAATATCGGCGGCGTTCAGCGTCACCACGCTATCAAACGCTGCGTCCGGATCTGACTTCAGCGTGCGCCAGTAGGCCACGGCCTGCTCCCAGTCGTCGCCTTTCGGCGCAAACTGCTTATCTTTCAGGTAGGCGAACGTGGTGTCATCCGGCGCCACCAGACCCGCTTTCGCGCCCATCTCAATCGCCATATTGCACAGCGTCATGCGGCCTTCCATGCTCAGCGCTTCAATCGCCGGGCCGCAGAACTCCACCACATAGCCAGTGCCGCCGGCGCTGCCGGTTTTACCGATGATCGCCAGCACGATATCTTTCGCCGTAATGCCCGGCGCAGCGGCGCCCGACACATTGATTTTCATGGTTTTCGCCCGACCCTGCTTCAGCGTCTGAGTGGCAAACACATGCTCAACTTCCGAAGTGCCGATACCAAACGCCAGTGAACCAAAGGCGCCGTGCGTGGCGGTATGTGAGTCGCCGCAGACGATGGTCATACCTGGCAGGGTCATGCCCTGTTCCGGCCCGATCACGTGTACGATGCCCTGGAAGGGATGGTTCAGGTCGTAGAGCTGAATGCCGAACTCATCGCAGTTCTTCATCAGTTCCTGCATCTGAATCCGCGCCATTTCACCCGACGCATTGATATCTTTCGTCTGGGTTGAAACGTTGTGATCCATGGTGGCAAAGGTTTTTTCCGGCTGACGCACTTTACGGCCGTGCGCGCGCAGGCCGTCGAACGCCTGCGGGGAGGTCACTTCGTGGATCAGGTGACGGTCAATATAGAGCAGCGGCGTTTCATCGGGCGCTTCGTGAACGACATGTGCGTCAAATAACTTCTGGTATAAGCTTTTCATTTTTATTTTTCTCCGGCAATGAAGCCCGCGATGAGGCTACCCATTTCATCCGTACTGACAGCAGGGCCGTCGCCCGCCAGATCGCGGGTGCGATGGCCCGCTTCCAGCGCCTGGCTGACCGCCTGTTCGATAGCATTCGCCGCGTCGGCGGCGTTCAGGCTGAAGCGCAGCAGCATCGACAGCGACAGGATCTGGGCAATCGGGTTAGCGATATTTTGTCCGGCGATATCCGGCGCAGAGCCGCCAGCGGGTTCAAACAGGCCAAAACCCTCTTCGTTCAGGCTGGCTGACGGCAGCATGCCCATCGACCCGGTGATCATGGCGCACTCATCAGAGAGAATGTCGCCAAACAGGTTGGAGCAGAGCAGGACATCAAACTGCGACGGATCTTTGATCAGCTGCATGGTGGCATTGTCGATATACATATGCGCCAGCTGCACGTCAGGATACGCTTTTGCCACTTCATTCACGATTTCGCGCCACATCACCGAACTCTGCAGCACGTTAGCTTTGTCGATGGAGGTGACATGACCCCGGCGCTTGCGTGCGGCTTCAAAGGCGTTACGTGCAATGCGCTCAATCTCAAAGCGGTGGTAAACCTCGGTATCAAACGCCCGCTCGTGTGCACCGCTGCCTTCGCGTCCTTTTGGCTGGCCAAAGTAGATGCCGCCGGTGAGCTCACGTACGCAGAGAATATCAAAACCGCGCGCCGCGATATCGCTGCGCAGCGGGCAAAATGCTTCAAGACCTTTATAGAGCGCGGCAGGGCGCAGATTGCTGAACAGTCTGAAATGCTTGCGCAGCGGCAGCAGCGCCCCGCGCTCCGGCTGGCCAGCCGGCGGCAGATGCTCCCACTTCGGGCCGCCAACGGAGCCAAACAGAATCGCGTCTGCCTGCTCAGCCCCGGCTACGGTCGCAGGCGGCAGTGGTTCACCGTGACGATCGATGGCGATACCGCCAACATCATATTCGCTGGTGGTGATACGCATGCCAAAGCGGGTGCGAACCGCGTCGAGCACTTTCATCGCCTGCGCCATCACTTCCGGGCCGATTCCGTCGCCAGGCATGACCGCAATATGATATGAGTGAGTCATAGTTACACCGTTTCCTTCTGTTCTTTAAATTTACGCTGCAGTTCTTTTTCGACCTGTCGGGCTCGCCAGATGTTGTTCAGTGCGTTGATCATCGCTTTGGCAGAGGATTCAACGATATCGGTAGCGAGACCTACACCGTGGAACTTGCGTCCGTTGTAATTCACTACGATATCCACCTGGCCCAGGGCATTTTCGCCGTGACCTTTCGCCGTCAGCTTGTAGTTCACCAGCTCGGCGTCAAAGCCGGTAATGCGGTTGATCGCCTGATAGACCGCGTCAACCGGACCGTTGCCGGTGGCCGCATCCGCTTTGGTCTCTTCACCATAGCCGAGCTGGACTGAAGCGGTTGCCGTGACGCTGGAGCCGGTCTGCACGTTGAATTCGTTGAGCTGGAAAAATTCCGGCTCTTCATGCTGTTTGTTGATAAAGGCGAGCGCTTCCAGATCGTAGTCAAACACCTGACCTTTCTTATCGGCCAGCTTCAGGAAGGCGTCATACAGCGCATCGAGGTTGTAGTCAGCCTCTTTATAGCCCATCTCTTCCATACGATGTTTTACCGCCGCGCGTCCGGAGCGGGAGGTGAGGTTCAGCTGAATTTTGTGCAGGCCGATCGATTCAGGCGTCAGAATTTCGTAGTTTTCACGGTTTTTCAGCACGCCATCCTGATGAATGCCGGAGGAGTGCGCAAACGCATTTGAGCCGACCACCGCTTTGTTCGCCGGAATTGGCATGTTGCAGATCTGGCTGACAATCTGGCTGGTGCGGTAGATCTCCTGGTGGTTGATAGCGGTGTGAACGTTCATGATCTGCTGGCGGGTTTTGATCGCCATGATCACCTCTTCCAGCGCGCAGTTACCGGCGCGCTCGCCCAGACCATTCAGCGTGCCTTCAACCTGACGCGCGCCCGCCAGTACCGCAGCAATAGCGTTGCCGGTTGCCATCCCTAAATCATCATGGGTGTGCACTGACAGAATCGCTTTGTCGATGTTAGGCACGCGGTTAACCAGCTGCCCGATAATATTGGCGTATTCGCCAGGCAGGGTATAGCCAACAGTATCGGGAATATTAATGGTGGTAGCACCGGCGCTGATGGCGGCTTCAACCATGCGGCAGAGATCGTCAATCGGCGTGCGCCCGCCATCTTCACAGGAGAACTCCACATCATCGGTGTAGTTACGTGCGCGTTTTACCATGTGCACCGCGCGCTCAATCACTTCCGGCAGCGTGCTGCGCAGCTTGGTTGCAATATGCATCGGTGAGGTAGCGATAAAGGTGTGAATACGGAACGCATCGGCGACGCGCAGTGATTCGTAAGCGGCATCAATATCTTTCTCGACACAGCGCGCCAGCCCGCAGACGCGGCTGTTTTTAATCGTACGGGCAATGGTCTGTACCGATTCAAAGTCACCGGGTGAAGAGACCGGGAAACCCACTTCCATTACGTCCACGCCCATTCTTTCCAGCGCCAGGGCGATCTGCAATTTTTCTTTAACACTCAGGCTGGCCTGTAACGCCTGTTCGCCGTCGCGCAGAGTGGTATCGAAAATAATAACTTGCTGGCTCATGGTTATCTTCCTTTTGCATTAACTTCGCCGGTGCAACGAGCATAAAAAAACCCGCGCAGTGGCGCGGGTTTTTAACTTTCAGCGGGTTGGAATCAGTTGTTGATTTCGCCCACGAGTCTACCGCGCAAACTGGATGCGTTTAGTAGTAGACCGAGTAGGCGGAAAGAACGAAACATGAATCAGACCCCATAAAATGTGTGCTGTACATATTGGTACTGGATTGGCGATGTGATGTCAACCCTGAACCAGCGGCTATTTTTCTTACGCCAAAAGCGCGATCTGCTGGAAATATTGACGCCTGTGGAGGATCGCGAAAAAAATAGCGTGCTGCATCGCAGGGGCAGATGTAATGTACGCTATCATAAAGCGATTATTTTGATTAAGTTGTTGATTTTATTGTTATATTTTAATGTATGCGGCAGGTGAAAATACAAATCTCAGGCTGCAAGGCAGAATAATATAATGCCTCTGGCAATTTTTGACGTTAATCACACGGCAAAGAAAGAAGTTAAAAACATTGTGGGCTGATGCAACAGGCGATAACAAAAATATATTTCTTACAACTCGCTGAAAATAATCTCCAGGCCAGCATATTCCTCTGAATTTATGCCTGACGATTAGTTTATTCATCGCACCCTGACCCGACACGTCAGAGGCTTGCGTGTCAGAGAACGCACGTCACAGGCCCTGGCGGTTTGCAGCCCGCAGGCTCTGCGGTTATGGTAATCGTCCTACTCTCAAAAGAATTCATTCAGGTAGATTCCCGATATCTGGAAGGCGGAAATGAATTCCTTCTTCTGAGCATAAACATAAGATTTTGATCTTAATTGGCGATAAGGGAACAGATGCGACACCGTGCGCTGGACAGCGCTGCCCGTCGCGGCTGTTTCTGACGCCTGGAGGCAGAAAATGGAGATGTTGTCAGGAGCCGAAATGGTCGTCCGTTCGTTGATCGATCAGGGCGTAAAGCAGGTATTCGGTTATCCGGGCGGAGCAGTGCTCGATATCTATGATGCGCTGCAGACGGTCGGTGGAATTGACCATGTACTGGTGCGTCACGAACAGGGCGCAGTGCATATGGCAGATGGTCTGGCGCGGGCAACTGGCGAAGTTGGCGTGGTGCTGGTGACGTCTGGCCCGGGGGCGACAAATGCCATCACCGGTATCGCAACCGCCTATATGGATTCGATTCCGCTGGTGATCCTGTCAGGCCAGGTGCCCTCATCGCTGATTGGCTATGATGCGTTTCAGGAGTGTGACATGGTCGGTATCTCCCGGCCGGTGGTCAAACACAGCTTTCTGGTAAAAAGCACGGAAGAGATCCCCACTGTACTGAAAAAAGCGTTCTGGCTGGCGGCCAGCGGACGCCCTGGCCCGGTCGTGATCGATCTGCCTAAAGATATCCTTAATCCGGCGAACAAGCTGCCGTATGCCTGGCCGGAAAGCGTCAGCATGCGCTCTTATAATCCGACCCTGCAGGGCCATAAAGGTCAGATCAAGCGCGCACTGCAGACACTGCTGGCTGCGCATAAACCGGTAATCTATGCCGGTGGCGGGGCGATCACGTCAGGATGCGAAGCGGAACTGCGCCAGCTGGCTGAGCAGCTTAACATCCCGGTAACCACCTCGCTGATGGGGCTGGGTGCGTTTCCTGGCACGCACCGTCAGTGCGTCGGCATGCTGGGCATGCACGGCACGTATGAAGCCAACATGACGATGCACAACGCCGATTTGATCTTCGGCATCGGCGTCCGCTTTGACGATCGCACCACCAACAATCTGGCAAAATATTGCCCGAATGCCACCATCATGCACATTGATGTTGATCCGACGTCTATTTCAAAAACGGTCAGCGCAGATATTCCGATCGTTGGCGATGCAAAACAGACGCTGGTGCAGATGCTGGAGCTGCTGGCGCAGAGCGACACGCAGCAGCAGCACGACAGCCTGCGCGACTGGTGGCAGAACATTGAAACCTGGCGCAGCCGTAAGTGTCTGGAGTTCGATCGCAGCAGCGATAAGATCAAACCGCAGGCGGTGATAGAGACAATCGCGCGTCTGACGGGCGGCGAGGCTTACGTGACCTCTGATGTCGGACAGCACCAGATGTTTGCTGCACTCTATTACCCGTTTGACAAGCCGCGTCGCTGGATCAACTCCGGTGGCCTTGGCACCATGGGCTTTGGCCTGCCGGCTGCGCTGGGCGTGAAGATGGCGCTGCCGGAAGAGACGGTAATCTGTGTCACCGGCGATGGCAGCATCCAGATGAACATTCAGGAGCTATCGACAGCGCTGCAGTACGATCTGCCTGTGCTGGTGCTCAATCTGAACAACCGTTTCCTCGGCATGGTGAAACAGTGGCAGGATATGATCTATTCCGGACGCCATTCACAATCCTATATGGAGTCGCTGCCCGATTTTGTCCGCCTGGCTGAGGCGTATGGCCATGTCGGCATCGCTATCCAGCATCCGGCCGAGCTGGAAGAGAAGCTGCAGCTGGCGCTGGATACGCTGGCAAAAGGGCGACTGGTGTTTGTGGATGTCACCGTTGATGGCAGCGAGCACGTCTATCCGATGCAGATTCGGGGCGGCTCAATGGATGAAATGTGGTTGAGCAAGACGGAGAGGACTTAATTATGCGTCGTATTCTATCGGTGCTGCTGGAGAATGAGTCGGGCGCATTATCCCGCGTGGTCGGACTTTTCTCCCAGCGCGGTTATAACATTGAGAGCCTGACCGTTGCGCCCACCGACGATCCTACTCTGTCGCGCATGACCATTCAGACCGTGGGCGATGAAAAAGTGATTGAGCAGATTGAGAAGCAGCTGCATAAGCTGGTGGATGTACTGCGCGTCACTGAACTGGGGCAGGGCGCTTACGTTGAGCGTGAGATCATGCTGGTCAAAATTCAGGCCAGCGGCTATGGCCGTGAAGAAGTGAAACGCAGCGCAGAGATTTTTCGCGGACAGATTGTTGATGTCACACCGACGCTTTACACGGTTCAGCTGGCAGGCACCAGCGACAAGCTGGATGCGTTTCTCAACAGCGTACGCGAAGTAGCAGAGATTGTTGAGGTGGCACGTTCAGGTATCGTTGGCGTATCACGCGGCGAGCGCATCATGCGTTAATCCCGCTCTGTTATCACTGCACTTTACTCTAACCCGGCGTAATGCCGGGTTTTTTTATTTTATGCGCCAGCTTTGTTTGCTGATGAAAAGCGGTTGCTCAGGCCGGTTTTCTGCGGTTAGATGTAACAAAGATTTTATCCACAGCTACGTTGCGGATATCTCCGCCAGCTCTGGCTTATCGACATGAAGGTGTTATCGTGAAACTGGATGAAATTGCGCGTCTGGCCGGCGTCTCGCGTACCACCGCCAGCTATGTGATCAATGGTAAAGCGCGGCAGTATCGTGTCAGCGACAAAACGGTTGAGAAAGTGATGGCGGTGGTACGCGAGTATAACTACCACCCCAATGCGGTCGCTGCCGGCCTGCGTGCAGGGCGCACGCGCTCTATCGGACTGGTGATCCCCGATCTCGAAAACACCAGCTATACGCGTATTGCTAATTATCTGGAGCGTCAGGCGCGCCAGCGCGGCTATCAGCTGCTTATCGCCTGTTCAGAAGATCAGCCTGATAACGAGATGCGCTGTATCGAGCATCTGCTGCAGCGTCAGGTCGATGCAATCATCGTCTCCACTTCGCTGCCGCCGGAGCACCCGTTCTACCAGCGCTGGATAAACGATCCGCTGCCGATTGTCGCGCTGGATCGCGCGCTGGATCGTGAGCACTTTACCAGCGTTGTCGGTGCCGATCAGGATGATGCGCGCGCGCTGGCGGCTGAATTGCGTCAGCTCCCGGTGAAAAACGTACTGTTTATGGGCGCGCTACCGGAGCTTTCCGTGAGTTTTCTGCGTGAAATGGGCTTCCGCGAAGCCTGGCAGGATGATGAGCGTTCAGTCAGTTACCTCTACTGCAACAGTTTTGATCGCGCGGCCGCCGCTGCCCTGTTTGAGCGTTATCTGGACGAAAATCCCATGCCTGATGCGCTTTTTACCACATCATTTGGTCTGCTGCAGGGCGTAATGGATGTCACGCTGAAACGAGAAGGGCGGCTGCCAAAAGATCTGGCGATCGCCACGTTTGGCGATCACGAATTACTCGATTTCCTTGATTGTCCGGTACTGGCGGTGGGACAGCGTCATCGCGACGTTGCAGAGCGGGTTCTGGAACTGGTGCTGGCGTCTCTTGATGAGCCGCGCAAACCCAAACCCGGATTAACGCGCATTCGCCGTAACTTATTTCATCGTGGCCAGTTAAGCCGCCTGACAAAATGAGTTAGCGGACGCGATGATGCCCGCCATTTATTCACTATCTGGCGGGCAATTAATTATCTGACGTAAAAAAGCGTAAATAACAGCCATTAATTTTCACAAAACAGCGAGCAATTTAATCCTGCTGGATAAAAGTTAGTCATTTTTAATCCCTGCCACCAAGCGCTTGCGCTGGGCTTCCGTTCAGAAATCCCCTAAAATGCCGCCGCTGTCGCATAACCCCGCGCTGCTGTACTTAAGCCAAATCTGAATCAAATTTAATCATGTCTGAAGTAAGCAGATATTTTTATACTGTTATTCATCGGTTTAATTTTGCTTTGCCATTCCGCACGCTTTTTTATTTCGCTTTCCGCTTATTTTTCCGGGATGTAAAGAGTGATATTCACCTGCCGTTGCGGCTTGACAATGTTTTCATCGGCTCCGTAAACTCGTTTCGTGGTAAAAAGTGGGATAAAGTGGTGAAAACGGTAGCTGAGGAGTCAGGCTGGCATGTTCCGCGGGGCAACGTTAGTCAATCTCGACAGTAAAGGGCGGTTAGCGGTTCCGGTGCGCTATCGCGAATTACTGCTCGCAGAGTCTCAGGGGCAGATGGTCTCTACTATCGACCTGCATCAGCCCTGCCTGCTGCTTTATACCCTGCCCGAATGGGAAATTATTGAGAAAAAACTGGCTCGCTTATCCAGTATGAATCCGGCAGAGCGACGCGTACAGCGTCTGCTGCTCGGACATGCCAGCGAATGCCAGATGGATAGTGCAGGCCGGCTGCTGCTGGCAAATATCTTAAGGCAGCATGCGGGACTGAAAAAAGAAGTGATGCTGGTTGGGCAGTTCAACAAGTTTGAATTGTGGGATGAACAGACCTGGTATCAACAAGTCAGGGATGATATTGACGCAGAACATTCAGCTCAGGAACCTCTATCTGAGCGGTTGCAGGACTTATCGCTATAGCTATGCAGGAAAATTTTAAACATACCACGGTGCTGCTGGATGAGGCGGTAAACGGCCTTAATATCAGGGAAGACGGCATTTACATTGACGGCACCTTTGGTCGCGGTGGCCACTCACGCCTGATCCTTTCGCAGCTAGGCGAAAATGGACAGCTGCTGGCCATCGATCGCGATCCGCAGGCAATTGCGGCCGCCGCTGAGATTAACGATCCGCGCTTTTCTATTGTGCACGGTCCTTTCTCAGCGCTGGCAGACTATGTCGACGCGCGCGGGCTGACCGGGAAAATCAGTGGCGTCCTGCTGGATCTGGGCGTCTCCTCACCGCAGCTGGACGACGCCGAGCGCGGCTTTTCGTTTATGCGCGACGGGCCGCTGGACATGCGCATGGATCCCACGCGGGGTCACTCTGCCGCTGAATGGCTGCTGCAGGCAGAAGAAGCTGATATCGCCTTTGTGCTGAAAACATACGGCGAAGAGCGTTTCGCGAAGCGCATTGCACGCGCCATTACAGAGCGCAATCGGGAGCAGCCGATGACGCGCACAAAAGAGCTGGCTGAAGTCATTGCCGCCGCGACGCCGGTAAAAGATAAATTTAAGCACCCGGCGACGCGCAGCTTTCAGGCTATTCGTATCTGGATCAACAGTGAGCTGGAAGAGATTGATACCGCACTCAAAGGCGCGCTTTCTGTTCTGGCTCCGGGTGGCCGTTTATCCATCATCAGCTTCCACTCTCTTGAAGATCGCCTGGTGAAGCGTTTTATGCGCGATCAAAGCCGTGGTCCGCAGGTTCCGGCGGGAATTCCGATGACGGAAAGCCAGCTGAAAGCGCTGGGCGGACGCGAGCTGAAAACGCTGGGCAAGCTCATTCCGGGCGAAGCAGAGGTGCGGGAAAACCCGCGCGCGCGCAGCTCGGTGCTGCGTATTGCTGAAAGGACCGCGCCATGATTGGCAATGAGCGGCACAGTCTCCCCGGCGTCATCGGCGGAGACCTGCTGCGCTTTGGCAAGATCCCGGTGTTGTTGCTGATTGCCGTACTGGTCTCTTCGGTACTGGTCGTGACCACAACGCACAAAACGCGCCTGCTAACGGCGCAGCGTGAACAGCTGGTGCTGGAGCGCGATGCGCTGGATATCGAATGGCGCAACCTGATTCTGGAAGAGAACGCGCTTGGCGATCACAGCCGGGTAGAGCGGATCGCAACCGATAAGCTGCAGCTGCGGCACGTTGATCCTTCTCAGGAAAATATTGTGGTGCAGAAATAAGGAATCGCAGACCTCAATGAGCGGCGCAGGCAAAACGCTGAAGTTAAAAAAACAGGAAGATAAGGCCAGCTTTGTAAGCTGGCGTTTTGCTTTGCTGTGCGGCTGTATTTTACTCGCGCTGGGCGGGCTGCTGTCGCGCGTCGCCTGGCTGCAGGTGATCAAGCCCGATCGGCTGGTTAAAGAGGGCGATCTGCGCTCGCTGCGCGTGCAGGAGGTGCCGACGGCACGCGGCATGATCAGCGACCGCGCCGGGCGTCCGCTGGCGGTCAGCGTACCGGTTAATGCTATCTGGGCCGATCCCAAAGAGCTGATTGGTCACGGCGGCGTCACCCTTGATAGCCGCTGGAAAGCGCTCTCAGATGCGCTGTCGATCCCGCTGGATCAGCTGGCCGCGCGCATCAACGCCAACCCCAAAGGACGCTTTATCTATCTGGCGCGTCAGGTTAATCCGGCCATTGGCGACTATGTGAAAAAACTGAAGCTGCCGGGTATTTATCTGCGCCAGGAGTCGCGCCGCTACTATCCGGCCGGTCAGGTCACCGCGCATCTGATTGGTTTCACCAACATTGACGGACAGGGCATCGAAGGGATTGAGAAAAGCTTCGACAAATGGCTGACGGGCGCGCCAGGCGAGCGTACGGTGCGTAAAGATCGTTTCGGGCGCGTCATTGAAGATATCTCGTCGGTCGACAGCCGTGCCGCACACAATCTGACGCTGAGTATTGATGAGCGGCTGCAGGCGCTGGTCTATCGCGAGCTCAATAATGCGGTCGCCTTTAACAAAGCAGAGTCGGGCACGGCGGTGCTGGTTGATGTCAGCACGGGCGAAGTCCTGGCAATGGCAAACAGCCCTGCCTACAACCCGAATAACCTCAGCAATACGCCAAAAGATGTCATGCGTAACCGCGCCATCACCGACATTTTTGAGCCGGGCTCAACGGTGAAGCCCATGGTGGTGATGACTGCGCTGCAGCGTGGGGTGGTAAAAGAGAACAGCGTACTGAACACCGTGCCATACCGCGTAAACGGTCATGAGATCAAAGATGTGGCGCGCTATAACGAACTGACCCTGACCGGGGTCTTACAGAAGTCGAGTAACGTCGGGGTTTCACGTCTGGCGTTAGCGATGCCCTCCTCAGCGCTGGTAGATACTTACGCGCGCTTTGGACTGGGTAAACCGACCAATTTGGGGCTGGTCGGGGAAAGCAGTGGCTTATACCCTCAAAAACAACGGTGGTCTGACATAGAGAGGGCCACCTTCTCTTTCGGCTACGGGCTAATGGTAACGCCGTTACAGTTAGCGCGAGTCTACGCAACGATTGGCAGCTACGGTATCAATCGTCCTCTCTCCATTACCAAAGTGGATCCGCCGGTTGCAGGTGAGCGCGTCTTTCCGGAGAACCTGGTCAGAACGGTAATGCATATGATGGAGAGCGTGGCACTGCCTGGCGGCGGTGGGGTAAAAGCCGCTATCAAAGGATATCGCATTGCGATTAAAACCGGCACCGCGAAAAAGGTCGGTCCCGATGGCCGCTACGTCAATAAGTATATTGCCTACACCGCCGGTGTGGCACCAGCCAGCCAGCCGCGTTTTGCGCTGGTCGTGGTGATTAACGATCCGCAGGCCGGTAAATATTATGGCGGTGCAGTCTCTGCGCCGGTGTTTGGCGCCATCATGGGCGGCGTATTGCGCACCATGAATATTGAGCCGGACGCACTGCCTGTCGTGGATAAAAACGAATTAGTGAAGAACAGAAGTGAGGCATCAAGTGACAGATCGTAACCTGCGCGATTTACTGGCCCCCTGGGTGGCCGGCGCGCCGGCGCGTCCCCTTCGTGACATGACGCTGGACAGCCGCGCGGCGGCGGCCGGCGATCTGTTTATCGCCGTAGCGGGCCATCATGCTGATGGCCGGCGCTTTATCCCGCAGGCCATTGCGCAGGGCGTTGCCGCCGTGATTGCCGAAGCGGAAGGCGAGGCCAGTGACGGCGATATCCGTGAACTGCACGGCGTGCCGGTGATCTATCTGGCGCAGCTGCCGCAGCGCCTCTCCGCGCTGGCTGGACGCTTTTATCAGCAGCCGGGCAGCAAGCTGAAGCTGGCAGGCGTTACCGGGACGAATGGCAAGACCACCACCACCCAGCTGATTGCACAGTGGGCTAACCTGCTGGGTGAGACGGGCGCGGTGATGGGTACCGTGGGTAACGGCCTGTATGGCCAGCTGCTGCCAGCAGAGAACACCACCGGCTCGGCCGTTGAGGTTCAGCATATCCTGCACGACTTAGTGGGGCAGGGCGCCACCCTGGCAGCGATGGAGGTCTCGTCGCATGGCCTGGTACAGCACCGCGTGGCGGCATTGCCGTTTGCTGCGGCGGTATTTACCAATCTGAGCCGCGACCATCTCGACTACCACGGTGACATGCAAAGCTATGAGTCAGCCAAGTGGCTGCTCTTTTCTGAACATCAGATCGGTGACGCAATCATCAACGCTGATGATGAGACCGGCTATCGCTGGCTGCAGCAGCTGCCCGATGCGGTCGCGGTAACCATGGCAAACAACCTGCCATCCGGCTGGCACGGGCGCTGGCTCCATGCCACTGAAGTCGCGTATCACGACGGTGGCGCACGCGTGCGCTTCAGCTCCAGCTGGGGAGATGGCTCTTTTGACAGCCGCCTGATGGGCGCCTTTAACGTCAGCAATCTGCTGCTGGCGCTGGCTACGCTGCTGACGATGGACTATCCGCTGGAGAGTTTAGTGGCAACCGCTGCAGACCTGCAGCCGGTATGCGGACGCATGGAAGTCTTCAGTGCAGCGGGCAAAGCCACCGTTGTGGTGGATTACGCGCACACCCCGGATGCGCTGGAGAAAGCGCTGGAAGCGGCGCGCCTTCACTGTAAGGGCCAGCTCTGGTGCGTATTCGGCTGCGGCGGCGACCGCGACAAAGGCAAACGTCCGCTGATGGGGGCGATTGCTGAACAGTTTGCTGACGTGGTGGTGATCACCGATGACAATCCGCGCAGCGAAGATCCCGCCGCGATTGTGGACGATATTCTGACCGGACTGCTCGATCCGGGTCGCGCACGCGTCGTGCCTGGCCGGGCGCAGGCGGTGACCAGCGCCGTGATGCAGGCAAAAGCTGAAGATATCGTGCTGGTCGCCGGCAAGGGCCATGAAGATTATCAGATTATCGGCAATCGTCGTCTCGATTACTCGGACCGCGACACCGTCGCCCGACTGCTGGGAGTAATGGCATGATCCCGATTACGCTGCAAACGCTGGCTGACATCAGCGGCGGTACGCTGCACGGCAGCGATGCGACCCTGCATGAAGTCACGACCGATACCCGTAAAGTCACCGCAGGCTGCCTGTTTGTGGCGCTGGTGGGTGAGCGTTTTGACGCGCACGACTTTGCTGAGCAGGCGATGAACAGCGGGGCACAGGCGCTGCTGGTGAGCCGGCAGTTATCGGTTGCGCTGCCGCAGGTGGTGGTGGCTGATACGCGCATTGCGTTCGGCCAGCTTGGTGCCTGGGTACGTCAGCAGTCGACCGCGCGCGTCGTGGCGCTGACCGGCTCATCGGGTAAAACCTCAGTGAAAGAGATGACGGCGGCGATTTTACGCCAGTGTGGCGAAACGCTCTACACCGCTGGTAACCTGAATAACGACTACGGCGTGCCGATGACGCTGCTGCGTCTGACCGCGGCACATCAGTATGCGGTTATCGAACTTGGCGCTAACCATCAGGGCGAAATCGCCTACACCACGGCGCTGGTACAGCCGGAGACCGCGCTGGTCAACAATCTCGCAGCGGCGCATCTCGAAGGTTTTGGATCACTGGCAGGCGTGGCGAAAGCCAAAGGCGAAATCTTTGCCGGTTTACCGCTGCACGGCACGGCGATTGTAAACGCCGACAGTCACGATCTCGCTAACTGGCAGCCCTATTTTGCCGGCAGAACGCTGTGGCACTTTTCGCCGCAGCCGCTGACTGATGCGGAGTTTCGCGCCAGCGATATCGTACTGCGGCCTGACGTGACCTGCTTTACGCTGCACACGCCGCGCGGAGATATCGCTATCGAACTGCCGCTGCCGGGCCGCCATAATATTGCCAACGCGCTGGCCGCCGCAGCACTGGCCCTGTCGGTCGACGCACCGCTGACCGCCATCCAGTCCGGCCTGAAAATGCTGCAGCCGGTGCCGGGACGTATCTTCCCGGTGCGTCTCTCGGCGACACAGTTGCTGCTGGATGACAGTTATAACGCAAACGTGGGTTCGATGACGGCCGCCGCGCAGGTGCTGGGTGAGATGCCCGGCTTCCGCGTTATGGTAGTAGGCGATATGGGCGAGCTGGGCGAGGAAGCGGAAGCGTGCCACCGTCAGGTGGGCGCCGCAGCACAGGCTGCCGGCGTGGATGCCGTGCTCAGCACCGGTCAGCTCAGCCACTTTATCAGCGACAGCAGCGGCAGAGGCCAGCATTTTGCCAGCAAAGCCGCGCTGATCGCCCATCTGCAGGCGCTGCTCGCGCAGCATCCTGAGATCACTATTTTAGTTAAAGGTTCACGTAGTGCCGCCATGGAGCAGGTAGTACAGGGACTGAAGGAGAAAGGAACATGCTAGTCTGGCTGGCCGAACATCTGGTCGCATTTTATTCCGGTTTTAACGTCTTTTCCTATCTGACGTTTCGCGCCATTGTCAGCCTGCTGACCGCTCTGTTTATCTCATTATGGATGGGACCGCGTCTGATCGCCTGGCTGCAGAAGCTGCAGATTGGCCAGGTGGTACGTAATGATGGCCCGGAGTCGCACTTTAGCAAACGCGGCACGCCGACCATGGGCGGCATCATGATCCTGACATCAATCACCATCTCCGTACTGATGTGGGCTTACCCTTCCAATCCCTATGTCTGGTGTGTACTGGTGGTACTGCTCGGCTTTGGCGCCATTGGCTTTGTTGACGACTACCGTAAAGTGGTGCGCAAAGATACCAAAGGGCTTATCGCGCGCTGGAAATATTTCTGGATGTCGGTGATCTCACTCGGCGTGGCATTTGCGCTGTTTGTGGCTGGCAAAGATACGCCTGCCACGCAGCTGGTGGTGCCCTTCTTTAAAGATGTGATGCCGCAGCTGGGTCTGTTTTATGTGGTGCTGGCCTACTTTGTCATTGTGGGCACCGGCAACGCCGTGAACCTTACCGATGGTCTTGATGGCCTGGCAATTATGCCAACGGTGTTTGTCGCTGCCGGTTTTGCGCTGGTCGCCTGGGCAACCGGCAACGTGAAGTTTGCTGAATATCTGCATATCCCCTATCTGCGTCACGCGGGTGAGCTGGTTATTGTCTGCACCGCGATTGTCGGGGCCGGGCTCGGGTTCCTGTGGTTTAACACCTATCCGGCACAGGTTTTCATGGGTGACGTCGGGTCACTGGCGCTGGGCGGCGCGCTGGGCACGCTGGCGGTGCTGCTGCGTCAGGAGTTTCTGCTGGTGATTATGGGTGGCGTATTTGTGGTTGAAACGCTGTCGGTGATCCTGCAGGTCGGCTCCTTTAAACTGCGCGGCCAGCGTATTTTCCGCATGGCGCCTATTCATCACCACTATGAACTCAAGGGCTGGCCGGAACCGCGCGTTATCGTGCGCTTCTGGATTATTTCGCTGATGCTGGTGCTGATTGGCCTGGCTACGCTGAAGGTGCGTTAATCATGGCTGACTATCGGGGCAGAAACGTTGTCATTATCGGGCTGGGTATTACCGGCCTCTCCTGTGTCGATTTCTTCCTGGGGCAGGGCGTTACGCCACGCGTCATGGATACCCGTCTCTCACCGCCAGGCCTGGATAAGCTGCCGGAGCAGGTAGCGTGTCATACCGGCAGTATCAACAGCGACTGGCTACTGGCCGCCGATCTGATTGTCGCCAGCCCCGGCATTGCGCTGGCGCACCCGGCGCTGAGCGAAGCAGCGGACGCTGGTATTGAGATCGTGGGGGATATTGAGCTTTTCTGCCGCGAAGCGCAGGCGCCGGTTGTGGCCATCACCGGCTCCAACGGTAAAAGCACGGTCACTACGCTGGTGGGCGAAATGGCCCGCGCAGCAGGCTGGGCGGTGGGCGTGGGTGGCAACATCGGCTTGCCGGCGCTGACGCTGCTGAAATCGCCTGCTCAGCTCTATGTACTGGAGCTTTCCAGCTTTCAGCTGGAAACCACACACAGTCTGAAAGCAGCAGCTGCCACGATCCTCAACGTGACGGAAGATCATATGGATCGCTATCCGCTGGGCATGCAGCAGTATCGCGCCGCCAAGTTACGTATTTATGAAAACGCGGCGATTTGTGTCGTTAATGCCGATGATGGCATGACTATGCCAGTGCGCGGCGCCGATCGGCGCTGTATCAGCTTTGGTGTCGACCTGGGCGATTATCATCTGACCCGGCAGCAGGGCAGTACCTGGCTGCGCGCCCAGGGTGAAAAGATCCTGAACACCGCTGAGATGAAGCTGGTGGGGCAGCACAACTACACTAACGCGCTGGCTGCGCTGGCGCTGGCAGATGCAGTGGCTATCCCGCGCGCGTCGAGCCTGAAAGCGCTGACGACCTATAGCGGTCTGCCGCACCGCTTCCAGCTAGTACATGAAGCGCGCGGAGTGCGCTGGGTCAACGATTCCAAAGCCACCAACGTTGGCAGTACCGAAGCGGCGCTGCAGGGATTACAGGTAGCGGGCACGCTCTGGCTGCTGCTCGGCGGCGACGGCAAAGGCGCGGATTTCTCACCGCTGGCGCGTTATCTGCAGGGCGATAATATCCGCCTGTTCTGTTATGGCCGCGATGGCGATGCGCTGGCCGCGCTGCGGCCAGAGGTCGCGACACGTACCGAAACGCTGCAGCAGGCGGTCGCACAGATTGCAACGGCGGCTCAGTCTGGTGACATGGTGCTGCTTTCTCCCGCCTGTGCCAGTCTCGATCAGTTTCGTAATTTTGAGCAGCGCGGCGATCTCTTCGCGCAACTGGCGAAGGAGTCTGGCTGATGCGTATACCCGGAACCGCTATTGCCAGTTTCCTGTCCGTGCGTCTGCGCGACTGGGTTATGGGCGCACGCGATGGCGACGACGCACCGGTGGTGCTATACGATCGCACGCTCTTATGGCTGACGTTTGGTCTGGCTATTATCGGGTTTGTGATGGTGACGTCCGCCTCCATGCCGGTAGGACAGCGTCTGAACGACGATCCCTTCTATTTTGCCAAGCGCGACGCGTTTTACATCCTGCTGGCTCTCGGTATGGCGCTGGTCACCCTGCGTATTCCGATGGATTTCTGGCAGCGCTACAGCAACGCCATGCTGGTGGCGTCCGTGCTGATGCTGCTGATTGTGCTGGTCGTGGGCAGCTCGGTGAACGGGGCATCGCGCTGGATTGCGCTGGGGCCGCTGCGTATCCAGCCGGCGGAACTCTCAAAGCTCTCGCTGTTCTGCTATCTCGCCAGCTATCTGGTGCGCAAAGTGGAAGAGGTGCGTAACAACTTCTGGGGATTCTGTAAGCCGATGGGCGTTATGGTGATCCTCGCCGTACTGCTGCTGGCGCAGCCGGACCTCGGGACGGTGGTTGTGCTGTTTGTGACCACGCTGGCGATGCTGTTTCTCGCGGGGGCCAAACTGTGGCAATTCCTTGCGATCATCGGCTCCGGTATCTTTGCCGTGGTGCTGCTGATTATCGCCGAACCCTATCGTATGCGCCGCGTCACCTCGTTCTGGAATCCGTGGGAAGATCCGTTTGGCAGCGGCTATCAGCTGACGCAGTCGCTGATGGCGTTTGGCCGCGGTGAATTCTGGGGGCAGGGGCTGGGTAACTCAGTGCAAAAGCTGGAGTATCTGCCGGAGGCGCACACCGATTTTATCTTCTCGATAATCGGTGAGGAGCTCGGTTATGTCGGTGTGGTTTTAGCCCTGTTAATGGTATTCTTCGTCGCTTTTCGCGCGATGTCGATTGGCCGTCGCGCCCTTGAGCTGGACCAGCGTTTTTCCGGCTTTCTCGCCTGCTCAATTGGCGTCTGGTTTAGCTTCCAGGCACTGGTTAACGTCGGCGCGGCAGCCGGTATGCTGCCGACAAAAGGCCTGACGCTGCCGCTGATCAGCTACGGGGGATCGAGTCTGATTATTATGTCGACCGCCATCGTATTTTTACTGCGTATCGATTATGAAACGCGCCTGGCGAAAGCGCAGGCGTTTACCCGAGGTGCCCGATGAGTAGCAAACGGCTGATGGTCATGGCTGGCGGAACCGGCGGACATGTGTTTCCCGGTCTGGCAGTGGCACATCATCTGATGGAGCAGGGCTGGCAGGTACGCTGGCTGGGAACGGCTGACCGGATGGAAGCGGATCTGGTGCCGAAACACGGTATTGAGATCGACTTCATCCGCATCAGCGGACTGCGCGGCAAAGGGATCAAAGCGCTGCTGCTGGCCCCGGTACGTATTTTCAACGCCTGGCGTCAGGCGCGCCGCATCATGAAACAGTGGCAGCCCGACGTGGTACTGGGCATGGGCGGCTATGTCTCCGGGCCGGGTGGTCTGGCGGCATGGAGCTGCGGTATCCCGGTCGTGCTCCACGAACAGAACGGTATCGCCGGACTCACCAATAAGTGGCTGGCAAAAATTGCAACCAAAGTGATGCAGGCGTTTCCCGGGGCGTTCCCTGCAGCCGATATTGTCGGCAACCCGGTGCGCACCGATGTGCTGGCGCTGCCGTCGCCGGCTGAACGCCTGCGCGATCGCAGCGGTCCGCTGCGGGTGCTGGTCGTTGGCGGCAGTCAGGGCGCCCGGATCCTGAACCAGACGCTGCCTCAGGTCGCCGCCGAACTGGGCGACGCCATTACCCTCTGGCATCAGACCGGCAGAGGCGGCCAGGCGATAGTGCAGCAGGCGTACCAGGCTGCAGGTCAGCCGCAGCATAAGGTCACAGAATTTATTGACGATATGGCCGCTGCCTACGCCTGGGCGGACGTAGTGGTATGTCGCTCAGGTGCGCTGACGGTGAGCGAAATTGCTGCGGCAGGTCTGCCGGCTATTTTCGTGCCGTTTCAGCATAAAGATCGCCAGCAATACTGGAATGCGCTGCCGCTGGAAAACGCGGGCGCGGCCAGAATTTTTGAGCAGCCGCAGTTTACTGCGGAAGGGGTGGCGGAGACGCTGCGCCAGTGGGACCGCGCGACGCTGCTGACCATGGCTGAACAGGCCCGTCAGGTTGCGATCCCGGATGCCACCGAACGCGTTGCCCGTGAAGTGGCGCGCGCTGCAAAGTAAATTTTCGGGCCTGATGAATAGGCCTGCATCCGTATGCGGGTGCGAACAGGAAAACAGGTAACAGAGAGCGATGAATACACAACAACTGGCAAAACTGCGTTCAATTGTGCCCGAGATGCGACGTGTCCGGCACATCCACTTTGTTGGCATCGGCGGTGCCGGCATGGGCGGTATTGCCGAAGTGTTGGCGAATGAAGGATATCACATCAGCGGATCCGATCTGGCGCCCAACGCGGTGACCCAGCATCTTGCTTCGCTGGGGGCGACTATCTATTTTAACCATCGTCCGGAGAACGTCACCGACGCGAGCGTGGTCGTGGTGTCAACCGCGGTGGCGCAGGATAATCCCGAGCTGGTGGCGGCGCGCGAGCAGCGTATTCCGGTGATCCGCCGCGCAGAGATGCTGGCCGAGCTGATGCGTTTCCGCCACGGCATCGCCATTGCCGGTACGCACGGTAAAACCACCACCACCGCCATGGTCACCAGTATCTACGCGGAAGGTGGCCTGGATCCGACCTTTGTGAACGGCGGCCTGGTAAAAGCAGCAGGCACGCATGCGCGGCTGGGTACCAGCCGCTACCTGATTGCTGAGGCGGATGAGAGCGACGCCTCTTTCCTGCATCTGCAGCCGATGGTCGCCATTGTGACCAACATCGAAGCGGATCACATGGATACCTATCAGGGCGATTTTGAGAACCTGAAACAGACCTTTATCAATTTCCTGCACAATCTGCCGTTCTACGGTCGCGCGGTGCTCTGTGTGGATGATGTCGTGATCCGCGACCTGATCCCGCGCGTGGGTCGCCAGATTACCACCTACGGCTTTAGCGACGATGCGGACGTACGGGTAGAGAACTATGAGCAGCGCGGTGCGCAGGGGCATTTTACCCTGCGCCGGCATGATAAACCGCTGCTGCAGGTTACTCTGAATGCACCAGGCCGCCATAACGCCCTTAACGCGGCGGCAGCCGTAGCGGTCGCCAGTGAGGAAGGCATTGAGGATGCGGCCATTCTCGCGGCGCTGGAGAGTTTCCAGGGCACTGGTCGCCGCTTTGACGTGCTGGGTGAGTTTGATACTGCTGCCGTAAACGGCAAGCCGGGCAGCGCGATGCTGGTTGACGACTATGGTCATCATCCGACCGAAGTGGATGTCACGATCAAGGCAGCGCGCGCCGGCTGGCCGGATAAAAAGCTGATGATGGTGTTCCAGCCGCATCGCTATACCCGCACCCGCGATCTGTTTGACGATTTCGCCAGCGTGCTCTCCCAGGTGGATGTACTGCTGATGCTGGAGGTCTATCCGGCCGGAGAGGCACCGATTCCGGGTGCCGACAGCCGTTCGCTCTGCCGGGCAATTCGCAGTCGCGGCAAAGTCGATCCGATTCTGGTGACTGAGCATGACGCCCTGCCGGATGCGCTGGCTCCCCTGCTGTCAGGTGACGATTTAGTGATTGTGCAGGGCGCAGGCAACATCGGCAAAATCGCGCGCCGGCTGGCTGAAAGCCAGCTGCAGCCTGCACCGAACCAGGAGGCGCGTCATGGCTGATAAAGTCGCCGTATTAATGGGCGGCACCTCAGCAGAGCGCGAGGTGTCACTGAATTCAGGCAGCGCAGTGCTGGCTGGCCTGCAGGAAATGGGCGTTGATGCGCACGGTGTGGATACTCGTGATGTATCGGTGCTGACGCTCAAAGAGCAGGGGTTTAACAAAGTCTTTATTGCGCTGCACGGGCGCGGTGGTGAGGATGGTACGCTGCAGGGCGTGCTGGACTTTATGCAGCTACCCTACACGGGCAGCGGCGTGATGGCCTCTGCTATCACCATGGATAAATTGCGCAGCAAGCTACTGTGGCAGGGCAGGGGACTGCCGTCAGGCAAGTTTATCTGGCTGACCCGGGAGCAGTATCAGCAGGGAATCGATGCGCAGACCGCTACCGCTATTGACGCGCTGAGTTTACCGCTGTTTGTTAAGCCGAGCTGTGAAGGCTCCAGCGTAGGCATCAGCCGGGTTGAGCGCGCTGACGATCTGCCAGCGGCACTGGATGAAGCGTTTCGCCACGACAACGATGTACTGATTGAAGCTTTTTTAAGCGGTGATGAGTATACCGTGGCAATTGTCGGGGAAGAAATCCTGCCATCCATTAAAATTAAAACAGCCAGCGCTTTCTATGACTATGAAGCAAAATACATTTCTGACGATACTCAGTACTTCTGTCCCAGCGGTCTGAGTGCAGAAAAAGAAGCTGAACTGCAAAAGCTGGTGCTGGCTGCCTGGCAGTCGCTGGGCTGCAGTGGCTGGGGACGCGTGGATGTCATGACCGATAGCGAAGGCCGTTTTCAGCTGCTGGAGGTCAATACGTCGCCGGGCATGACCAGCCATAGTCTGGTTCCGATGGCGGCACGGCAGGCGGGTTACAGCTTTCCGCAGCTGGTAACGCGTATCCTGGCGCTGGCTGACTGATATGTCTCAGGCAGCGCTACGCGTACGCAACCGCGAACCTCAGGAGCGAGCCCGCACCGGGCGCAGCAACGGCGCACGGCTGTTTGGCATTGTGTTTCTGCTGCTGGTGCTGGGCACCATGATAGCCGGTGGCCTGGTGGTCCTGAAGTGGATGAATGACGCTTCACGTCTGCCGCTATCAAAGCTGGTCGTAACGGGGCAAACCCACTACACCACGCATGATGATATTCGCCAGGCGATTCTGTCACTGGGCGCCCCGGGGACCTTTATGTCGCAGAATGTGGATATCATTCAGCAACAGATTGAACGATTACCCTGGATTAAACAGGTCAGCGTGCGCAAGCAGTGGCCTGATGAGCTGAAGATAAATCTGGTGGAGTATGTTCCGGTTGCACGCTGGAACGACTCGCACATGGTAGATGCCGATGGCGTCTCCTTCAGCGTTCCGGCCAGTCATGTCGGCAAAGAGAATCTGCCGATGCTCTATGGACCGGAAGGCAGTGAAAAAGAGGTGCTGGCGGGTTATCACTCCCTGCGGGATGTGCTCCAGGCCAGCAAGTTTACCCTGAAGGTCGCGTCGATGACGGCGCGTCGCTCATGGCAGCTGGTCACCGGGGACGATATCCGCATCGAACTGGGACGGAGCGATACCATGAAGCGTCTGAACCGTTTTATTGAGCTCTATCCGGAGCTGCAGCTGCAGGGCCAGAATGAAAGCAAGCGTGTTGATTATGTTGATCTACGCTATGACTCTGGCGCCGCAGTAGGCTGGGTTCCGGCACCGATTGAGCCACAGGACAGTAATCAGCAACAGAACCAGGCACAGGCTAAACCATAATGATCAAGGCAACGGACAGAAAACTGGTAGTAGGACTTGAAATTGGCACCGCGAAGGTTGCCGCCCTGGTTGGAGAAATTCTGCCTGATGGTATGGTCAATATTATCGGGGTGGGCAGCTGCCCGTCGCGGGGTATGGACAAAGGCGGCGTAAACGATCTGGAATCGGTGGTGAAGTGCGTACAGCGCGCCATCGATCAGGCGGAACTGATGGCGGATTGCCAGATTTCGTCGGTCTACCTTGCTTTATCGGGCAAACACATCAGCTGTCAGAACGAAATCGGGATGGTTCCGATTTCCGAAGAGGAAGTGACTCAGGATGATGTGGAAAACGTTGTCCATACGGCTAAATCAGTGCGCGTACGTGATGAGCATCGCATTCTGCATGTCATCCCGCAGGAGTATGCCATTGACTACCAGGAGGGCATCAAGAATCCGGTGGGCTTATCCGGCGTCCGTATGCAGGCCAAAGTACATTTAATCACCTGTCACAACGATATGGCGAAAAATATCGTAAAAGCAGTTGAACGTTGCGGACTTAAAGTTGACCAATTGATTTTTGCCGGACTGGCTTCCAGCTTTTCTGTCCTGACAGAAGATGAACGTGAGCTGGGCGTCTGTGTTGTCGACATCGGTGGCGGTACAATGGATATCGCGGTGTATACCGGCGGCGCGCTGCGTCATACCAAGGTGATCCCCTATGCCGGGAACGTTGTGACCAGCGATATCGCCTATGCGTTTGGTACACCGCCTACTGACGCTGAGGCGATCAAAGTACGCCACGGCTGCGCGCTGGGATCGATTGTCGGCAAAGATGAGAATGTAGAAGTGCCAAGCGTAGGCGGACGTCCGCCGCGCAGCCTGCAGCGTCAGACGCTGGCTGAAGTCATTGAGCCGCGCTACACCGAACTGCTGAATCTGGTGAACGACGAGATTCTGCAACTGCAGGAGCAGCTGCGCCAGCAGGGTGTGAAGCATCATCTTGCTGCCGGTATTGTATTAACCGGCGGCGCGGCGCAAATTGAAGGTCTGGCAGCCTGCGCACAACGCGTGTTTCATACGCAGGTGCGTATCGGCCAGCCGCTGAATATTACGGGCCTGACCGACTACGCTCAGGAGTCTTACTACTCCACGGCGGTGGGCCTGCTGCACTATGGTAAAGAGTCACACCTGAACGGTGACGCAGAAACAGAAAAACGTGCTTCAGTTGGCAATTGGTTTAAACGAATCAACAGCTGGCTGAAGAAAGAGTTTTAATTTTGATAAAAGGAGATCATGCTGGCAATGTTTATGATCTCCAGGCGAACAGGCACATAACGGAGAGAAATCATGTTTGAACCTATGGAATTAACCAATGACGCGGTGATTAAAGTCATCGGCGTCGGCGGTGGCGGTGGCAACGCCGTAGAGCACATGGTGCGCGAGCGTATCGAAGGTGTGGAATTCTTTGCTGTAAACACGGACGCTCAGGCGTTACGTAAAACAGCGGTCGGCCAGACGATCCAGATCGGGACCAATATCACCAAAGGTCTTGGCGCAGGGGCTAACCCGGAAGTCGGTCGTACCTCAGCGGAAGAAGATCGCGAAGCACTGCGTTCTGCGCTGGATGGGGCAGACATGGTGTTTATCGCAGCCGGTATGGGCGGCGGTACCGGTACCGGTGCTGCGCCTGTTGTCGCTGAAGTGGCTAAAGATCTCGGGATTCTGACCGTTGCTGTCGTGACCAAGCCGTTCAACTTTGAAGGCAAAAAACGTATGGCGTTTGCTGAGCAGGGTATTGCTGAGCTCTCCAAGCACGTTGACTCCCTGATCACCATCCCGAATGACAAACTGCTCAAAGTGCTGGGCCGCGGTATCTCGCTGCTGGACGCTTTTGGCGCAGCAAACGATGTACTGAAAGGTGCGGTTCAGGGTATTGCTGAACTGATTACCCGTCCGGGTCTGATGAACGTCGACTTTGCAGACGTGCGTACTGTGATGTCAGAAATGGGTTATGCCATGATGGGCTCTGGCGTGGCGTGCGGTGAAGATCGTGCTGAAGAAGCTGCTGAAATGGCAATTTCCAGTCCGCTGCTGGAAGATATCGACCTCTCTGGCGCACGTGGCGTGCTGGTCAACATCACTGCCGGCTTCGATCTGCGTCTGGATGAGTTTGAAACCGTCGGTAATACTATCCGCGCATTCGCTTCTGACAATGCGACCGTGGTTATCGGTACCTCACTGGATCCAGAGATGAATGATGAGCTGCGTGTCACCGTCGTGGCCACCGGCATCGGTATGGATAAGCGTCCGGAAATCACTCTGGTGACCAATAAACCTGCTTCGCAACCGGTTATGGATCACCGCTATCAGCAGCACGGCATGGCGCCGCTGCCGCAGGAGCAGAAACCTGCTGCGAAAGTTGTTAACGAACAGCCGGCCGCTTCCGGTAAAGAGCCTGACTATCTCGATATTCCAGCGTTCCTGCGTAAACAGGCAGATTAAGAATAAGCTGATAATTGGGATTTCCCGCTCTTTGTGCTAAAGTCTTCGCCCGCCGGTAATTTATACTGGCGGTCGGATGGTAATATTGCGAGATAATGCGATGATCAAACAAAGGACACTAAAACGTATTGTTCAGGCGACTGGCGTCGGTTTACATACCGGCAAAAAAGTCACGCTGACTTTACGCCCTGCGTCGGCTAACACCGGGGTCATCTATCGTCGCACCGACTTGAATCCACCGGTTGATTTCCCGGCTGATGCAAAATACGTGCGCGACACCATGCTGAGTACCTGCCTGGTGAACGATGAAGGCGTACGTATTTCAACGGTTGAACACCTGAACGCCGCGCTGGCGGGTCTGGGTATCGATAACATTATTGTGGAAGTCGATGCACCAGAAATTCCAATTATGGATGGCAGCGCAGCACCTTTCGTCTACCTGCTGATGGATGCAGGTGTGGAAGAGCTTAACAGCGCGAAAAAATTTGTACGCGTTAAGCAGGCGGTACGGGTAGAAGATGGTGATAAGTGGGCTGAGATCAAACCGTATAACGGTTTCTCGCTCGATTTCACTATCGATTTCAAACATCCGGCTATCGATTCAAGCTCGCAGCGTTACCAGCTCAACTTCTCGGCTGAGGCATTTGTCCGCCAGATCAGCCGTGCGCGCACCTTTGGCTTTATGCGTGAAATTGAATATCTGCAGTCTAAAGGCCTGTGCCTGGGCGGTAGTTTAGATTGTGCGATTGGCCTTGATGATTTCCGCGTGCTGAATGAAGATGGCCTGCGCTTTGAAGATGAGTTTGTACGGCACAAAATGCTGGATGCTATCGGCGATCTGTTTATGTGTGGTCACAACGTGATTGGTGCCTTTTCGGCGTTTAAATCAGGCCATGCGTTAAACAACAAGCTGCTGCAGGCTGTCCTGGCGAAACAGGAAGCCTGGGAGTGGGCCACCTTCGAAGATGAAGCTGAGCTGCCGCTGGCGTTTAAAGCACCTAATTTAGTCCTGGCTTAACAGCCGGTCATAAGAACGGCGGATACCCTGACACTCTCTCCGGTCAGCGGTATCCGCCGTTTTTTTTCGCCTCTCTGATGGCGTGGAAGCCCGCCCGCAAAATGCCCGCCTGTCTGGTGAAATGCTGTACGAAAAGCGTGAAATCCGCCGTAAGCCGCCCGATCTCTGCTGTGGAAGCCGTACATAAGTGCTATTATCTGGCGCTCATATAAGCGGGCTGATAGCATGTCAGCCGCATGGATGTGTTATTAACGTTGTGGACGGATTGTGATCGGACTCTTTTCACGCTGGCGACAATTAGGCAGGCGCTATTTCTGGCCACATCTCCTGCTGGGGATGGTGGCGGCCAGTCTGGGCCTGCCTGCCTGCGCGCAAAACGCCGAGCCTTCCGCCAGCGACTCCCCGGTCAGCAGCCTGTTCACCGGCAATGTGGTTCACTTTGATCACCTGATCCGGCTGCAGGAGAGCGCCCGTCGGCCTGGCGCTAATGTCGATTACTGGCATCAGCACGCTATCCGCACGGTGATCCGCCACCTCTCATTCAGTCTGTCACCGGCCACCGAAGCTGAAGCTGAAATCGCGCTGCCGCTTGCCGTACAGAAGCTGGCGCTGATTGATTCGCTGCAGGCGCTGCTGACATCGCCTGTGCAGCCGCAGCCCGCGCATCTGACACTGCCGTACGCCTGCTATCACTCTCCGATAGCTCATGCCGTTGCTGACTGGCAGGCTACCAGCGATGGTATCCGCGCCGGACCTTTCGTTGCCTGATTACGCCCCCTTTTCCCCTTTTTAAGAGTTAACCGGCCGCGATATCCCGGCTGATAAGAGAAAAATTGAACATGTTAATCAAACTGTTAACGAAAGTGTTTGGCAGCAGCAACGATCGTACGCTGCGCCGCATGCGCAAAGCTGTAGATGTCATCAATAAGATGGAACCTGAGTTCGTCAAACTGTCAGATGATGAACTGAAAGCCAAAACCAATGAATTCCGCGCGCGTCTGGAAAAGGGCGAAGCGCTGGAGAGCCTGATCCCGGAAGCGTTCGCCACCGTACGCGAAGCGAGTAAGCGCGTATTTGGCATGCGCCACTTCGATGTGCAGCTGATTGGCGGTATGGTGCTGAATGAGCGGTGCATTGCGGAGATGCGTACCGGTGAAGGTAAAACGCTGACCGCCACGCTGCCCGCTTACCTGAACGCGCTGAGCGGCAAAGGCGTGCACGTAGTTACCGTCAACGACTATCTGGCACAACGTGATGCAGAGAACAACCGCGCGCTGTTTGAGTTTCTGGGCCTGAGTATCGGTATCAACCTGCCAGGCATGCCTGCGGTTGCCAAGCGTGAAGCTTACGCGGCTGATATCACCTACGGCACCAATAACGAATATGGCTTTGACTACCTGCGCGACAACATGGCATTCAGCCCGGAAGAGCGCGTACAGCGTAAGCTGCACTATGCGCTGGTGGATGAAGTCGACTCCATTCTGATTGATGAAGCGCGTACGCCGCTGATTATTTCGGGTCCGGCGGAAGATAGCTCCGATCTCTATATCAAGGTCAATAAAATCATCCCGCACCTGGTTCGTCAGGAAAAAGAAGATTCTGACAACTTTCAGGGAGAAGGCGACTTCTGGGTCGATGAGAAAGCGCGTCAGGCGCACATGACTGAGCGCGGCCTGGTCAAAGTTGAAGAGCTGCTGGTCAGCCAGGGCATTATGGAAGAGGGCGAGTCGCTCTACTCGCCAACTAATATTATGCTGATGCATCACGTCACCGCTGCGCTGCGTGCGCACGCGCTCTTCACGCGTGACGTCGACTATATCGTTAAAGAGGGTGAGGTCATCATTGTTGATGAGCACACCGGCCGTACCATGCAGGGGCGCCGCTGGTCTGATGGTCTGCATCAGGCTATTGAAGCCAAAGAGGGCGCGGATATCCAGAATGAGAACCAGACGCTGGCGTCCATCACCTTCCAGAACTACTTCCGTCTGTATGAGAAGCTGGCCGGTATGACCGGTACGGCGGACACCGAAGCGTTTGAATTCAGCTCGATTTACAAGCTCGACACTATCGTGGTGCCAACTAACCGTCCGATGGTGCGTAAAGACATGGCCGATCTGGTCTACATGACCGAGAAAGAGAAGATCGATGCCATCATTGAAGATATTCGTACCTGTACGGCAAAAGGCCAGCCGGTGCTGGTGGGGACTATTTCGATTGAGAAATCAGAAGTGGTCTCTAATGAACTGACGCGCGCCGGTATTAAACACAGCGTGCTGAACGCCAAATTCCACGCCAGCGAAGCCGATATTGTGGCGCAGGCAGGCCAGCCGGGAGCGGTGACTATCGCGACCAACATGGCGGGTCGTGGTACCGACATCGTGCTGGGTGGCAGCTGGCAGGCTGAAGTGGCCGCGCTGGAAGCGCCGTCTGAAGAGCAGGTGCAGGCGATTAAAGAGGCGTGGAAACTGCGTCACGATGCCGTACTGGCCTCAGGCGGTCTGCATATCATCGGTACTGAGCGTCATGAATCACGTCGTATCGATAACCAGTTGCGCGGCCGTGCCGGTCGTCAGGGCGATGCCGGCTCTTCTCGCTTCTACCTCTCTATGGAAGATGCACTGATGCGTATCTTCGCCTCCGATCGCGTTTCGAACATGATGCGCAAACTCGGCATGAAGCCAGGTGAGGCGATTGAGCATCCGTGGGTGACCAAAGCGATCGCAAACGCGCAGCGCAAGGTTGAGAGCCGCAACTTCGATATTCGTAAGCAGCTGCTGGAGTATGATGACGTCGCAAACGACCAGCGTCGTGCTATCTACAGCCAGCGTAATGAACTGCTGGATGTCTCTGATGTGTCTGACACCATCAACAGCATTCGTGAGGATGTGTTTAAGGCGACGATCGACACCTATATTCCGCCGCAGTCGCTGGAAGAGATGTGGGACGTGCCGGGCCTGGAAGAGCGTCTGCGCACCGATTTTGATCTCGATCTGCCGGTTGCTGAGTGGCTGGATAAAGAGCCGGATCTGCATGAAGAGACGCTGCGTGAACGGATCATGACCCGCGCGCGCGAAAGCTATGCGGCGAAAGAAGAGGTTGTCGGCACCGAAATGATGCGCAACTTCGAAAAAGGCGTGATGCTGCAGACGCTGGATTCGCTGTGGAAAGAGCATCTGGCGGCGATGGACTATCTGCGTCAGGGGATCCATCTGCGCGGCTATGCCCAGAAAGATCCCAAGCAGGAATATAAGCGCGAATCCTTTGCCATGTTTGCGGCAATGCTGGAGTCACTGAAGTATGAAGTGATCAGCACGCTGAGCAAGGTTCAGGTGCGGATGCCGGAAGAAGTTGAAGCGATGGAGCAGCAGCGTCGCGAAGAAGCTGAACGTCTGGCACAGCAGCAGCAGCTGAGTCACGTGGATGATGAAACCGCCGCCGCCGAGGCGCTTGCCGCCCAGGGTGGTGAACGTAAAACCGGGCGTAACGATCCCTGCCCGTGTGGCTCGGGCAAAAAGTATAAGCAGTGTCACGGCCGTCTGGCCTGACCCTGAAAAGGAGCCTGCGGGCTCCTTTTTTTTACGGTTATGACGCCGTTCAGGACGGGTTATTAACATCCGCGCCGCGCTGTTTTACACTTTGCGCACTTTGATAATAAAGCGGGATCAACTCTATGAAGCACCTGCAGGTCGCAGTCGGCATTATCCGTAATGCCAGCCGCCAGATTTTCCTTGCGCAGCGCGCAGCCAGCTCTTATATGGCAAACAAATGGGAGTTCCCCGGCGGAAAAATTGAACAGAATGAAAGTGCGGAGCAGGCGCTGAAGCGTGAGCTTATGGAGGAAACCGGTATTGAGGTGACCCGTGCGACCGCAATCGGCCAGGCTGACCACGCCTATGATGACCTGCGCGTCACGCTGCATTTCTTTCTGGTGGAAGCGTGGCAGGGTGAGCCATGGGGACGCGAGGGGCAGCCGCAGCGCTGGGTAGCGCAGCGCGATCTTATTGCAGAGGAGTTTCCGGCTGCAAACCATGCGCTGATTGCCCGTCTGGTGGCGGACGAACTCTGAAACAGGGGCGCGATGCCCCTGCTATTTTATTGCTGCTCTTCACTCCACTCATCGCTGTCGGTCTGGTCGCCACTGCTGGGAATGCGTTTTTCCTCTGCGGCCCATTCGCCAAGATCAATCAGCTGACAGCGTTTGCTGCAGAACGGACGCCACGGGCTCAGTTCATCCCACATCACATCTCTGCCGCAGTTCGGGCAGGGTACGGTAATCATCTCTTCCGGCATAATATCCTCTAACAGCAGGCCAGTTCAAAATTCAGGCGGGCAGGCACCGCGCCCTGTTCGCTATCCAGCGGCAAAAAACGAATAGCGTAACGGCTTTTATGACCTGAAATCTGCGGATAGAGCGCATCTTCCAGCGTCAGCCGCAGCCGCAGCAGGTCTGCTCCTTCAGCATTGTCCTGATAAAATCCATTCAGGCTGGTCTGATGACGAAATACGCCAGACTGGCGGATAAGATCGAGGATCATCATCAGGCTGTTACGCAGCGGCTCAAGCGATGCCAGCCAGCCAGCTACCTGCGTATCGCGCAGCGTCTGCTCCTGGTGCAGCCAGATGTGCAGGCCAGGTAAATCAAAACTGCAGCAGCCGCCGGGAATGCTGAGACGCTGACGTACCAGCGATATCAGCCGATCGTCACGCAGATGCTGGCCCATACGCGGTGCGCTCAGCAGCTCAGCGGAGAGCTGTTTAAGGCGGTTGCTGAGCTGGCTTACCGTCTGCTCATCAACACCGGGCACATCCAGCCAGGCGCGCAGTTTCTGCTGCTGACGCTCCAGCTCTTTAAGCAGTTCGGTCCGCATATCGCCGCGCTCAAAAATATCCAGCAGGTCGGCAAGAATGCGAAACACGCCCAGTGCGGCAACGGAATGATTCACCGGTACCGTTTCATGCAGCTGATTGAGTAAAAACTCGACGCGCAGCCAGGTGCGCATCTTCTCATTCAGCGGATGCTCAAACAGAACAACTGTACTCATTATCTTAATCCCGTCCGGTTGCTGCCAGGCGCAAATAACGCTGGTGAAGTTCAGCAACCCGCGGCAGCACCTGTTCGGGTGTGCCGCTATTATCAATAATATCATCGGCGCAGGCGAGGCGCTGTTCGCGGCTCACCTGCGCAGCAAGAATACGTTGTGCCTGGCTCAGCGACACGCCGTCGCGCTGACGCGTACGCTGCAGCTGAACCGCTTCATCTACATCGACCACCAGCACGCGATCGGCCTGGCGCTGCAGGTTGTTTTCAATCAGCAGGGGAACCACCCATAGAACATAAGAGGATGACGCCTGCGCCCTGAGCTGTTGAGTACGGGCATTAATCAGCGGATGCAGCAGCTGATTAAGCCAGTTTTTCTCCTGCGGCTGCTGGAAAATAATCTCCCGCAGACGAGCGCGATAGAGCGTGCCTTCTGCCGTCAGAATGGATTCGCCATGGCGTTTTACAATCGCCTGTAGCGCTGGCGTGCCCGGCTCTACCACCTCGCGGGCGATGACATCAGCATCAATGATCTCCACGCCCAGAGCGGCAAAGGCGTTAGCGACGGTGCTTTTACCACTACCAATGCCGCCGGTAAGCGCAACGGTAAACAGCATATTTTTCTCCCGGTATGCAGCGCATCAGAGGGCGGCAGTGTCACAAAAGTGAGAAGGCGATCACATACTTAGCGATCGGCTAAATTTACCGGATTGTAGCGTAAGTAAAGTGAAATTCGCACCCTTGCTACCGCCGTTATGGCGCGTATGATAACGACACTGGAGCCGTGAGCGCTACCCGAACTGCGGTTCGTTTTCACTAACCAGGACCCTCTGCTATGCGTATTGAAGAAGATATCAAACTGGGCTTTAAAGATGTGTTAATCCGCCCGAAACGCTCAACGCTCAAAAGCCGTTCTGATGTTGAACTGGCACGCACCTTTACCTTTAAGCACTCCGCTCTGGAGTGGCGCGGCGTGCCGGTTATCGCGGCAAATATGGATACCGTTGGCACGTTCACCATGGCAGAAGCGCTGGCTGGTTTTGAGGTGCTTACTGCAGTTCATAAACACTATAGTATTGATGCATGGCAGGCGTTTATCCAGCGCGTGCCCGCTTCCGTGCTGAATTACGTGATGGTATCAACCGGGACCTCAGAAGCGGATTTCACTAAACTGAATGCGATTCTTGCTCTCTCGCCGCAGCTTCAGTTTATCTGTATCGACGTGGCGAACGGCTATTCAGAGCACTTTGTTGCGTTTCTGCAGCGTGCGCGTGAACGCTTTCCGGATAAGACCATCTGCGCCGGTAACGTCGTGACGGGAGAGATGGTGGAAGAGCTGATCCTGTCAGGTGCGGATATTGTCAAAGTAGGTATCGGCCCGGGATCGGTCTGCACAACGCGCATCAAAACCGGCGTCGGTTATCCGCAGCTGTCGGCGGTGATTGAGTGCGCCGATGCCGCGCACGGTCTGGGCGGACAGATTGTCAGCGACGGCGGCTGTTCCGTGCCGGGCGATATTGCCAAAGCGTTTGGCGGCGGCGCGGATTTCGTCATGCTGGGTGGTATGCTGGCGGCGCACGATGAGTGTGAAGGCACGCTTGTGGAAGAGCAGGGCGAGCAGTTTATGCTGTTTTATGGCATGAGCTCTGAATCGGCGATGAAACGCCACGTGGGCGGCGTAGCGCAATACCGTGCGGCGGAGGGCAAGACCGTACGGCTGCCGTTGCGCGGGCCGGTTGCAGAGACCGTCAAAGATATTCTGGGCGGCCTGCGTTCAGCCTGTACCTACGTTGGCGCCGAACGTCTGAAAGAGCTGACCAAGCGTACAACGTTTATCCGCGTGGCAGAGCAGGAGAATCGCGTTTTCAACCGATAAACCTTCCGGACGGGCGCAGCAGGCGCCCGCTAACGTATTACCTCTCCCAGACCAAATACCGGCAGATACATGGCGATAACCAGCGTGCCCACGATCGCACCGATCACCAGCATCATCGCCGGTTCAAGCGCAGCAGCCAGTGCCTCCGCCCGGTTTGAGGTTTCCGTTTCATGCCACTCTGCCAGCCGGGACAGCATGATATCAAGCGCGCCAGCCTCTTCCCCGGCTCCTGTCAGCTGGGCACAGAGCGGCGTAAACAGCGTATGCTGCTGCAGTGCCTGGTGCAGCGGGGCGCCGGCAGCGATATGCGCCTGCAGCTGTATAATCGTTTCGCGCCACAGGCGCGCCGTCAGCGTCATCTCCACTGTTTGCAGGCTGTGCAGCAGCGTAAGCCCTGCCTGCTGCGTCAGCTGCAAGATGGCATAAATCTGGCTGAGCTGCGCACCGCGCCAGAGCGGGGCGATCAGCGGCAGGCGCAGGATAAAATGCTGCAGGCGCCGCTGCCAGCGCGCGGAGCGGCGTACAATCTGGCACGCTGCGATGGCGCAGCCGGCAGCGATCAGCAGCAGCGGCAGTGCGGTCTGCTGCATGCCTTCTGACAGCGCGACAACGCCTGCGGTAAAGGCGGGCAGCGGTGCATCAAAGCTGGCATAGACGGCAGTAAACTCCGGCAGCACAAATAACAGCATACCGGCACTGACCGCCAGCGCCACCAGCAGGATAAAGAGCGGATAGCGCAGCGCTTTGCCAACCTTCTGGCGTAGCAGGCGCTGCTTTGTCTGCTGCTGCGCCAGCCGCAGGCAGCAGCTGTCGAGCTGTCCGGTGGTCTCACCGACCTGCATCAGCGCAGAAAAGAGGGGCGGAAAGAGATCGGGCCACGTGCGCAGCGCCTGCGAAAATGCCTCTCCGGCCAGCACCTGCTGCTGCAGACCCGCGAGCACTACGCGCCAGCCGGCATGCGGATGCCCCTGCGCCAGCAGCATCAGGCTTTCAGCCAGCGGTAACCCTGCTTTTAGCAGCGTAGCCAGCTGATGCATCAGCTCAATTTTTTGCTGCCATTTCCAGTCGCGTCTGCGCCAGCAGCGGCCGCGTTGCCAGCTCACGATCAGCATGCCGCGATCGGCGAGCTGATTCAGCAGCGCGGCCCGATCGCGCAGCAGCGACTCTCCTGCCTGCAGCTCGCCCATGGTGTCCAGCGCCTGCCAGCGGTAGTGATAGAGTTTAGCCATTATCCAGCCCTACCACGCGCTGCATCTCTTCAAACGATGTCTCCCCGCGGCTTACCGCTTCAAGACCGGCGCTGAGCAGGGTTTTCATTCCCTGCTCGCTGGCGAGCGTCAGCACATGTTCCAGCGGCATATCTGAAGAGATGGCGTTCTGCAGCCTGCTGTTAACCGGCAGGATTTCAAACAGCGCAAGGCGCCCATAGTAGCCGGAAAAACAGTGGTCACAGCCCGGCGCTCGCCAGGTCTGCAGGGTGCCGGGCCAGAGCGTGGCAGGCAGATGAGCGATAGCCTGTGCTGGCTGGCGACAGTGCAGGCAGAGACGACGAACCAGACGCTGTGCAATCACCAGCTGCAGCGCTGGCCCCAGCAGATAGCCCGGGATCTCCATCTGTCTGAGGCGCGTCAGCGTTTCAGCGGTAGAGTTTGTATGCAGCGTGGAGAGAACCAGGTGGCCGGTTTGTGCCGCTTTTACCGCAATACTGGCCGTTTCACTGTCGCGGATTTCACCGACCATGATCACATCCGGATCCTGACGCAGCAGGGCACGCAGTACGCGATTAAAGTCGAGACCGCTGCGGGGGCGCACCTGAGTCTGATTGATGCCGGTCAGCGGGATCTCTATCGGGTCTTCAACGCTGCAGATATTTTTTTCCGGCACGTTCAGTGCGCTGAGGCTGCTGTAGAGCGTAAAGGTTTTGCCGCTGCCGGTCGGGCCGGTCACCAGAATCAATCCCTGCGGTTTAACCAGAGCCTGTTTCAGCAGACGCAGCTGGGCCAGCGGCATACCGAGTTTATCCAGCGCAATCGCACTGCTTTCACCCTGCAGCAAGCGTACAACGGCTTTTTCGCCGTGGCTGACCGGCAGCGTGGCGAGGCGAAAGGCGGCGTCGCTGCCGTTTATCTCCTGGGTAAACTGCCCATCCTGCGGCAGACGCCGCTCTGCAATATCAAGCCCGGCGAGCACCTTCAGCCGCGCCAGCACGGCTGCCGGCTGCACCTCCGGCAAGCGCGGCAGATTATGTAGCACGCCGTCGATGCGCAGCCGGATACGCAATCCCTGCGGCTGAGGCTCAATATGCACATCTGAAGCGCGTCGCTGTACGGCCTGATGCAAAATCTGGTTTACCGCCTCGGTTGCTGAGGCTGCGCTGCGCTGCTCAGGCAGCCGCTGATCGGATAGTGACGGGTGCAGCGCCTGCTCCATGCGGGCAGCCGGCCAGCACTCAATCTCTACCTGACGCTGGCAGGCGAACTGCAGCGCCTCCAGCAGCTGCGGGTGGGGAGAGTCGGTAACGGCTACGCGCAGCCGGGTGTCATCATGCTGCAGCAGCCGCGCCTGATAGCGGGCGCACAGCGCCAGCAGTGTCGGATCATGCTCAGCCATTGGTCTCATCCTTATCTGCAAACCGGAACTGGTTCAGACAGTTATCGCGCAGGCTGCTGCTGCTGCTGGTACAGCTGCGCTGCCAGTTAAGCATGCCTTCAGCCGTGTTCCAGACGGGCTGCATCTCCACGCTCAGCCCGCTGAGGTTCTCCTGGCCGGTAAGCGCAATCACGCCACCGGTAACGGTGAGCGAGGCGACATAGCGCGAGCCTCTGGCCGCCGGAATGCCGTGTTCACCAGCCTGACACTGTGCCGGACCGCCGCGCTCAATGGCGCAGAGTTCCACCGCCGTTTTATAGGGCAACATGGTTTGCAGCATGTCAGTCAGCGCTGCGCGCTGCAGGTAATTTTGATAAGCAGGCAGGCCAATTGCGCTGAGAATAGCGACGATGCCGATGACGATCATCAGTTCAATCAGGGTAAAACCGCGTTGTCTTTCCATAGCAGGGCTCCTTTGTTCTGCAGCGCTACGATAAGCAGCACCCGCGGGTGATGAAAGCGTATCGCCTGAAAAACGGAGCGTGCCGCGCAGCCATTTTTAGCGGTTGCAGCAAACGACAGTTGCAGTACCGGGCGGGCTCACAACGCCGGGCAGAACAGGGCCACCGGAAGCGTTATGACGCTGGCCTGTTTTTGCAGCGGCAGCGGCAATGACCGGAGGATGAGAAAGCGCGCTATCGCACGAAGACGCTAAACCCTGCTCTGAATCGTGATATTCTCGGCCTGATTTTGCTAAGGATGAGAGAGATGAAACTGGAACAGGGCTGGATCAGCAGCGCCCGTAAGGTGCCCTCGCCCCACTTTAATGCACGCCCCGACAATGAAGCGCCGTCGCTGCTGGTGATCCACAACATCAGTTTGCCGCCGGGCGAATTTGGCGGGCCGTGGATCGATCGTCTGTTTACCGGCTCGCTGCCTGCCGATGCACACCCCTATTTTGCTGATATCGCGCAGCTGCGCGTGGCAGCGCACTGCCTGATCCGCCGCGACGGTGAGCTGGTACAGTACGTCTCACTAAACGAGCGCGCCTGGCACGCGGGCGTTTCGGCTTTCAGCGGGCGGGAAAACTGCAACGACTTTTCTATTGGTATTGAGCTGGAAGGCACCGACACGCTGCCTTACACCGACGCCCAGTACGCCATGCTGCAGCAGGTCACCGCGCTGCTGCAGCAGCACTATCCGCTGGCCGCCGATCGTATTACCGGCCATAGCGATATTGCACCCGGGCGTAAAACCGATCCGGGCCCGGCGTTTGACTGGTCACGCTATAAACAGGGTACTACTCAGGAGAATACCTGACACTGCAGGAGCCATTATGACGTTGTTTAGTTTGTTACTTGTTCTGGGATGGGAACGCCTGTTTAAAATGGGCGAACACTGGCAGCTGGATCACCGGCTGGAGCCGCTGTTCCGTGGCCGGCAGCGCTTTTCGCTGCCGCGCACGCTTCTGATGACCGCAGCAGCCATGCTGCTGGTGTGGCTGGTGGTCTGGAGTCTGCATGGCCTGCTGTTCGGGCTGCTGCAGCTGCTGTTCTGGATTGTGACCGGACTGCTCTGTATCGGCGCCGGTTCTGCGCGACAGCATTATCATAACTATCTGCAGGCTGCCAGCCGTGATGATGAGGCGGCGCACCAGGCGATGGCTGCAGAGCTGACGCTCATTCATGGCGTGCCGGCAAACTGCAGCGAGCGTGAGTTCCTGCGCGAGCTGCAGAATGCGCTTATCTGGATCAACTTCCGTTTCTATCTCGCTCCGCTGTTCTGGTTCGTGGTCGGAGGGCCGGTGCTGCTGGTGGGGTACGCTTTTCTGCGCGCCTGGCAGAGCTGGCTGGCACGACACGCATCAGATCAGGCACGCGCTGCCTCAGGTGTTGATGCGCTGCTGCACGTGCTGGACTGGATCCCGGTACGGCTGGCGGGCGTCGCTTATGCGCTGCTGGGTCACGGCGAGCGCGCGCTGCCCGCCTGGTTTGCTTCTCTGAGCGACCTCCATCGCGCTCAGTATCAGGTGCTGACCAGCCTGGCGCAGTTCTCGCTGGCGCGCGATCCGCACACGGATAAAGTCGCCACCCCACGCGTGGCGGTGGCGCTGGCAAAACGCACTTCGCTGGTGCTGGTGGTGGTGGTGGCGCTCCTGACTATCTACGGCACGCTGGTGTGATCCGCCGGAGGCACGCCAAAATCGGGCGTGCCATCCTCGCGCCAGCTGAAATATTTCAGGCGCGTATGGCGATTGGGATCCCACAGCGGATCGCCCTCAATTTCCGTGTAGTTGCGGGCGTGATAAACCAGCACGTCGCGTCCCGCTTCATCCGTCGTAAAACTGTTGTGTCCCGGCCCGTACTGCTGATTTTCCCAGCTGGTGGTAAACACCGGCCGCGCTGACTTCTGCCAGGCGATGCGATCGCGCGGATCGGCCTGCACGTCAATACTCAGCATACCCAGACAGTAGTTTTCATCGGTCGCGCTGGCGGAGTAGGTCACAAACAGCCGGTTGCCGTGACGGATCGCCGCCGGACCTTCGTTAACGCTGAAGCCGGCACACTCCCACTCATATTCAGGCCGGCTCAGCATCACCGGCGTGCCTTTAAGCGTCCAGGGGTTAAGCAGCTCGGCCAGATAAAGATTGGAATTACCGGGAATAGCGGGATCTTTTTGTGCCCAGAGATACCAGTTTTTACCCTGATGGACGAAATGGGTGGCGTCCAGCGCAAAGCTATCGAACTGCGTTTCGACCCGGCGACAGGGCTGCCAGTAGCCGGTCAGCGGATCGGCATCATCGCAGACCAGCGCATACATGCGATGCTGAAACAGCCCCTCTTTAATTTCCCGGCTCGGCGCTGCCGCAAAGTAGATGACCCACTGACCATTAATGTGGTGCAGCTCGGGCGCCCAGATCAGCTCACTGTATTCACCCTGATCCGGCTTGCGCCAGACGGTAACGGCGGGTGCCTCACGCAGTCCCGCAAGCGTGCTGGCGTGGCGCAGCTCCAGCCGATCGTATTCCGGTACTGAGGCGATAAAGTAGTAGCCAGCGCCGTGCCGCAGAATAAAGGGATCGGCGCGCTGCGTAATAAATGGGTTAGGCCAGGTCATTTGATCTCTCCGGGTTGAGTGGTTGCGGCCGGGGATGGGGCGGACAAATCGCGAAAGTTAGCGCGGCGCAGCGCCAGGTCATCCTGAATCGTGCGCATCAGCTTGCGATCCACTTTCATCAGGCGCACTACGCCTGCGGTGATCAGGTAGCCGACACCGGGTATTACGGTAAAGAGCAGCATAATGCCGTTGACGGCGCTGGCGGACTGCTGTTTTGCACCCGCGTCATAGCCGTAAACCGACAGCAAAAAGCCGACCATGGCACCAGCAACCGCCAGCCCGACCTTGAGAAAAAAGAGATTGCCGGAAAAGCTCATCCCGGTAATACGCTTGCCGGTTTTCCACTCGCCATAGTCATCCACATCGGCCATCAGCGACCAGTGCAGCGGCGAGGGGATCTGATGCAGAATATTCAGCAGGAAATAGGCCACCACCACCGTGACGGTAGCGTGTGGATCGATCCAGTAAAACCCGCAGGAGAAGAGCGCCAGGGCGATATTGGTCCAGAAAAAGACCTTCAGCTTGCACCAGCGGTCGGTGAGATATTTTGCCAGCGTGCTGCCACCCATCATGCCGATCACGCCAAGGCTGATAAACAGCGTGGCAAAATGCGTCGACTGGCCCATGACCCAGGTCACGTAATACATGGTGGCCGCCATGCGGATAAAGCCGGGACAGACGTTGCAGAAGGTCAGCAGCAGAATGCGCACCCACTGATCGTTTTTCCAGATATCGCGCAGGTCTTTCTTCAGATCGTCATGCGTCGGCACCGCAGGCCGGATTCGTTCGCGGACGTTAGCAAAACAGAACAGAAACATCGCCAGGCCAATCAGCGCCAGCACGCTCATCGCCAGCTGATAGCCGCGCGCCTTGTTGTCACCGCCAAACCACTCCGCCATAGGCAGCAGTGAGAGTGAGAGGATCAGCGTGGCGACACCCACCATCACGAAGCGATAAGACTGACAGGAAACGCGCTCGCCCGGATCGCTGGTGATAACGCCGCCCAGTGAACAATAGGGAATATTGATGGCGGTATAGGTCAGCGACATCAGGAAATAGGTGACAAAGGCCCAGATAACTTTGTTTTCATAGCTCCAGTCCGGCGTGGTAAACATCAGTACGCTGAACAGAACATATGGCACTGAGACCCAGAGCAGCCAGGGACGGAAGCGGCCCCATCGGCTCTGGGTACGATCCGCTATCGCGCCCATGATGGGGTCTGTTACCGCATCCAGCACGCGTACTGAAAGCAGCAGTACGCCGACCAGCGCCGGTGCCAGGCCAAAAACATCGGTGTAGAAGTAGTTCAGAAACAGCATGATCGCGCCACCAATCATGTTACAGCCGGCATCGCCCATGCCATATCCCAGTTTTTCTCTGAATGAGAGTGCAGCACTTTTCATCGTCGTCTCCTGCGACAAGTGGAGCGAAAAGTATCAGCGCAAACGGCAGGCAGGGGTGATCAACAATGAGTCGCGTAGATGGACAAAACGGGTGCAGGGAAAAAAGTGTGAGGACGATCGGCAGAGGTGCCCGGTCAGATGAACCGGGCACGCGGGACTATCAGGCTTTCTGCGTTTTGTTTTTAATGGCGTAACCCACCGCCAGAATAACCAGCCAGACCGGAATCAGCCATACCGAGATCGCCATTCCAGGCGTCATCGCCATGATCACCAGCACGGCGGCCATAAACAGCAGGCAGAGCCAGTTACCGGCCGGGTAGAGCACCGCGCGGAAGCGCGTAGTGACACCCTGCTGATCTTTCTTACGGCGGAATTTCATATGTGCCAGGCTAATCATCGCCCAGTTGATAACCAGGGCCGACACCACCAGAGACATCAGGATGCCAAAGGCTTCTCCCGGCATCAGATAGTTAATCAACACGCACAGCGCGGTAGCGACCGCTGAGACCATAATGGTGGCAACCGGTACGCCACGACGATCAACCCTGAGCAGCGCTTTTGGCGCATTGCCCTGCTGGGCCAGGCCGAACAGCATACGACTGTTGCAGTAAACACAGCTGTTATAGACCGAGAGCGCCGCCGTCAGGATCACGACGTTCAGCGCATTCGCGACCAGCGCATCACCCAGCTCATGGAAGATCAGGACAAACGGACTGGTGTCAGCGGTGACGCGCGTCCAGGGCAGCAGCGACAGCAGCACTGCCAGTGAGCCAATGTAAAAAATCAGAATGCGCCACAGCACCTGATTAGTGGCTTTAGGAATGCTCTCTTCCGGGTTGTCCGCTTCTGCAGCGGTAATGCCTACCAGCTCCAGGCCGCCAAAGGAGAACATAATAATCGCCATCATCATAACCAGACCGGTCATGCCGTGCGGCAGAAAGCCGCCCTGAGCCCACAGGTTGCTGACGGATGCCTGCGGACCGGCGTTGCCGCTGAACAGCAGCCAGCCGCCAAACAGGATCATGCCGATAACGGCCACGACTTTGATAATGGCGAACCAGAACTCCATCTCACCAAACACTTTGACGTTGGTCAGGTTAATGGCATTGATGACGACAAAGAAAATAGCGGCGCTGGCCCAGGCAGGAAAATCGGGATACCAGAACTGAATATATTTGCCGACGGCGCTGAGTTCGGCCATTGCAACCAGCACATAGAGCACCCAGTAGTTCCAGCCAGAGGCGAAGCCGGCAAAATTGCCCCAGTATTTGTAGGCAAAATGGCTGAAGCTGCCGGCAACCGGCTCCTCAACCACCATTTCGCCCAGCTGGCGCATAATTAAAAAGGCGATAAATCCGGCAATGGCATAACCCAGAATCACGGCCGGGCCGGCAGATTTAATAACCGATGCGCTACCCAGAAACAGGCCGGTGCCGACGGCACCGCCCAGCGCGATCAGCTGGATATGGCGATTCTTCAGGCCGCGATGCAGCGCTTCGCCATGCTGTTGTTCCATACAAACCTCTTTGTATTGTTATTGTGCGCCTGCAGTGCCCGCACTTAAGGCTGTGATACTGCGTGTAATCTTTTCTTTACGAATTCAGACTGGCTCTCTGTAGCGAGACGCTATTCAGGCGACCAGAATAGTGATAAGCGCGCGACTTTGCACCTGCTTTTGCTTTTTGTGCTAAGGAGTGATGGAAAAAGCAGCGATTTACTCTGTGGTTTCCCTTGCGCTATTTCTGCCATGAATAATGCTTAAACACGAATAGCTTTCGCTTATGGCGTATAAGAGAAACGACCGCTTTCGCAGTGTAAGGTTTGGTAAAAGTGAAATCTGTTAACAACTTCGCGCAGTTGTTTCTTTTTCCTGTTACTACGGCGGCTTAAGGCGTGATGCCTGGGTTCAGGGCTATATCGGGCTGGAAGTAGGAGAGTGGCCATATAGACACAAGGTGAATACTTTGTTACTTTACGGGCACCATTTTTCAATTGGTATTACCAATTTACTCCAGACGTTTGGCTTATAAGAAGGGAAGATGGCTTATAGTAAAATTCGCCAGCCCAAGCTCTCCGATGCGATAGAGCAGCAGCTGGAATCCCTGATTATGGAAGGGACCCTTCAGCCGGGTGAGAAACTGCTCCCCGAGCGCGAACTGGCCAAACAGTTTGATGTCTCACGTCCATCGCTACGCGAAGCGATTCAGAGTCTGGAAGCCAAAGGTTTACTGCTGCGTCGCCAGGGTGGCGGCACATTTGTGCAGCAGAACCTCTGGCAGAGCTTAAGCGACCCCCTGGTCGGGCTGCTGGCCCAGCATCCGGAATCTCAGTTCGATCTGCTGGAAACCCGTCATGCGCTGGAAGGCGTGGCTGCCTACTACGCAGCGCTACGCGGTACCGATGAAGATCTGCAGCGTATTCGCGACTGCCATCTTCAGATTCAGCAGGCGCAGGAGAGCGGCGATCTCGACGCCGAAGCGGACGCCGTCATGAAGTATCAGATTGCGGTCACGGAAGCGGCGCATAATGTGGTGCTGCTGCACCTGCTGCGCTCCATGAGCCCGATGCTGGAACAAAACGTACGTCAGAATTTCGAATTGCTCTACGCTCGCCGCGAAATGCTGGCGAAAGTGAGCGAGCATCGCGCCAGTATTTTTGCGGCGATTGTGGCGCGCGAGCCGGAACAGGCCCGCGAAGCCTCGCATCGTCATCTGGCGTTTATAGAGGAAATCTTGCTGGACAGAAGTCGGGAGCAGAGCCGTCGTGAACGCTCCCTGCGTCGTTTACAGCAACGCAAGGAATAACGTACGGCAACGAACGTGCGACATAAACGACGGGCCTGTCTTCTTGTGCTGTGAACCTGAAGCACAACACAAGCAGACAGGCTCCTGATAATTCAACGTATTAGACACAGATAAGGAATACCCCCCATGTCAGAACGTTTACAGAATGACGTGGATCCGATCGAAACTCGTGACTGGCTACAGGCGATCGAATCGGTCATCCGTGAAGAAGGTGTTGAGCGTGCGCAGTATCTGATTGATCAGGTCCTGAGCGCTGCCCGCAAAGGTGGTGTAAAAGTAGCTGGCGGTGGCGGTGCTGCTGCAGCGATCAGCAACTATATCAACACCATTGCGACAGAAGATGAGCCGGACTATCCGGGCAACACCTCTCTCGAACGTCGTATCCGTTCCGCAATTCGCTGGAACGCCATTGTTTCAGTTCTGCGTGCGTCGAAGAAAGATCTGGAGCTGGGGGGACACCTCTCTTCTTTCCAGAGCTCTGCCACAATCTATGAAGTGTGCTTCAACCACTTCTTCCGCGCACGCAGCGAAAAAGATGGCGGCGATCTGGTCTACTTCCAGGGTCACATTTCTCCAGGCATCTACTCACGTGCGTTCCTTGAAGGACGTCTGACTGAAGAGCAGATGAATAACTTCCGTCAGGAAGTGCACGGCAACGGCCTGTCATCCTATCCGCATCCAAAACTGATGCCGGACTTCTGGCAGTTCCCGACTGTTTCAATGGGTCTGGGTCCGCTGAACGCTATCTATCAGGCGAAGTTCCTGAAGTACCTGGAGCATCGCGGCCTGAAAGATACGTCTGGTCAGACGGTGTACGCTTTCCTTGGCGATGGCGAGATGGATGAACCGGAATCCAAAGGTGCTATCACCATTGCGACCCGTGAGAAGCTGGACAACCTGGTCTTCATCATCAACTGTAACCTGCAGCGTCTGGATGGCCCGGTCACCGGTAACGGTAAGATCATCAACGAGCTGGAAGGCATTTTTGCCGGTGCTGGCTGGAACGTGATCAAAGTGATCTGGGGCGGACGCTGGGATGAGCTGCTGAAGAAAGACACCAGCGGCAAACTGATTCAGCTGATGAACGAAACCGTTGACGGCGACTATCAGACCTTTAAATCACGCGACGGCGCCTATGTGCGCGAGCACTTCTTCGGTAAATACCCGGAGACCGCTGCGCTGGTGAAAGACTGGTCCGACGAAGAGATTTTCGCACTGAACCGCGGCGGCCACGATCCGAAGAAAATCTATGCTGCCCTGAAAAAGGCGCAGGAGACCAAAGGTCAGCCAACGCTGATTCTGGCTCATACCATTAAAGGTTATGGTATGGGTGATACCGCGGAAGGCAAAAATATCGCCCACCAGGTCAAGAAGATGAACATGGATGGCGTACGCTACATCCGCGATCGCTTCAATGTGCCAGTGGCTGATGAGAAAATCGAAGAGCTGCCTTACGTCACCTTTGAAAAAGGCTCAGAAGAGTACAACTACCTGCACGGCCAGCGTGAGAAGCTGGGTGGCTATCTGCCAACCCGTCAGGCGGAGTTCACTGAGAAGCTGGAAATGCCGACGCTGGAAGAGTTCAAACCTCTGCTGGAAGAGCAGAGCAAAGAGATCTCTACCACGATCGCTTTCGTGCGCGCGCTGAACGTGATGCTGAAGAACAAGTCGATCAAAGATCGTCTGGTGCCAATCCTCGCGGATGAAGCACGTACTTTTGGTATGGAAGGCCTGTTCCGTCAGATCGGTATCTACAGCCCGAACGGCCAGCAGTATACGCCGCAGGACCGCGAGCAGGTTGCTTACTATAAAGAAGATGAGAAAGGCCAGATTCTGCAGGAAGGGATCAACGAGCTGGGCGCAGGTTCATCCTGGCTGGCAGCGGCGACCTCTTACAGCACCAACAACCTGCCGATGATCCCGTTCTACATCTACTACTCCATGTTTGGCTTCCAGCGCATTGGCGATCTGATGTGGCTGGCGGGCGATCAGCAGGCGCGTGGCTTCCTGGTTGGCGGTACGTCGGGCCGTACGACGCTGAACGGCGAAGGTCTGCAGCATGAAGATGGCCACAGCCATATTCAGTCGCTGACCATCCCTAACTGCATCTCCTACGATCCTTCCTACGCGTATGAAGTGGCGGTGATCATGCAGGATGGCCTGGTGCGTATGTATGGTGAAGCGCAGGAAAACATCTATTACTACATCACCACGCTGAACGAAAACTACCATATGCCGGCGATGCCGCAGGGTGCGGAAGAGGGTATCCGTAAGGGTATCTATAAGCTGGAAGAAGTCGAAGGCAAGAAAGGCAAAGTGCAGCTGCTGGGCTCAGGCTCTATTCTGCGCCACGTGCGCGAAGCGGCACAGATTCTGGCGAAAGAGTACGGTATCGGCTCTGATGTCTACAGCGTAACCTCGTTCACCGAGCTGGCGCGAGATGGTCAGGATTGCGAACGCTGGAACATGCTGCATCCGACTGAAACGCCACGCGTGCCTTACATCGCTCAGGTGATGAACGATGCGCCGGCCGTAGCGTCAACCGACTACATGAAGCTGTTCGCAGAACAGGTCCGCAGCTATGTGCCAGCCAGCGACTACCGCGTGCTGGGTACCGATGGCTTCGGTCGTTCTGACAGCCGTGAAAATCTGCGTCATCACTTCGAAGTGGATGCGTCATATGTGGTAGTGGCTGCGCTGGGTGAGCTGGCTAAACGCGGCGAAATCGAGAAGCAGGTGGTAGCGGACGCTATCGCTAAATTCGATATCGACGCTGATAAAGTTAACCCGCGTCTGGCTTAAGAGGTAAAGAGTAATGGCTATCGAAATTAACGTACCGGATATCGGGTCAGACGAAGTTGAAGTCACCGAAATTTTGGTGAAGGTGGGCGACAGCGTTGAAGCTGAGCAGTCGCTGATCTCTGTGGAAGGCGATAAAGCCTCGATGGAAGTGCCTTCGCCGCAGGCGGGCGTGGTTAAAGAGATCAAAATCGCCGTCGGTGACAAAGTGAATACCGGCTCGCTGATTATGGTGTTTGACGCTGAAGGTGCGGCAGAAGCTGCACCGGCTGCCGAAGAGAAAAAAGCAGAAGCCGCGCCGGCTCCTGCTGCTGCAACGGCAACCGCCAGCAAAGAGGTTAACGTACCGGATATCGGTGGTGATGAAGTCGAAGTCACAGAGATCCTGGTTAAAGTGGGCGACAAGGTTGAAGCTGAGCAGTCGCTGATCACCGTTGAAGGCGACAAAGCTTCAATGGAAGTGCCTGCGCCGTTTGCTGGCGTAGTGAAAGAGATCAAAATCGCTACCGGCGATAAAGTGAACACCGGTTCACTGATTATGATCTTTGACGCAGAAGGCGACGCACCGGCTGCCGACGCGAAACCACAGATGAAAGAAGAGGCGACCTCCGCCCCGGCTGCAGCTGCAGGCGCGAAAGAGGTAAACGTACCGGATATCGGCGGTGATGAAGTTGAAGTGACCGAGGTACTGGTGAAAGCGGGCGATAAAGTCACCGCTGAGCAGTCGCTGATTGTGGTTGAAGGCGATAAAGCCTCTATGGAAGTGCCGGCGCCGTTTGCCGGTACGGTAAAAGAGCTGAAAGTGGCCACCGGTGACAAAGTCAGTACCGGCTCACTGATCATGATCTTTGAAGTGGAAGGCGGCGCACCATCGCCAGCACCGGCAGCCAAACCGGAAGCGGCCGCCGCGCCGGCGAAAGCGGAGGCTAAACCCGCTGCAGCACCTGCGCCGGCTAAAGCGGAAGCGAAAAGTGAGTTCGCTGAGAATGACGCCTATGTGCACGCCACGCCGGTGATCCGTCGTCTGGCGCGCGAGTTTGGCGTTAACCTGGCGAAGGTGAAAGGCACCGGGCGTAAGGGCCGCATCCTGAAAGAGGATGTGCAGACTTACGTGAAAGAGGCGGTGAAACGCGCTGAGGCTGCGCCAGCTGCTGCTGCAGGCGGCGGTCTGCCAGGCATGCTGCCATGGCCGAAGGTAGACTTCAGCAAGTTTGGTGAAGTGGAAGAAGTGGAGCTGGGCCGTATCCAGAAAATCTCTGGTGCTAACCTGAGCCGTAACTGGGTCATGATCCCGCACGTTACGCACTTCGATAAAACCGATATCACCGATCTGGAAGCGTTCCGCAAGCAGCAGAACGCGGAAGCCGAGAAACGCAAGCTGGATGTGAAGTTCACCCCGGTGGTGTTCATCATGAAAGCGGTTGCGGCGGCCCTGGAGCAGATGCCGCGTTTCAACAGCTCGCTGTCTGAAGATGGTCAGAAACTGACGCTGAAGAAATACATCAACATCGGCGTGGCGGTTGATACGCCAAATGGTCTGGTGGTTCCGGTGTTCAAGGATGTGAATAAGAAAGGCATCACTGAACTCTCGCGTGAGCTGATGGCAACCTCGAAGAAAGCGCGCGATGGCAAACTGACCGCCAGCGATATGCAGGGCGGCTGTTTCACCATCTCCAGCCTTGGCGGCCTGGGCACGACGCACTTCGCGCCTATCGTCAACGCGCCGGAAGTGGCGATCCTTGGCGTCTCCAAATCGGCCATGGAGCCGGTCTGGAACGGTAAAGAGTTTGCACCGCGTCTGATGATGCCGATCTCGCTCTCGTTTGACCACCGCGTGATCGACGGTGCTGATGGTGCGCGTTTCATCACCATCATCAACAATATGCTGTCTGATATTCGCCGTCTGGTGATGTGAAGTTAATCAAGGCCGGCAAATGCCGGCCTTGTTGTAAGCATTCAGTTGTTACCGCGGTTGGCAGTTTATTAACAATTCTGTAAACTCTCGCGGTGAAATGTCCCGGTGGCGACAGGGTAGCATGAGCCTGGGAAAGGTCGCTCTGACCGCCGGCAATCTAACAAGAGGTCATGATGAGTACAGAGATTAAAACTCAAGTCGTGGTACTTGGGGCAGGTCCTGCAGGTTACTCTGCAGCCTTCCGTTGCGCTGACTTAGGTCTGGAGACCGTTCTGGTTGAGCGCTACAACACCCTCGGTGGTGTTTGTCTGAACGTAGGCTGTATCCCGTCAAAAGCGCTGCTGCACGTCGCGAAAGTGATTGAAGAAGCGAAAGCGCTGGAAGAGCACGGCATCGTGTTTGGTCAGCCGCAGACAGACATTAACAAGATCCGCACCTGGAAAGAGAAGGTGATCAACCAGCTGACCGGCGGTCTGGCCGGAATGGCGAAAGGCCGTAAGGTCAAAGTCGTAAACGGTCTGGGTAAATTCACCGGTGCCAACACCCTGGTGGTTGAAGGTGAGGGTGGCGCAACCACCATCAACTTCGATAACGCAATCATCGCCGCAGGCTCACGCCCTATCGAGCTGCCGTTTATCCCGCATCACGATCCGCGCGTCTGGGACTCTACGTCAGCGCTGGAGCTGCGTGAAGTGCCGAAGCGTCTGCTGGTCATGGGCGGCGGCATCATCGGTCTGGAGATGGCGACAGTTTACCATGCGCTGGGTTCAGAGATTGACGTGGTTGAGATGTTTGACCAGGTGATCCCGGCAGCGGATAAAGACGTGGTTAAAGTCTTTACCAAGCGTATCAGTAAGAAATTCAATCTGATGCTGGAAACCAAAGTCACCGCGGTTGACGCGAAAGATGACGGTATCTATGTGTCGATGGAAGGTAAAAAAGCGCCTGCTGAGGCGCAGCGCTATGACGCGGTGCTGGTCGCCATTGGCCGCGTGCCAAACGGTAAAGGCCTCGACGCCGGTAAAGCGGGCGTGGAAGTGGACGAGCGCGGCTTTATCCGTGTCGATAAGCAGATGCGTACCAATGTGCCGCACATCTACGCTATCGGTGATATCGTGGGTCAGCCTATGCTGGCGCACAAAGGCGTGCACGAAGGCCACGTTGCCGCTGAGGTCATCTCTGGTCTGAAGCACTACTTCGATCCGAAAGTGATCCCATCCATCGCCTATACCGAGCCGGAAGTTGCATGGGTAGGTCTGACTGAGAAAGAAGCCAAAGAGAAGGGCATCAGCTACGAAGTCTCCACCTTCCCATGGGCGGCCTCAGGCCGTGCTATCGCTTCTGACTGCGCTGACGGCATGACCAAGCTGATCTTTGACAAAGAGACGCATCGCGTTATCGGCGGTGCTGTAGTCGGCACCAACGGCGGCGAGCTGCTGGGTGAAATCGGTCTGGCGATCGAAATGGGTTGTGATGCCGAAGATATCGCGCTCACCATCCATGCGCACCCGACGCTGCATGAATCAGTTGGCCTTGCCGCTGAAATCTTTGAGGGCAGCATCACCGATCTGCCAAACGCGAAAGCGAAGAAGAAGTAAGTTTCACTTCTGCGATCAACGGCTCCTGCGGGGGCCGTTTTTTTTTTGCTGTTACAGCCGCAGGCATAACTAAAGGTTAGCCAGATCATTTTCTGCCACGCTGAAAGTTATGATCTGAAAACCGCCTGCCGCATATCTGCCGCTTTTTTTTCCGTCTGCAGGGGAATACCCGGACAGTTATGCCGGAAATTGGCTGGATGTTGCTTTTTTGTAAACAGATTAACAATCAGGCGAAATCCTGCTATGCTGGCCGACGCAGAACCGGGCACCTCACCCTACTGTTTAACAGCATCAAGGTGTACCGGAAAGCTATACAATGAGAGCGAGGAGAACGTCGTGCTAGAAGAATACCGTAAGCACGTTGCCGAGCGTGCTGCCCAGGGAATCGTACCTAAGCCGTTAGATGCTTCCCAGATGGCCGCGCTGGTTGAACTGCTGAAAAGCCCGCCTGCGGGTGAAGAAGAATTTCTGGTTGACCTGCTGGTTAACCGCGTCCCGCCAGGCGTTGATGAAGCCGCCTATGTTAAAGCCGGTTTCCTGGCTGCTGTCGCAACGGGCGAAGCCCACTCTCCTCTGGTTACGCGCGAGAAAGCTGTTGAACTGCTGGGCACCATGCAGGGTGGCTATAACATCCACGCGCTGATTGAAGCACTCGACGACGAAGCACTGGCACCGATTGCCGCTGAAGCGCTGTCCCATACGCTGCTGATGTTCGACAACTTCTACGATGTGGAAGAGAAAGCCAAAGCGGGTAACGCCCACGCAAAAAAAATCCTGCAATCCTGGGCTGATGCCGAGTGGTTCCTGAAGCGTCCTAAGCTGGCTGAAAAAATCACCACCACCGTGTTCAAAGTGACCGGCGAAACCAACACCGACGACCTCTCTCCGGCGCCGGATGCGTGGTCGCGCCCGGATATTCCACTGCATGCGCTGGCGATGCTGAAAAACCCGCGTGATGGTATTGAGCCAGACGAGGCGGGCAACATTGGCCCGATCAAACAGATTCAGGCGCTGCAGCAGAAAGGCTTCCCGCTGACGTATGTCGGCGACGTCGTCGGTACCGGCTCATCACGTAAATCCGCCACCAACTCGGTGCTGTGGTTTATGGGTGAAGATATCCCGTACGTGCCGAACAAAAAGGGCGGCGGTCTCTGCCTCGGCGGTAAAATTGCCCCGATTTTCTTCAACACCATGGAAGATGCCGGCGCGCTGCCGATCGAACTGGATGTTGAGCGCCTGAACATGGGCGATGTGATTGACGTTTACCCGTATAAAGGCGAAGTCCGCAGTCACGAAACCAATGAACTGCTGGCAACCTTTGAACTGAAAACCGATGTGCTGCTGGATGAAGTCCGCGCCGGCGGCCGTATTCCGCTGATTATCGGTCGCGGCCTGACGACGAAAGCACGCGAGTCACTCGGCCTGCCGGCAAGCGACGTCTTTGTGCAGGCGAAAGATATCGCCACCAGCACGCGCGGCTACTCGCTGGCGCAGAAGATGGTGGGCCGCGCCTGTGGCGTTGAGGGTATTCGTCCGGGCGCGTACTGCGAGCCGAAGATGACCTCTGTGGGTTCACAGGATACCACCGGTCCGATGACGCGCGATGAGCTGAAAGACCTGGCGTGCCTCGGCTTCTCCGCCGATCTGGTGATGCAATCCTTCTGCCACACCGCGGCCTATCCGAAGCCGGTTGATGTGACCACGCACCATACGCTGCCGGATTTCATCATGAACCGCGGTGGCGTCTCGCTGCGTCCGGGCGATGGTATTATTCACAGCTGGCTGAACCGTATGCTGCTGCCGGATACCGTTGGCACCGGCGGTGACTCACACACCCGCTTCCCGATTGGCATCTCTTTCCCGGCGGGTTCCGGCCTGGTGGCGTTTGCCGCTGCGACTGGCGTGATGCCGCTCGATATGCCGGAATCGGTGCTGGTGCGCTTTAAGGGCACCATGCAGCCGGGCATTACGCTGCGCGATCTGGTACACGCTATCCCGCTGTACGCGATTAAGCAGGGCCTGCTGACGGTAGAGAAGAAGGGCAAGAAAAACATCTTCTCCGGCCGTATTCTGGAGATCGAAGGTCTGCCGGATCTGAAAGTTGAGCAGGCTTTTGAGCTGTCTGATGCCTCCGCTGAGCGTTCTGCTGCCGGTTGTACCATCAAGCTGGATAAAGCGCCGATCATCGAGTACCTGAACTCCAACATCGTCCTGCTGAAGTGGATGATCTCGGAAGGCTACGGCGATCGCCGTACGCTGGAGCGCCGCGTTGAGGGCATGGAGAAATGGCTGGCCGATCCGCAGCTGCTGGAAGGCGATGCAGATGCAGAATACGCTGCGGTGATCGAGATCGATCTGGCGGATATCAAAGAGCCGATTCTGTGTGCACCAAACGATCCGGATGATGCGCGCTGGCTCTCTGACGTGCAGGGCGAGAAGATTGACGAAGTGTTTATCGGCTCCTGCATGACCAATATCGGTCACTTCCGCGCGGCCGGTAAGCTGCTGGACGCGCATAAGGGCCAGCTGCCGACGCGTCTCTGGGTGGCTCCGCCAACCAAGATGGATGCGGCGCAGCTTACCGAAGAGGGCTACTACAGCGTCTTTGGTAAAAGCGGTGCGCGTATTGAGATCCCGGGCTGTTCGCTCTGCATGGGTAACCAGGCACGCGTGCAGGACGGTGCGACGGTGGTCTCCACGTCGACCCGTAACTTCCCGAACCGTCTGGGTAACGGCGCCAACGTCTTCCTGGCATCAGCCGAGCTGGCTGCCGTCGCTTCGCTGCTTGGCAAACTGCCAACGCCGGACGAGTATCAGCAGTTTATGGTGCAGGTGGATAAAACGGCCGACGACACCTATCGCTATCTCAACTTTGACCAGCTGGGTCAATATACCGAGAAAGCGGACAGCGTGATTTTCCAGACCGCCGTATAACGCGACGGGTAAATCGGGGGGGGATGATGCGCATCATCCCCCTTTTTTTATGCCTTTTTTACCGGCGGCACTCCCGGCATAATGCGAGCGCGATCCCACTTTATTACGCGCGCTGCGCTCAGAATGCACATAAACGTGCAGTCCGGCGCGCTACTGGTATGAGGTAACCCAATGGAGTATGAATTTTTACGCGATATCACCGGCCAGGTCAGGGTGCGCATGTCGATGGATCACGAAGCGGTAGGCCACTGGTTTAACGAAGAGGTCCGCGACAACGCCGGGCTGCTGGATGAAGTAGAAGCGGCGGCGCGTGCGGTAAAAGGCACCCATCAGCAGTGGCAGCGTATCGGACATGAGTACACGCTGTGGCTGGATGAAGAAGAGGTGATGATCCGCGCTAACCAGCTGGCGCTGGAGGATGAGGGGCTGGAAGAGGGCATGGCCTACTACGATGAAGAGAGTCTCTCGTTCTGCGGCGTGGAGGACTTTCTGGCGGTCATCGCGGCTTACCGGCAGTTTATGGCGGGCAGATAACCGGCACCACGCCACATGATACATTCTTACTTAACGTAGGCCAGCAGGCTCAGTGAATCACGCGCCAGCGATTTGCACTTCTTATCGTTATTGATTGCAATGCCACTGAGATCTTTATAGCTCTCTTCGCCCAGCGCTTTCATGTTGTAGCTGCTGTAGTTGCTCAAATCCCAGCGGTTCTGCTGGGCAAAAAACACCAGCGCTTTGCGAATTTGTGCATCCGGCAGCGCCTGGTAGCCGCAGTCGTTTTTCAGATAGACAAAGACCGCCGTCAGGTCAGCCAGATCTTCCGCTTCAGACTCGCTCAGCGCAAAACTGCTGGTGGAGAAGCCAAAGAGTCCCGCCAGCAGCAGGATCTTAATGCTTTTTGTCATAATGGTTCTCAGCAAAGGACAATCCATTGACGTTAGCACAGTTACCGTCCGGATTCCGCTTCTTTTACCCCGGCGACGGGCAGGCTACTATTTTACTGCCCGGCACTTGACGCTCCCGCAGGGGCAGGGTTTAGGCTGGGTGCCTCATTATCACAAGGATATGCGTATGCAACGTCGCACTTTTCTCAAACTGACCGCGGCGCTCAGCGCGGCAGGCGCACTGCCGCTATGGAGCCGCTCACTGATGGCGGCTACGCGGCCGCTGCTGCCGATCCCTGCGCTGCTTGAGCCAGATGCGCGCGGTCACTACAGCCTTACCGCCATGACGGGCAGCACGCAGTGGCAGGGTAAAGCGGTGCCGACATGGGGCTATAACGGCAGCCTGCTCGGGCCGGTTCTGCGCCTGCAGCGCGAGAAGCGCGTCACGGTCAATATTCATAACCGGCTGCCGGAAGCGACCACCGTACACTGGCACGGCCTGGCGATTCCGGGTGACGTGGATGGAGGCCCGCAGGCGATTATCGCGCCCGGTGCCACGCGGCAGGTGAGCTTTACCCCCGATCAGCCGGCGGCGACCTGCTGGTTTCATCCGCATCTGCACGGCAAAACCGGTCATCAGGTGGCGCAGGGATTAGCCGGGCTGGTGCTGCTGGAGGATGAAGCGTCCGGCAAGCTGCGTCTGCCGATGCAGTGGGGAGCCGATGACGTACCGCTGATTTTCCAGGATAAACAGCTTAACAGCGCCGGCACGCATATCGATTATCAGCTGGATGTGATGCGCGCGGCGGTAGGCTGGTTTGGCGATATGATGCTGACCAACGGCGTGCAGTATCCGCAGCACGCCGTGCCGCGCGGCTGGCTGCGCCTGCGGCTGCTTAACGGCTGTAACGCCCGCTCGCTGGAGATCGCCACCAGCGATAAACGACCAGTCTATGTGGTGGGCAGCGATGGCGGACTGCTCGCTGAACCGGTACAGGTGACGTCGCTGTCACTGCTGCCGGGCGAGCGCTTTGAGGTGCTGCTCGATACCTCTGACGGGCAGCCTTTTGATATCGTCACGCTGCCGGTGACGCAGATGGGGATGACGCTGCCGCCGTTTGATCGGCCACTGCCGCTGGTGCAGATCCTGCCGCTGCGCATTATGGCGAGCGGGACGCTGCCGGACACGCTGGTGGATCTGCCGCCGCTGCCTGCCAGTGACGGCGTACAGAACCGCTGGCTGCAGCTGATGATGGATCCGCAGCTGGATAAGCAGGGGATGCAGGCGCTGATGGATCGTTATGGCCATCAGGCGATGGGGGGCGCGGCAGACCACGGCGCGGCAGAGACGCACAGCGGACACGATGCCATGCCGATGGAACAGAGCGAACATGGCGCGATGCCGATGGATCACGGTGCGCACGACGCTGCCGCATACGATTTTCACCACGGCAATAAGATCAACGGCGAAGCGTTTAACATGCAGAAGCCGATGTTTGCCGTGCCGCTGGGTAAAACCGAGAAGTGGACGATTTCAGGCGAGGGCGATGCGATGCTGCATCCGTTCCATATTCACGGTGCACAGTTCCGTATCCTGTCAGAAAACGGCAAGCCGCCCGCCGCGCATCGCGCCGGCTGGAAAGATATGGTTAACGTCAACGGCTGGCGCAGTGAAGTCGTGGTGCGGTTCGACTATGCTGCCAGCGCGGAGCATGCCTATATGGCACACTGCCATCTGCTGGAGCACGAAGATACCGGCATGATGCTCGGCTTCACTGTCGCGTAGCGGGCCAGACGACCGCAAGGGCGGCATCTGAGCCGCTCGGCGTCAGCCGCCGTCTGCCGCCTCCAGCGCCTGGCTGATATCCGCAATCAGGTCGTCCGGATGCTCAATCCCGATCGACAGGCGCACCGTCGCGTCGCTGATGCCAATGCGCTGACGTACCGCCAGCGGCACGCCAGAGTGGGTGGTGCTGGCCGGATGGCTGGCGAGCGACTCGGTGCCGCCCAGGCTTACCGCCAGCTTAAACAGCGTCAGCGCGTTGAGAAAGCGGAAAGCCGCAGGTTCACCGCCCTGAATATCAAAGGAGAAGGTCGAGCCGGCGCCGCTGCACTGACGCCGGTACGTTTCTCCGGCCGCACTCTGTGCGTCAAGATAGGGCAGCCAGAACAGCGCCGCGACCTGAGGCCGGTCGCGCAGGAAGGCGGCGACCCGTTCCGCATTTGCGGCGGCTTTCTCCATGCGCAGCGCCAGCGTCTCCAGCGAACGGCCAATCATCCAGCTTGAGTGCGGGTCGAGCTGCGTGCCGATCGCGCTGCGCAGCGCGCGCACAGATTTCATCAGCGTCCGGCTGCCCAGCGCGGCGCCGGCGATAAGGTCGGAGTGGCCGCCCACATATTTGGTCAGCGAATAGAGCGAGATATCTGCGCCATGCTGCAGCGGATGCTGAAACAGCGGCCCCAGCAGCGTATTATCGCAGGCGATAACCGGACGCGAACCCTGCTGCTGTGCAATGACATCCGCCACCTGCGCAATAAGCCGGATATCCACCAGGCTGTTGGTGGGGTTGGCCGGCGTCTCGATCAGGATCAGGGCGACCCGGCCACGCTGCCACGCCAGCTTCGCCGCCTCATAAACCTTATCTTCATCCGTACCCTCGCTGAACCCTACGGCTTTAATTTCCAGATCGTGCAGCGTCTTGCTCAGCAGCGTTTCTGTGCCACCATACAGCGGCTGTGAATGCAGGATCACCTCGCCCGGCCGCGCAAACGCAAGCAGCGTAGTGGCAATGGCTGACATACCGGAAGAGAAGAGCACCGCGCTCTCAGCGCCCTCATAGATCGCCAGACGATCTTCAACGATTTCGCTGTTGGGATGGTTAAAGCGTGAATAGACCAGCCCGCCGCTCTGACCAGCAGGCGGCTGACGGCGACCCGATACATAATCAAAAAAATCTTTGCCCTCTTCGGCACTGTTGAAAACAAAGGTTGAGGTAAGAAACACCGGCGGTTTTACCGCGCCTTCTGACAGCCGAGGATCGTAACCGTAATTAAGCATCTGCGTTTCCGGATGCAGCGTGCGCCGATCGGAAGGTTCTTTATTGCTGGATGAGTTTGCCATAGCAGCTCCGGCTGAATCAGGATAAAGCGCGTAAACCCTGCTATAGAGTTAATGCCATCGCGGTAAATTTTGCTACGTAATCGTTTGCGTTCTGCGGGCGCGGTTAGCCATCAGGCGCATTGTGATAGACTGCGGAGCTTTCTGAAAACCTTAACCAGGCGAACGCAATGAAACACACCGTTGATGTGATGATCTCCCGGGAGGAGATTGCAACCCGTATTGCCGAGCTGGGCAAACAGATCAGTGAAGCCTACCGCGACAGCGGCAGCGAGATGGTGCTGGTTGGTCTGCTGCGCGGCTCCTTTATGTTTATGGCCGATCTGTGTCGGGCGATTGATGTTCCGCATGAGGTCGACTTTATGACCGCCTCCAGCTACGGCAGCGGCATGTCGTCGTCACGCGACGTCAAAATCCTGAAAGATCTCGATGAAGATATTCGCGGTAAAGATGTGCTGATCGTGGAAGATATCATCGACTCCGGCAACACGCTGAGCAAAGTGCGTGAGATCCTGCGCCTGCGTGAGCCAAAATCGCTGGCCATCTGCACGCTGCTGGATAAACCCGAGCGTCGTGAAGTTGAGGTGCCGGTCGAATATGTGGGCTTTACCATTCCCGATGAGTTTGTCGTGGGCTTTGGCATTGACTACGCGCAGCGCTATCGTCATCTGCCTTATATCGGCAAAGTCACCATGCAGGACGCATAACCGCACAATCTACCTGGGTCATTTTGGCCGTTCCGGGATAGAATCAGCCGCCCGTAAGTGACTGACTTGCGGGCCTGATGCACTTTTCTGCACGATACAGCGCGTCATGCGCTCCCCGCAGGCGCACCACGTCTGATTTCAACACAAATTCTGCTGAATTCGCCGCACGTCTGGCGCGGGCGCACTATCATTTTCATCAGGCTTTGATGTCACAACAACAGGATATGGACTCGCAATGACTTATGCACTGGAACTTTCCGGGCTGACCAAGACCTATCCCGGCGGCGTACAGGCGCTGAAAGGTCTCGATCTGAACGTAGAGGCGGGCGACTTTTACGCTCTGCTGGGACCAAACGGGGCCGGTAAATCGACCACCATTGGGATTATCAGCTCGCTGGTTAATAAATCTGGCGGCAGCGTTCGGGTATTTGGTTACGACCTGCAAAAAGATGTGGTCAATGCCAAGCGCCAGCTCGGGCTGGTGCCACAGGAGTTCAACTTTAACCCGTTTGAAACCGTGATGCAGATCGTCGTAAACCAGGCAGGCTATTACGGCGTGGAGCGGGCAGAGGCGAACAAACGTGCGGAGAAGTATCTTAACCAGCTCGATCTGTGGGGCAAACGCAATGAGCGCGCCCGCATGCTTTCAGGCGGTATGAAGCGCCGCCTGATGATTGCGCGTGCGCTGATGCATGAGCCCAAGCTGCTGATTCTGGATGAGCCGACGGCCGGCGTGGATATTGAGCTGCGCCGCTCAATGTGGGTGTTTCTGAAAGAGCTGAATGCGAAAGGCACCACGATTATCCTCACCACGCACTATCTGGAAGAGGCAGAGATGCTGTGTCGCAATATCGGCATCATTCAGAGCGGCGAACTGGTGGAGAATACCTCCATGAAAGGCCTGCTCTCTAAACTGAAATCGGAAACCTTTATTCTCGATCTCGCCCCGCGCAGCGCGCTGCCGCAGCTGGAGGGCTTTCAGTATCGCCTGGTGGATACCTCGACGCTGGAAGTAGAAGTGATGCGTGAGCAGGGGCTTAACAGCGTATTCAGTCAGCTGAGCGCGCAGGGCGTACAGGTGCTGAGCATGCGTAACAAAGCAAACCGGCTGGAAGAGCTGTTTGTGGGACTGACACAGGGTAAAGCAGGAGGCAGAGCATGACGCATCTTTATTGGGTCGCGTTAAAGAGTATCTGGAGCAAAGAGATTAACCGGTTTGCCCGCATCTGGATCCAGACGCTGGTCCCGCCGGTGATCACCATGACGCTCTACTTTATTATTTTCGGTAACCTGATTGGTTCACGCATTGGCGACATGCACGGCTTCAGCTATATGCAGTTTATCGTGCCGGGCCTGATTATGATGTCGGTGATCACCAACGCCTATGCTAACGTCGCCTCCTCTTTTTTCAGCGCAAAATTCCAGCGCAATATTGAAGAGCTGCTGGTGGCACCGGTGCCGACCCACATCATCATTGCCGGCTATGTCGGCGGCGGCGTGGCGCGTGGCGTCTGCGTGGGGATCCTGGTGACGGCGGTCTCGCTCTTCTTTGTGCCGTTCCACGTTTTCTCCTGGCCAATGGTTGCCATCACTCTGCTGCTGACCGCGGTGCTCTTTTCGCTGGCGGGTCTGCTCAACGCGGTGTTCGCCCGCACGTTTGATGATATCAGCCTGATCCCGACCTTTGTGCTGACGCCGCTGACTTATCTGGGCGGCGTCTTCTATTCGCTGGCGCTGCTGCCGCCGTTCTGGCAGGCAGTCTCGAAGCTGAATCCGGTGGTGTATATGATCAGCGGCTTCCGGTACGGCTTCCTCGGCATTAACGATGTGCCGCTGGTGTTTACGCTGTCGGTGCTGTTAGCGTTTATCGTGGTGTTTTATGTGCTGGTGTATACGCTGATCCAGCGCGGTCGCGGCTTACGCACCTGAATGTTATTGAGCGGGATAATAAACAGGGGCGCCGGAAGGGCGCCCCTGATGTTTCCGGCAGCTCAGCGTAATATGGCTGAACGCTACGCAACCTGAACCGGCAGCGCCCGGGCAAGACGTTTCATCTCATTATCGCCCTCAAAATAGGCCACCTTTGGCTGCCAGCTGCGCGCCACTTCATCCTCTACCTGCACGTAAGAGCAGATAATCATGATGTCTCCGGCACAGGCGCAGCGCGCGGCAGCACCGTTTACGGAGATAATTTTTGATCCCCGCTCGGCGGCGATGGCGTAGGTGGAAAAACGCTGGCCGTTGGTCACATTGTAAATATCGATCGCTTCATATTGCAGAATGCCGGCGGCATCCAGGAAATCCTGATCGATCGCGCAGGAGCCTTCATAGTGCAGATCGGCCTGCGTGACTTTGACGCGGTGCAGTTTGCCCTGCAGAACAGTACGAATCATCGCGGTATACCCTTAAGCTGCTGTTTAAACGACGGCTTACGCCATCAGATCCACTTGCTGATTATCAATCAGACGCGCGTTGCCCAGCCAGGCGGCCATCAGGATCACCGCGCGCTGGCTCTCCACCGTCAGCGGCTGCAGCGTGCTGGCATCGCAGATCGCCAGCCCGTCAGGACGAAACCCCTTTTCCTGCAGCGCGGCATTCGCCTGTTCAATAATCTCATCAATGTGGCGTTCGCCGTTGCTGAGGCGCTCCGCCATACTCTGCATAACCTGGCTCAGGCCCGGTGCCAGCCTGCGTTCATCGGCAGTAAGATAGCCATTGCGCGAACTCAGCGCCAGCCCATCTTTCGCCCGCACGGTGGGCACGCCAACGATGTCGATATCAAAGCCCATATCCGCAACCAGTTTGCGTATGATCGCCAGCTGCTGAAAGTCCTTTTCGCCAAAACAGGCGACGTCAGGCTGCACCAGGTTGAACAGTTTGCTGACGATCGTAGCGACCCCACGGAAGTGGCCCGGACGGCTGGCACCCTCCAGCAGTGCGGAGAGCACCGGCACCTCAACAAACGTCTGGTTCTCTGTACCCTGCGGATAGATCGCCTGCGGTGCCGGTGCAAATACCAGATCCACACCGTGACGGTTAAGCTTTTCGCAATCGTCCTGCAGCGTGCGCGGATAGCGTGCAAGGTCATCCGCGCGGTCAAACTGCATCGGATTAACAAACACCGAGACCACGACCACATCAGCCCGCTGGCGCGCTTCATCAACCAGCGTCAGGTGGCCATCATGCAGATTGCCCATCGTGGGCACCAGGGCGATACGTTTGCCCGCCTGGCGCCAGCGACGGATCTCGCGGCGTAGCATCGGCAGCGTTTCAATGATCAACACGATAAATCTCCGGATTCAGAAGAAGCTGTGTTCGGCGGCAGGATAGGTGCCAGCCTCAACGTCGGCAATATACTGGCGAATTGCCGCGCGAATGTCGCCGGTTTCGGCGAGGAAATTTTTGGCAAATTTTGGAATGTGGCCACCGGTGATGCCAAAGGCGTCATGCATCACCAGAATCTGGCCATCGGTGACGTTACCTGCGCCGATGCCGATCACCGGAATGGTCAGCGCCTGGGTGATGCGCGCCGCCAGCGCGACCGGCACGCACTCCAGTACCATCAGCTGTGCGCCAGCGGCTTCCAGCGCCAGGGCGTCTGCCAGCAGGCGTTCAGCGTCCGCCTCATCACGGCCCTGCACTTTGTAGCCGCCAAAAATATTTACCGACTGCGGCGTCAGGCCCAGATGGCCACAGACCGGTACGGCGCGCTCGGTCAGCATGCGTACACTCTCCGCCAGCCACGCACCCCCTTCCAGTTTGACCATGTTGGCACCGGCGCGCATCAGCTGCGCGGCAGAGGCGAAAGTCTGCTCCGGAGTGGCATAGCTCATAAAGGGCAGGTCAGCCATAATCAGTGCCTGCGGCGCGCCACGGCGCACGGCGGCGGTATGATAGGCGATATCAGCCACCGTCACCGGCAGCGTGGAATCATGCCCCTGCACCGTCATACCCAGCGAATCGCCAATCAGCATCACCTGAATGCCTTCATCGGCAAACAGGCGGGCAAAGCTGAAATCATAAGCGGTAAGAGTGGCAAAGCGGCGCCCGCTGGCTTTCAGCTGGCGCAGATGAGAGATAGTGGTTGGTTTCATCGCAATCTCCGGCGTTTCTGATGCGCGCAGTGTACTGGATTGCTTGCAGGGGGGATATGACCGGCAGGAAATTATCGCGTGTCAGACGGACCAGAGGGTGATTTCGCTGCAGTCCAGCGTGGCGAGCACGCCGCTCAGCGGACGGCCATCGGGCAGGCGCAGACCCGGCGCAATCTCCAGCAGCGGCAGCAGCATAAATGCCCGGTTGTGCATATCATAGTGCGGTACGGTTAAACGCGGCGTATGGATCACCTGATTGCCAAACAGCATGATATCGATATCGAGCGTACGCGGCCCCCAGCGCTCAGCTTTGCGCACGCGGCCATGTTCCAGCTCAATATGCTGGGTGTGATCCAGCAGCGTCTCGGGCAGCAGCGCTGTATCAAGCGCCACTACCGCGTTCAGGTAATCGGGCTGATCCGCCGGACCATAGGGCGGCGTGCGATAGAACGATGAGGTCGCCACGCGGGAAGTCTCCGGCAGCGTATCGAGCGCCGCAAGCGCTGCATCAATCTGATGCAGCGGATCGGCAAGATTACTGCCCAGGGCGAGATAGACGCGATTCATGATGCGTTGCTGCTGCTGCCCTGTTCGCGACGCGGACCGGTGGAGCGGCGGCGCGGACGGCGCGGTTTACGGCGCGGCTGCGGATCGTCCCCCAGCGTGTTCAGCATGGTTTTCTGCTGGACCGGAACGGCGGCCTGGAATTCACCCCACCACTGGCTGAGACGCTGCAGTTCCGGATTCTTTTCTACTTCAGCACGCAGCGCCAGCAGGTCGTAAGCGGCGCGGAATTTCGGATGCTCCATCAGCTTCCATGCGCGTTTGCCGTGGCGACGCGACATACGCAGCTGCAGCTGCCAGATATCGCGGACCAGGGTGGTAATGCGTTTCGGGATCGCCAGCGCGCGGCACGCCTCGTCCAGCGTATCATTCATGGAGAGTGCAAACGCGTCATAGTAGGTCAGGCCGCTCTCCTGAGCGATACGCTCAGCGGATTCCAGCTGCGGATACCAGAACATTGCGGCAAACAGAAACGCCGGATTGACACGCAAATCGTTGTGCAGCCGGGTATCGGTGTTTTTCAGCACCTGCGCCAGCATGCGTTCCATCATGCTGTCGCCTTGCTCGGTAAAGTGGCGCGCCAGGGTCGGGAACAGCGGCTGGAAGAGCTGATATTCACACAGCATCTGCCAGGTGCGGTAGCCATAGCCAGCCTGCAGCAGCTTCAGCGCCTCTTCAAACAGGCGGGCGGGCGGAACGTCATTCAGCAGCGTCGCCAGGCGCGGGATCGGCTCGGCGGTTTCCGGCGCAATCTGCATATTGAGTTTGGCGGCAAAGCGCACCACGCGCAGCATGCGTACCGGATCTTCACGGTAGCGCGTCTCCGGATCGCCAATCAGGCGTACCACGCCCTCCTGCAGATCCTGCAGGCCACCCACATAGTCGCGGACCGTGAAGTCTGCCACGCTGTAGTAGAGGCTGTTGATGGTGAGATCGCGGCGCTGCGCATCATCTTCGATGCTGCCAAAAATATTGTCGCGCAGCAGCATGCCGTTCTGGCCGCGCTGCGAGCTGTTGCGATCGTCGTCGCTCTCTTCCTGATGGTGGCCGCGGAAAGTCGCCACCTCGATCACTTCCGGCCCAAACATCACGTGCGCCAGACGGAAACGGCGGCCAACCAGACGGCAGTTGCGGAACAGTTTGCGCATCTGCTCAGGCGTGGCATTGGTCGTCACGTCGAAATCTTTCGGCTTTTTGCCCAGTAGCAGGTCGCGTACGCCGCCGCCGACCAGGTAAGCTTCAAAGCCTGCTTTATTCAGGCGATAGAGCACCTTAAGGGCGTTTTCGCTGATATCTTTGCGTGAGATGTTATGGTTTTCCCGGGGAATGATGGTCATCTGGTTTTCAGCTTCCACCTCTTCAGGCACCTCCTCGTCACGCTTGAGGACTCTCCGGCAAAAATTAGCGACTCGGGTAAAAATGGGACACCTCGACAGTGACAAAAAATGGGTGGTAATAAAATCAGCGGCTAATCATAGCCTGTTGCGAACCATTTAGGAATGGCGTTGTCATTTCATCCGGCTTTAGCGCGTCATGTAACGGGATCTGCGCCGGCGCCCAGCGCGTAATGGCCTGGCTCAGCAGCAACGCCAGCGGGCTATCCTGCCAGCCTTCTTCTGCCGGCTGTCCGAGAAAGCGCAGCGCCTGCACCAGCAGCGGACGCGGATCGCCAGCGGGCAGGGCAGGGGCGTGATTCTGCTTGGAGAGTTTATTGCCGTCAGCGGCGATCGCCAGCGGCAGATGCAGGTATGCCGGCGGCGTCCAGCCAAACTGCTGATAGAGCGCAATCTGACGCACCGTCGGGGCGATTAGATCCGCGCCGCGCACAATTTCGGTAACGCCCTGGTCATGATCGTCGACCACCACCGCCAGGTTATAGGCGAACAGCCCGTCCCGGCGATGGATAATAAAATCCTCTTCCGCCAGCTGAGGATCCGCCAGCAGCTCCCCGCGCAGCCGATCGGTAAAATGCCGGACCGGCGCGTGCTGGCGCAGGCGCAGCGCCGCGTTATCCGGCGGGAGCTGGCGATCGCGACAGTAACCATCGTAATACCCACCCAGCTGCTGAATACGCCGGCGACTGCAGGTGCAGAAATAGCTCTGACGATGAGTGCGCAACCAGGCCAGCGCCGCCCGATACGCATCATGCCGCTGTGACTGCCACATCACTTCACCATCCCACTCCAGCCCGTAATGCTCCAGCTGCTGCAGAATGCGCGTGGCAGCACCCGGTACTTCACGTGGCGGATCGATATCTTCAATACGCACCAGCCAGCGGCCCTGCTGCGCACGCGCGCTGAGATAACTGCCGAGTGCAGCAATCAGGGAACCAAAATGAAGATCGCCGGAGGGCGAAGGGGCGAAGCGACCAATACAGGAGGACATAGCAGAGGGTGTCACTGGAAGATACACCGCACGGCGGGGAAAGATTGATTTTCCCTGCTGTGCGGTGAGAACAGGCGGATGGACATCAGCCAGCCATCTGCTTCTCGCGGATCTCAGCCAGCGTTTTGCAGTCAATGCAAAGATCGGCAGTCGGACGCGCTTCCAGACGGCGGATACCGATTTCAACACCGCAGGATTCACAGTAGCCGAAGTCGTCATCTTCCACTTTTTTCAGCGTCTTCTCGATCTTCTTAATCAGCTTACGCTCGCGATCGCGGTTACGCAGTTCCAGGCTGAACTCCTCTTCCTGCGCTGCTCGGTCAACCGGATCGGGGAAGTTAGCAGCTTCGTCCTGCATGTGTGACACAGTACGGTCTACTTCATCCCTGAGTTGGTTGCGCCAGGCTTCCAGAATCTTACGGAAGTGGCCTAACTGGGCGTCGTTCATATACTCTTCGCCCGGTTTCTCCTGATACGGCTCCACACCTGCGATGGCGAGGATACTCAGGGACGATGTTTTACGGTTTTGCCCTTCTTGCATGTTGTTTCTCCTGGATAACACGCACTACCCGTTGCGATTCAGACTGCCCGGCAGGATTGCTGCACGGCTGGCCTGTCTGCTCTGGGTTTATCGATTCCCATCAGGGAAAAAAACAGGCCGCTATAAATAGCAGAAGCAATCAAGGTTGGCAATTATTCCTGAACACACCTTGACAAGCCTGTGAGTAAAAGCGTATTTAGCGCGCCTCCGGCTCCATCCTGACACAGTTTATCGCCACTATTATGACAGCTCAGCGCAGGCTGCCACCGGCAGCGGTCGGGAGAGCTGCATCTGCTCAGGAGAAAGCGTGGCCTGATACGCAAACACTTCTACGCCACGGCGCTGTGCCTGTACCAGTAGTTCTGCGTAGTGCGCGTCGATATGGCGCGCCGGGGAAACGTCCTCAATCCCCGTGTGCAGAACAGCAAACAACAAAACGGCCCGATGACCTTCTGCCGCGATTGCACTGAGTTCGCGCAGATGCTTCTGTCCGCGGACCGTCACCGCATCCGGAAAGTAGCCTTTACCATTCTGTAAAAGGGTGACGGATTTGACTTCAATATAGCAGTTTGATCTGCCCTCTGCCTGCAGAAGGAAATCAATTCGGCTTTTTTCCGTGCCATATTTCACTTCGCTGCGGCAGTGGGTGTAACCGGATAATTCCGGAATATGCTGTTGCTGCAGCGCCTCCTGCACCAGCTGGTTAGCGCGCAGCGTATTAACGCAGATCCAGTGGCCCGACTGCGTCTCTGTCAGCTCCCAGCTGTGCGGATATTTGCGCGTCGTGCTGGCTGACGTGGAGTACCACACCGTGTCGCCGGGCGTGGCGCAGCCGGTCATGGCGCCGGTGTTGGCGCAGTGGATGGTCAGCAGGTCGCCCTCAGGCGTCACGATGTCAGCCAGAAAGCGCTTGTAGCGCGCCACCAGACGAGCCGGCTTAAGCGGCAGAGTAAACTGCATGGTGGATCCTCAGGCTGAAGTGAGCGGCCAGCGCGCCACGGTTTTGTAGCGCGTACGGCCGCGGGAAAAGAGCGATGAACAGAGCGCAAACCGGGTCGCTTCCATCTGCCAGTGAAACCCGCGCGGCGGCAGCACAATGCGCTGTGTGGCGTGGCGCAGCAGGGTAACGTGCGGATGAAAAGGCTGTGCGCTCTGCGCGCAGCCGTGTCGTGCCGCCTGAGCGCGCAGCAGCGACGCCAGCTGCAGCAGTCCGCGCGGCGCGCGGCGGCAGCCGAGCCATACTACGCCGGGGCGTGGCCAGTGTCCGGCATCATCCAGGTCAAGCGTAAAAGCGGGCTGGGTAATACGCGCGGCGAGCTGTTGCAGGCTCTCCTGCGTCTCGCGGTTCACCTCACCCAGAAACGCCAGCGTCAGATGCAGGTTGGCCGCTGCAACCGGCGTACCGGCCTCAGCGGCAAAATTATCCGCCCGCCACTGCACCAGCTGCTGCTGAAGCGGAGCAGGCAGTTCAAGAGCAAAAAACAGGCGTTGCGTGGTCATAAGCGTGCTCCGGTAATCTGCGCCGGGTGGTGTACAATGCGCGCCATATTAGCACAGGCAGAGCAGGAGAAGAGCGTGAGTGAATTACCGGTCAGCGAGGTATTGCCTGCGCTGCTGACGGCGCTGGAGCGTTCGCCCCAGGTGCTGCTGGCGGCCCCTACCGGCGCAGGAAAATCGACCTGGCTGCCGCTGCAGCTGCTGCAGGCGTCGCTGCCGGGGCGTATTATTATGCTGGAACCGCGTCGTCTGGCGGCGCGCAATGTGGCCCAGCGGCTGGCGGAGCAGCTTGGCGAGCAGCCGGGCGACACCGTGGGTTACCGGCTGCGCGGTGAGAGCTGCGTCGGTGCGCATACCCGACTCGAAGTGGTCACCGAGGGGATCCTGACGCGCATGCTGCAGCGCGATCCCATGCTGGAGGACGTAGCGCTGGTGATCCTCGATGAGTTTCATGAGCGCAGCCTGCAGGCCGATCTGGCGCTGGCGCTGCTACTGGATGTGCAGCAGGGGCTGCGCGATGACCTGAAGCTGCTGCTGATGTCCGCCACGCTGGATAATCAGCGTCTGCAGGCGCTGCTGCCCGCTGCGCCTGCCATTGTATCGGCCGGACGCAGTTATCCGGTGGCGCGCCGCTATGCCAGCCTCAATCCGCAGACGCGTTTTGAGGAGGCGGTGGCGCGCGAGGTCGCCCAGCTGCTGCGCGAGGAGCACGGCTCGCTGCTGCTGTTTCTGCCGGGCGTGGCGGAGATTGAGCGTGTCAGGCGGGAGCTGAGCGCACGGGTGGGGGACGATATCGATCTGGCTCCGCTCTATGGTGCGCTGCCGCTGGAGGCGCAGCGGCGCGCCATTCTGCCGGCCGCCGCCGGCCGCCGGAAGGTCGTGCTCGCTACGAACATTGCGGAGACCAGCCTGACCATCGAGGGGATCCGTCTGGTGGTCGATAGCGCGCTGGAGCGGGTCGCGCAGTTTGATGCCCGCAGCGGCGTCACCCGGCTGCAAACGCAGCGTATCAGTCAGGCATCCATGACGCAGCGCGCCGGGCGCGCCGGCCGGCTTGAGCCGGGTATCTGCCTGCATCTGCTGGCACAGGAGCAGGCGCTGCGCGCGCCGGCGCAGAGTGATGCAGAGATCTTAAGCAGCGATCTCGCCGGTCTGCGGCTGGAGCTGCTGCAGTGGGGCTGTAGCACGGCAGCGCAGCTGCAGTGGCTTGACCTGCCGCCGGCCCGCAACCTGCAGGCGGCGGACGCGCTGCTGCACCAGCTGGGCGCGCTGGACAGCGCCGGACGGCTTAACGCCACCGGCCGGAAAATGGCGCGGCTCGGCAGCGATCCGCGTCTTGCGGCCATACTCTGCGCGGCGGGGGAGGAGAGCGATGCCATTGCCAGCGCGGCGCTGCTGGTGGCCACTCTCGAAGATCCGCCGCGCGGCGGCAGCGTCGATTTGCGTGACGCGCTGAACCATCCCCAGCCGCAGTGGCAGCGGCGGGCGCGGCAGTGGCAGCAGCGTCTGCACGCCAGCGGTGGACGGGTGGATGCCGATCGCATTCCGCTGCTGCTGGCGGCGGGTTTTGCCGACCGCATTGCGCAGCGGCGCGGCGAGAGCGCACGCTACCAGCTGGCAAACGGTCTCGGCGCCATGCTGGATGAGGATCACGGCCTTAGTCGCTATCCCGCCCTGATTGCGCCCGCGCTGCTGCAGGGGGCGGGCGCGGCGGACGCACGCATGCTGCTGGCGCTGCCGGTGGACCTGACGGCGCTGCGGGCAGCGCTGCCGCAGCTCATTACCCGCCGGGTTGACGTGGAATGGGATGAGGAGAGAGGCACGCTGCGCGCCTGGAAACGCGAACTGCTGGGCGAGCTGGTGCTCAGCGCGCAGCCGCAGGCGCGGCCAGACGCTGAGATTCTGCATCCTGCCATGCTGCGCTGGATACGCGAAAAGGGATTGTCGGTGCTGGGCTGGACGCCGGAAGCGGAGCAGCTGCGCCTGCGCCTGCAGTGCGCGACGCAGTGGTTGCCGGAAGAGGGGTGGCCGCCGCTGGACGATACGGCATTGCTTGATACACTGGAAAGCTGGTTACTGCCTGAGATGACGGGCGTGCGCGATCTGAAAGGGCTGCAGGGCATTAACCTCAGCCGGGCATTATTACATTTGCTGACATGGTCGCAACGTCAGCGGCTGGATAGTGCGCTGCCAACTCACTACACTGTGCCGACCGGAAGCCGCCTGCCCATCCGCTATCACGCAGAGAATCCGCCCGCGCTGGCCGTTCGCCTGCAGGAGATGTTTGGCGAGGCGCAGAATCCGGCTATCGCTGAGGGCCGCGTGCCGCTGGTGCTGGAGCTGCTGTCACCGGCGCATCGTCCGCTGCAGATCACCCGCGATCTGGCGGCGTTCTGGCGCGGCGCGTACCCCGAGGTGCAGAAAGAGATGAAAGGGCGCTACCCCAAACATCCATGGCCGGACGATCCGGCCAGCGCCCTGCCAACACGGCGCACCAAAAAGTTTTCCCCGTAACCCTGTGGATCGAATTCAGAGGGTTCTGCCATGCGCCGCGGGAGAAAGCAGTTAGAGTAACGGCCGCAGCTACCGCTATGCCTGGAGAGAAGAGAGTATGTCTGGGAACGATCGCGAACCTATTGGGCGCAAAGGAAAAGCGCCAAAGCCGCCGCGCACTACCGCGCGGCGCGGGCACCGCAAAGAGCCTGATGGCCACATCGGGCAAACTGATATTGATGAAGATTATGAGGAGAGCGCTCCGGTGCCACCGAAAAGTAAAGGAAGGGGTAAAGGCCCGCAGCGCGGCAAGCGCCGCTGGTTAGGCTGGCTCATTAAGCTCTTCCTCGTTGTTGTTGTTGTGATGGCGGCCTGGGGCGTCTATCTCGACTCTGAGATCCGCAGCCGTATTGATGGTAAAGTCTGGCAGCTGCCTGCCGCCGTCTACGGGCGCATGGTCAGCCTTGAGCCTGGCATGGCCTATGATAAGAAAGAGATGATTGCGCTGCTGGAAGGTACGCAGTATCGCGAAGTGTCGCGCATTACGCGTCCGGGCGAGTTCAGCGTCAAGGGCAATACCATCGATCTGCTGCGCCGGCCGTTTGATTTTCCTGACAGCAAAGAGGGACAGATCAACGCGCGTCTGACCTTCAGCAACGATGAGCTCTCCGGTATTAAAAATCTCGATACCGGGCGCGACTTCGGTTTCTTCCGTCTCGATCCGCGCCTGATCACCATGCTGCAGTCGCCTAACGGCGAACAGCGTCTGTTTGTGCCGCGTGCCGGCTTCCCGGATCTGCTGGTCGATACGCTGATCGCGACCGAAGATCGTCACTTCTATGAGCATGACGGGATCAGCCCTTACTCGATCGGCCGTGCATTTCTGGCCAACATCACCGCCGGAAAAGCGGTACAGGGCGGCAGTACGCTGACGCAGCAGCTGGTTAAAAACCTGTTCCTGACCAATGAGCGCTCACTATGGCGTAAAGCGCGTGAAGCCTATATGGCGGTGATCATGGATGCGCGTTACAGCAAAGATCGCATCCTTGAGCTCTACCTCAATGAGGTCTATCTCGGTCAGGCCGGTAACGATCAGATCCGCGGCTTCCCGCTGGCCAGCCTCTACTATTTCGGGCGTCCGGTTGATGAGCTCAGCCTCGATCAGCAGGCGATGCTGGTCGGAATGGTAAAAGGCGCCTCGCTCTACAACCCGTGGCGGAATCCAAAGCTGGCGCTGGAGCGACGTAATCTGGTGCTGCGTCTGCTGCAGCAGCAGCAGGTGATTGACCAGGAGCTGTATGACATGCTCTCGGCGCGTCCGCTGGGCGTACAGCCAAAAGGCGGCGTGATCACCCCGCAGCCCGCCTTTATGCAGATGGTGCGTAATGAGCTGCAGGCGAAGCTGGGCGACAAGGTAAAAGATCTCTCGGGCGTGAAAATTTTCACCACGCTCGATCCGGTTTCACAGGACGCGGCTGAAAAGGCGGTAGAAGAGGGGATCCCCACGCTGAAGAAACAGCGCGGGCTGAAAGATCTGGAAACCGCCATGGTGGTGGTAGACCGCTTCAGCGGTGAAGTGCGTGCTATGGTGGGCGGTTCCGATCCGCAGTTTGCTGGCTATAACCGCGCGCTGCAGGCGCGCCGCTCTATCGGCTCGCTGGCGAAACCGGCTACCTATCTGACCGCGCTGAGTCAGCCCAATAGCTACCGGCTGAACAGCTGGATCGCGGATGAACCGATTGCGCTGAAGCAGCCCAACGGCAGCGTCTGGAAGCCAATGAACGACGATCGTCGCTTCAGCGGCAAGGTGATGCTGGTGGATGCGCTGACTAACTCCATGAACGTGCCAACGGTTAATCTGGGCATGACGCTGGGGCTGGATGCGGTAGTGGATACCTGGAATAAACTGGGCGTGTCGAAAGATCAGCTACATCCGGTGCCGGCGATGCTGCTGGGCGCGCTGAACCTGACGCCGGTGGAAGTGGCGCAGGCGTTCCAGTCGATCGCCAGCGGCGGCAACCGTGCTGACCTGTCGGCGGTGCGTTCGGTCATCGCTGAAGATGGCTCGGTTCTGTTCCAGAGCTTTCCGCAGGCGCAGCGCGTGGAGCCTGCTCAGGCGGCCTATCTGACGCTCTATACCATGCAGCAGGTGGCGGAACGCGGTACCGCCCATGCTCTGGGCGCACGCTATCCGAAAGCGCACCTGGCGGGCAAAACCGGGACCACCAACGATCTGATCGACAGCTGGTTTGCCGGTGTTGACGGTAAAGAAGTGGCGATTACCTGGGTCGGACGTGATAACAACCAGACGTCGAAACTCTATGGCTCCAGCGGTGCGATGCAGATTTACCGTCGCTATCTCGATAATCAGGCGCCGATGCCGCTGGTCCTGACGCCGCCGGAGGATATCACGCAGATGAACGTTGATTCTGCGGGTAATTTCGTCTGCGGATCTGGCAGCAGTACCTGGCGTTCACTGCCGGTCTGGACGCTGGATCCGGCCGCACTCTGCCAGCAGCAGATGGAGCAGCAGCAGGTGTTCCAGCAGCAACAGCAGCAGCCTGAGCAGCAACAGCAACAGCAGCAACAGTCGCAGAATGAGCAAAAGGATTCTGACGGCGTGGCGGGCTGGATCAAAGATATGTTCGGCAGTAAATAAGTCATCCCTTCATACAGGGCGCTCCGGCGCCCTTTTTTTTTTGCCTCCGGTTTTTTATCCGCGATCAATTGATGCTGCAATCGGGCAGTAATTGCGGCAATCGCGCAGATTACATCTTGCAGATCGCGCGCAGCTTCGCCTAGAATCTTTGCGTCTGATAATCATTATCGTTTTCATTCGCCCGCATTGTTCATCTGTTGAGAGACTCCTTCATGAGTGCGCGAACTACTTTTTTCCGGCCGGAGCTGACGCCTCGTCGCCCGCTGGCTTTATTCATTGCGTTAACACTGGGTACGCTGAGCGCGCAGGCGCTGGCAGAAGAGACTGTTGTTGTCACCGCTGCCGATACCGGCACGGTGGCGCAGGAGAGTGCATGGGGCCCGGCTCCGACCATTGCGGCGAAGCAGAGCGCCACCGGCACCAAAACCGATACGCCGATTGAGAAAAACCCGCAGTCGGTTTCGGTGGTGACGCAGGAAGAGATGGCGATGCATGCCGTCACCAGCGTTAAAGGGGCATTCAACTATACCCCTGGCGTACTGACCGGTAACCGCGGCAGTTCGGACGTGATTGACGCACTCTCGATTCGCGGCTTCAGCGAAACCAATACCAATCAGTATCTGGATGGCCTGAAACTGCAGGGCGACAACTTCTCAGAATTTGCCCTCGATCCCTGGTTCCTGGAGCGTGCGGAGCTGCTGCGCGGCCCGGTGTCGGTGCTCTATGGAAAAAGTAATCCGGGCGGCGTAGTGGCGCTGGTCAGCAAGCGCCCCACGCAGGAGACGCTGCGTGAAGTGCAGTTCCGGATGGGCAATGACAATCTGTTCTCAACCGGCTTCGATTTTGGCGGCGCGCTCGATGACGCAGGCGTCTACAGCTATCGTCTGACCGGCCTCGCGCGCAGCGCTGATGCGCAGCAGGCGATGAACAAAGAGAAGCGCTACACCATTGCGCCTTCATTCAGCTGGCGTCCGGACGAAAATACGCGTGTTGACCTGCTGACTTACTTCCAGAATGAACCGGAAACTGGCTATTACGGCTGGCTGCCGCGCGAAGGCACGGTGGTGGGCATCACCCGCCCGGACGGCAGCAGCTACAAACTGCCGACCAATTTTGATGAAGGCGAAGAGAGCAACAAGATTTCGCGCAACACCAAAATGGTCGGGTACAGCGCCGAGCATAGCTTCAGCGATACCTGGACGGTGCGGCAGAATCTGCGCTATGCCGAACTGCGTACCGATTACCGCAGCATTTATGGCCGGACGTTTAATCCGGTCACGCTGGAAATCAACAGGATGTATTCAGGTTCAAAAGAAGAGCTTGACCAGTTTGCCGTTGATACGCAGGCGCAGGCAAAATTTGCTACCGGGGCGGTAGACCATACGCTGCTGGCCGGCGTGGATTATCAGCGCACCCGCAATGATATTGACGCACTCTTTACCGGCGCAAATCCGCTTAGCAGCGTCAATCCGCAGTATGGTAACGACAGTCTGACAGGTACGCCCTATGTATATCAATACCTGAACAAGCAAGAGCAGACTGGCCTGTATACGCAGGATCAGATGGAGTGGAATCGCTGGGTGCTGACGCTGGGCGGACGCTATGACTATGCGATGACATCGGCGTTAAACCGCAGCGGCAACGTAGAGCAGAAGAATCATGACCAAGCCTTTACCTGGCGTGGCGGCGTAAACTATGTGTTTGACAACGGTATCGCGCCTTACTTCAGCTATAGCGAATCTTTTATTCCCACTTCTGGCACGACATCAACGGGTAACACCTTTGATCCTTCACGTGCAAAGCAGTATGAAGCTGGCGTGAAATATGTACCAAAAGATCGTCCGGTTGTGATGACTGCCGCGCTGTATCAGTTGACCAAAAATAAAAATCTGACGGTTGATCCTGCCAACACCTCTTTTAGCGTACAGAGTGGCGAAATTCGTTCCCGCGGTATCGAGCTGGAAGCCAAAGCGGCTTTAAACGCCAATGTGAACGTTACGGCTGCCTATTCTTATACTGATGCAGAATATACGCACGATACGACGCTGAAAGGCAGAACACCGGTTCAGGTGCCAAAACATATGGCCTCATTATGGACAGACTACACCTTCCATGAAACGGCGCTGTCAGGCCTGACACTGGGTGCCGGTGTTCGCTATACCGGTGAAAGCCAGGGCTTATATGAACGTTCTGAGCAGAATGGCGCTAAATCTGACCAGAACTTCAGTGTTGCCAGCTACACCACGGTAGACGCCGCGCTGAAGTACGACCTGGGTCGCTTCGGCCTGCCGGGTTCGACTGTGGGCGTCAACGTCAACAATCTGTTCAATCGTGACTACGTCGCCAGCTGCTACCGCGACTACGCCTGCTACTGGGGCGCTGAGCGCCGTATCGTGGGTACCGCTACCTTCCGTTTCTGAGACTGATATCCGGGCGCGCTGCGCCCGTTAGCCAGGGAGTACCATGCTGCATTCGCACTACGCCGAAACCACTTTTGCGCTGGATAGTGCCAGCTTTCACGTGCCGGGGCGCACGCTGCTGCATCCGCTGTCGCTTACGTTTACACCGGGAAAAGTGACCGCACTGATTGGCCATAACGGCTCGGGAAAATCGACCCTGCTGAAAATGCTGGGGCGCCATCATGCTGCGACGGCAGGAGAAGTGCTGCTGAACGGCGAACCGGTGGCGCACTGGAACAGCAAAGCGTTTGCACGTCAGGTGGCCTATCTGCCTCAGCAGCTGCCTGCGGCAGAAGGCATGACGGTGCGCGAACTGACGGCGATGGGGCGCTATCCGTGGCACGGTGCGCTGGGACGTTACGGCGCGGAAGATCGCAACCGGGTTGAGGAGGCGATTGCGCTGGTGGGGCTGAAACCCTTTGCCGGCCGTCTGGTGGATAGCCTCTCCGGCGGCGAGCGTCAGCGCGCCTGGCTGGCGATGCTGGTGGCGCAAAATAGCCGCTGCCTGCTGCTGGATGAGCCGACGTCGGCGCTGGATATTGCGCATCAGGTTGAGGTGCTGGCGCTGATCCAGCGGCTGAGCCGCGAGCGCGGACTCACCGTGATTGTCGTGCTGCACGATATCAACATGGCGGCGCGCTACTGCGACAGGCTGGTGGCGCTGCGTCAGGGCGAGGTTATCGCCGAAGGGGAACCGGCGGCGATCATGCAGGCTGACGTGCTGGGCACGATCTACGGTATTCCGATGGGCATACTGCCGCACCCGCAGGGCGGCGCGCCCGTCAGTTTTGTTCGCTGAGGAGCAGGGATGATCTCACTGACCCGTCGTCGTCTGCTGACGGTGCTGGCGCTCTCGCCGCTTATGCAGTGCGCGCCGCTGCGTGCCGCCGTGCCGGACAATTCACGCATTCTGGCGCTGGAGTGGCTCTCTGCTGAACTGCTGATGGCGCTGGGCGTGGCACCGCTCGGCGTGGCGGATGTGCACAACTACAATATCTGGGTTGGCGAGCCGCCGCTGCCCGCCAGCACCGTCGATCTTGGCCTGCGTGGTGAACCTAATCTGGAGCTGATGACGCAGCTGGATCCCTCGCTGATCCTGTACTACAGCGGCTTTGGTCCGTCAGCAGAAACGCTGCAGCATATCGCCCCGACGCTGGGTTTTTCGCTTCACAGCGGCGACGGCAAGCCGTTCAGCGCCGCGCAACACTCGCTGCGGCAGCTGGGCGCGCGCATCGGGCGCGAGGCGCAGGCGGAGCAGCATCTGCAGGAGACCGGACAGCAGCTGGCGGCGGCCCGGTTGCGCCTGCAGGGATGGGCCGGACGACCAATCCTGCTGATGTCGCTGCTCGACAGCCGGCACGCCATTGTTTTCGGGCAGAACAGCCTGTTTCTTGATGTGATGCAGCGGCTCGGTCTTACCAGCGCCTGGCAGGGTGAAACCAGCTACTGGGGCAGCGCGGTCATCGGCCTGGAGCGGCTGGCTGAAGTGGGCAACGTTGAGGTGCTCTGCTTTGACCACGATAATCAGCGCGATATGCAGCAGGTGACCCGCACCGCGCTGTGGCAGGCATTGCCGTTTGTGCGTGCTGGCCGCTTCCGGCGCGTGCCGGCCGTATGGTATTACGGTGCCACGCTGGCAGCCCTGCGATTTGTACGCGTGCTGGAAAGCGCGCTGGAGCCCCGTTAATGCGTATCTCTCTTTTTCCCGCCGCGCTGCTGAGCGCAATATTTGCTATCGCTCTGCTGCTGACCTTTATCAACCTGCAGCACGCGCTGCCGCTGGCACAGTGGCCGCAGGCGTTTTTCACGCCCGATATCGATGCGATTCGCCAGATGGTCTTTCACTACAGTCTGCTGCCGCGTCTGGCACTGGCGCTGCTGCTCGGCGCCGGACTGGGACTGGCGGGCCTGCTGTTTCAGCAGGTGCTGCGTAATCCGCTGGCAGAGCCTGCCACGCTGGGTATCTCCTCCGGCGCTCAGCTGGGCATTACCGTTGCCACGCTGTGGCAGCTGCCGGGTGGTGAGCTTACGCAGCAGTTTGCGGCGACAGGTGGTGCGCTGCTGGTCGGCGTGCTGGTGTTTGGCGTGGCGTGGGGCAGACGGCTTTCACCGGTGACGCTGATCCTCGCCGGACTGGTTCTGAGCCTGTATGCCGGCGCGGTCAATCAGGTCTTTGCCATCTTTAATCACGATCAGCTGCAGAATATGTTCCTCTGGAGCACCGGGGCGCTTAATCAGCTCGACGGGCACAACGTGGCGCTGCTCTGGCCCCGGCTGCTGCTGGCGTTTGTGCTGACGCTGGCGCTGCTGCGTCCGCTGACGCTGATGGGACTGGATGATGGCGTGGCAAAAAATCTTGGCCTGTCGCTTTCCATCGCACGCGTTGCCGCGCTGGCGCTGGCAATTCTGCTCAGCGCGCAGCTGGTGAACATTGCCGGCATTATCGGTTTTATTGGGCTATTTGCGCCGCTGCTGGCAAAAATGCTGGGTGCGCGGCGGCTGCTCAGCCGCATTCTGCTGGCTCCGCTGATTGGTGCACTGCTGCTGTGGCTGGCCGATCAGTCGGTGCAGTTGCTCACGGTGTACTGGCGTGAGATTTCGACCGGCACGGCGACGGCGCTGACCGGGGTGCTGCTGCTGCTGTGGCTGCTGCCGCGGCTGCGTGCCGGCTCTCAGCCGCCGGAGATGAACGCCGGGGATCGGGTGCCGGCCGAGCGTCAGCGTGTGCTGCGCTGGGTGCTGACGGGGCTGGCGGTGCTGCTGCTGCTGACCGTTGCGGGTATCAGTTTTGGCCGTAACGCTACGGGCTGGGCATGGGTAAGCGGTGACATGCTGCAGCAGCTGCTGCCGTGGCGCGCACCGCGCGTGCTGGCGGCTCTGGCGGTGGGAATGATGCTGGGCGTGGCGGGTACGCTGATCCAGCGTCTGACCGGCAACCCGATGGCCAGCCCGGAAGTGCTGGGTATCAGTTCCGGGGCGGCGTGCGGCGTGGTGCTGATGCTGTTTTTTGTGCCGGGCGATGCGCTGGCGTGGCTGCTGCCGGCAGGGATAGCCGGAGGAGCGTTAACGCTCGGCGTCATTATGCTGGTTGCCAGCCGGGGGGGCTTTTCACCGCAGCGTATGCTGCTGGCAGGAATGGCGCTGAACAGCGCGTTTGCCACGCTGCTGATGCTACTGCTGGCGAGCGGCGATCCGCGCATGGAGGGGCTGCTGAGCTGGATCTCCGGCTCCACCTATAGCATCTCGCTGCCGCAGGCGCTGCAGAGTGCGGTCATCGCGCTGATACTGGTCGCCCTGGCACCGCTGGCAAGCCGCTGGCTGACGCTGCTGCCGCTTGGCAGCGCCACCGCCCGCTCCGCGGGGATGTCACTGACTGCCTCACGATTGCTGCTGCTGCTGCTGGCCGCCGCGCTGACCGCCGCCGCGACGCTGACGGTCGGACCGCTGAGCTTTATCGGGCTGATGGCACCGCATATTGTGCGTATGCTCGGCTTCCGGCGCGCGCTGCCGCAGATGATGATGGCTGGCGTAACCGGCGCCGGGCTGATGCTGGTGGCTGACTGGTGCGGCCGGATGCTGGCGTTTCCGGATCAGATCCCGGCAGGGCTGATGGCAACCTTCTTTGGCGCCCCCTATTTCATCTGGCTGCTGCGCCGCGCGTAACAGAAAAAAGGTGCGCCGTGGCGCACCTTTTTGTTATGGCCTGCCAGGGCAGGGCGGGTCGCTCCTCAGAGCAGTCCGGCGTTACAGCTGGGCAAAGCAGCGACGCGCTGCGGCAACGGTACGCTCAATATCTTCCGGCGTGTGCGCCAGCGACATAAAGCCCGCCTCGTAGGCGGAGGGGGCCAGGTAGATCCCCTCGCTCAGCATCAGATGAAAGAAGCGCTTAAAACGCTCTGTGTCACAGCGGGTGACATCTGCATAGCAGGTCACGCTTTCAGCATCGGTGAAGAACAGACCAAACATGCCGCCCACGTGGTTTACCACCAGCGGGATATTTTCCGCCTGCGCGGCAGCCAGCAGGCCCTCAGCCAGCTGCGTGGTTAGCGCGGTCAGCGTGGCGTGCGTGCCTGGCTGAGCAATCTGCGTCAGGCAGGCAAAACCGGCTGCCATCGCAATCGGGTTACCCGACAGCGTGCCCGCCTGGTAGACCGGACCTGTAGGTGCCAGCGCTTCCATCACGTCGCGACGGCCACCAAATGCGCCGACCGGCATGCCGCCGCCGATGATTTTACCGAGGCAGGTAAGGTCAGGCATCACGTTGTAGTAGGTCTGCGCGCCGCCCAGCGCCACGCGGAAACCGGTCATCACCTCATCGATAATCAGCAGGGCACCAAACTCGTCGCACAGCGCGCGCAGGCCTGGCAGGAAGTCAGGCTGCGGCGGGATACAGTTCATGTTGCCGGCAACCGGTTCCACGATGATACAGGCGATATCGTCCGGATACTCTTCAAACGCCGTGCGGACAGAGGCGAGATCGTTATAGGTGCAGGTCAGCGTATGGCGGGCAAAGTCAGCCGGCACGCCAGGGGAGTTCGGCTGACCCAGCGTCAGTGCACCGGAACCCGCTTTGACCAGCAGGCAGTCGGCATGACCATGGTAGCAGCCCTCAAACTTGATAATTTTATCTCGATGGGTAAAGCCGCGCGCCAGGCGGATGGCGCTCATGGTCGCTTCCGTACCGGAGTTCACCATACGCACCATATCCATACCCGGCATCAGCTCGCACACCAGCTCCGCCATTTTCACTTCCATCTCAGTCGGCGCACCAAAGCTCAGGCCGCGCGCGGCAGCCTCAATGACCGCGTTGCGGATGGTCGCGTTATTGTGGCCCAGTACCATCGGGCCCCAGGAGCCGACATAGTCGATATAGGCTTTACCATCTGCGTCATACAAAAAGGCGCCATCGGCGCGTTCAATAAACAGAGGTACGCCGCCGACACCGGTAAACGCGCGCACCGGGGAGTTCACGCCGCCCGGGATCAGACGTTGTGCTTCGGTGTATAGATTTTCTGACTTACTCATGGTTTGGCTCCGGCTGTCTGGAAAAATTCATCCCGTCATTCTACGGGAAGATGCCGCGACGGTGAACCGCCGCGCGGCGCGCAGCAGGGGCCTCGCGCACGCAGGGTTTAAACTGTAGTTCATTTCAGGGGCACACAGTGTCAAGGGTGCTACTTGATTGCACCGGGCGGCTGGCAGATAATAGCGTGATTAAGGTTGTTTTCTGACCTGGACGTTTACGCGGAGTAAAACATGAGTGATGACGTAGCAGCGCTGCCTTTGCAGTTTACCGATGCAGCAGCCAATAAAGTAAAAAATCTGATTGCGGATGAAGAGAATCCGGCGCTGAAACTGCGCGTCTATATCACCGGCGGCGGTTGCAGCGGCTTCCAGTATGGTTTTACCTTTGATGACCAGATGAACGATGGCGATATGACCATCGAAAAGCAGGGCGTATCGCTGGTAGTGGATCCAATGAGCCTGCAGTATCTGGTGGGCGGATCGGTGGACTACACCGAAGGTCTGGAAGGTTCGCGCTTTATTGTTACCAACCCCAATGCTAAAACCACCTGCGGCTGTGGTTCCTCTTTCAGTATCTGATGCCAGTCTGGCTGCCGTTCCGGCAGCCAGTTCTACCACTCAATAGTGACTAATTGTGTTGTGTCGTGCCGGCGCGCATCGCCCGTGAGCGTCTGCCGGGAAATACGCGGCTGAGCGCCGCTACCGCCCGCGCAGTCAGCGGCGGGCAGCCCCGGTGCACTGGCGGATGAGACAGTGCAGCGTGACACGATAGTCAGCGACACCGCAATCGAGCCGCTGGTGCCAGCCGCCATGGCGGACGCCGCGCCCGCCAGCATAATGGCCAGCAGTACAGCTCGGGTCATGATTAATTCCTGGTGTAGTCAAAAGCGCGTTGCGCTAAAAGGGCACGGAGCTTACGTGGCTGCCGTGCCTGCTCTCTTCATTGTCGACATATGCGGGCTAAACTTTATGCGCGGGCGCTTATTTTTTTAGCGGATGCAGCGCAGCGCAGAGCTGCTGCGCGGCCAGCAGCAGGCGCGGACCGGGGCGGCTCAGCCAGTCGGGGTTAATGGCAATCACCGGTACGCTGAGCTGTGAGCGCCAGAACCGGGTGATGCTGGCGGCCTGTGCGGTATCGCCGCTGATGACAATCGCTTGCGGCTGCCGTATCAGCACCTGCTCCCGGCTGACCTGCGGCCAGCTAACCCGGCTGTCGGCAAAAATATTCTGCCCGCCGCACAGCGTGACGATCTCATTTTGCAGCGTGTTACGCGAAGCGGTAAACAGCGGCTGCTGTCCGAACTGCAGAAACAGCGCCACCGGAGCAGCGTGCCGGTAGCGCTGGCGCAATGCAGCTTCCTGCGCCCGCAGCGCCTGCGCAGCTGAAACAGCCTGTTCAGGCCGCGGGCTCCAGCGCGCCAGCGACTGCAAGGTATCTATCATCTCATCCAGGCTTTGCGGATCGATCCAGACCACCCTGACGCCAGCGTGCTGCAGCTGTTCAATCTGACGCGCCGGGTTACCGCCACGCCACGCCAGTACCACGTCTGGTTTCAGTTGCAGCACCTGCTCAACGCCGATGCCCTGCCAGTTCGCTACCTGCGGCAGCGTCCGGGCAGCGGGTGGATAGTCGGACCAGGCGCTGACCGCCACCGGTGTGATACCGGCGGCAAAGGCCATCTCTGTAAGATGCGGGGCGAGGGTAATGACGCGCGGAGCCGCTAACACCAGGCCGCTGCAGAGCAGCAGCAGCCCGGCGAGCAGCCACTTAGCCATGCGTCAGACGGGCAAGCAGGCGCTCTGTCATCAGAGAGGATTGTCTGGCCGCCACGCTGAGAAACTCATCAAAACTCAGGTGGGAGGTTTTATCGGCGACGTCAGAGATGGCGCGTACCACGACAAACGGCACGTTAAACTGGTGACAAACATGACCAATGGCGGTGGCTTCCATTTCTACGGCAATCGCCTGCGGAAACTGTGAGCGGATGCGTGCCAGCGGCTCTGCACCGTTGATAAACGCGTCGCCGCTGACCACCAGGCCGCGCACGGCGTTCAGCTGCAGCTCGCTAATTGTCTGCTCAGCGGCCGTCACCAGCTGGCTGTCGGCCACAAACGCTTCCGGGCAACCTGCCATCTGACCCGGCACATAGCCAAAAGCGGTGACGTCGGCGTCGTGATAGCGTACTTCATCAGATACCACGATATCCCCGACCTGCAGCGTCGGCGCAAGGCCACCCGCAGAGCCGGTGTTGATCACCAGATCGGGTTTGCAGAGCTGCAGCAGGAGGGTGGTGCCCAGCGCGGCGGCCGTTTTCCCGATTCCTGATTTCAGCAGGGCAACCTCAACGCCATTCAGGGTACCGGTATAGATTTCACATCCGGCCAGCTTCAGCGTCTGACGGTTTTCAATTTTGTCACGCAGCAGGGTAACTTCCTGCTCCATCGCGCCAATAATGCCTGCTTTCATAAAGAATCTCGCTGTGTTTATAGATGTTTAAGAGGAAACTGAGGCATAGTCTATCATGGCTTCAGAGCGATGAATTCACCAAAAAGAGGGCCCGCTATGGTGGCGATTAATTTCAGGAAGAAGATCGGTTTCACGCGCCCTTATACCAGCCGTAAAGCGCCGGAAGGCGAATACGCGATCACCCGCCATTTTGAGAGCGATCGGGGCCGGATCATTAACTCCGCCGCTATCCGCCGGCTGCAGCAAAAAACCCAGGTATTCCCGCTGGAGCGCAACGCAGCCGTACGCTCGCGGCTGACTCATTCGCTGGAGGTCCAGCAGACCGGCCGCTACATTACCAAGGAGATTCTCCATACCCTGAAAACCCAGGGCGGCGGGCTGGAGCAGTATGGCCTGGACGGTTTTGAAGGGGCTACAGAGACGCTGGTCGAGATGGCCTGTCTGCTGCATGACGTCGGCAACCCGCCGTTTGGACATTTTGGCGAAGCAGCGATTAATGACTGGTTCGAAGATAATCTGCCGGCAGAGCTGGTGGATCCGCTGGTCGCCGGCGTGGCCAGCGACGAACAGCAGGCTGACTTTAACGAACTGAATGCAATGATTCGTCAGGATCTGTGCAATTTTGAGGGGAATGCACAGGCGATTCGGCTGGTCCATACGCTGCTGCAGCTTAACCTTAGCTATGCCCAGGTCGCCTGCATTCTGAAATATACTGCCCCCGCCTGGTGGCAGGGTGAGAAGCCGGCTGAATTCAGCGTCCTGATGAAAAAACCCGGCTTTTATCTCTCTGAACGGGAATATATTGCGGAGCTGCGCGTCGCCACCGATCTGGCGGAACATCATCGCTATCCGCTGACCTGGATAATGGAGGCGGCGGATGATATTTCATACTGTATTGCCGACCTGGATGATGCCGTTGAAAAAGCGATATTTACCGTGGATACGCTCTATCACGCGCTGGTTAAAGCCTGGGGGCCGCTGATTCCCGGTGATGCATTTAGCCGCACCATTGGTGAGGCCTGGAAAGAGGCGAATCAGAAAAAACGGCGCAGCATCAGCGATCAGTTTTTTATGTCGCTGCGCGTAAACGTGCAGAATCTGCTGGTAGGCCATGCGGTGCGGCGCTTTGTCGATAACCTGCCGGCCATTTTCTCCGGCAATTTTAATCACGCCCTGCTGGAAGATGATGGTGATGAAGGGCGGCTGCTGAAGCTGTTTAAAACCGTGGCGCGTCAGCAGGTATTTAATCATCCTGAAGTAGAGCAGCTGGAGCTGCAGGGCTACCGGGTAATTAAAGGCCTGCTGGAGATCTATCAGTCGCTGATGCAGCTCAATTATGAGCAATTTACCACCTTAATGAATGATGATTATCTGGCGGGCCATCCTATTGAGACGCGCCTGTTCCATAAGCTCTCCGGTAAACATCGTAAGGCGTACCAGCAGCAGATGCGCGCGCGCGTCGTTGAGCATAAATATCAGCGGCTGTTGTGGGAGCGCTATTATCGCTTCCGCCTTATTCAGGATTATATCAGCGGCATGACGGATAATTATGCGTGGGACGAATATCGCCGGATGATGGCGGTAGAATAGGGCCAGTTTTGTAAAGACGACGCATAAATATTTACCTTTAGGCAAAACTTTATCGCCTTTTTTGCGTATAAAATTTATCTCCGTTATGACGGCCACAGCAATGGTCAGGCTGCAACTTTCAGAGAGAAAAAACGAATGAAAAAAAACAGATTGATGCTGAGTGCGCTGGCACTGAGTCTGAGTATGGCGTGCGCGCCTGCTGCAGTATTTGCCGCTGAAACGGCGTCCTCCTCCAGCCAGCAGCTGCCCAGTCTGGCACCCATGCTGGAAAAAGTGATGCCTTCCGTGGTGAGCATCAACGTTGAAGGCAGCACTGCGGTAAAAACGCCGCGCATGCCGCAGCAGTTTCAGCAGTTCTTTGGCGATAATTCGCCTTTCTGTCAGGATGGATCGCCTTTTCAGGGATCGCCGCTCTGTCAGGGTGGCGGTGGCGCAGATGATGGCGCACCGGGCAATGCACAAAAACAGCCGTTCCGCGCACTCGGTTCCGGCGTCATTATTAACGCAGAGAAAGGCTATGTGGTTACCAACAACCACGTAGTGGACAACGCCACAAAAATTCAGGTTCAGCTCAGCGACGGCCGCCGCTATGAGGCCAAAATCATCGGTAAAGATCCGCAGTCTGATATTGCCCTGATCCAGCTGCAGGATGCGAAAAACCTCACGGCGATTAAAATGGCCGATTCCGATACGCTGCGGGTAGGTGACTATACCGTTGCGATCGGCAACCCTTACGGGCTGGGTGAAACCGTGACCTCCGGCATCGTCTCTGCGCTGGGCCGCAGCGGCCTGAATGTGGAGAATTACGAGAACTTTATCCAGACTGACGCCGCCATCAACCGCGGCAACTCGGGCGGTGCGCTGGTCAATCTGAACGGCGAGCTGATCGGGATTAACACGGCTATTCTGGCACCGGATGGCGGTAACATCGGCATCGGCTTTGCTATTCCCAGCTCGATGGTGAAAAACCTGACGGCGCAGATGGTGGAGTTTGGTCAGGTTAAACGCGGTGAGCTGGGGATCCTCGGCACCGAGCTGAACTCAGAGCTGGCGAAAGCGATGAAGGTTGATGCCCAGCGCGGCGCCTTTGTCAGCCAGGTTCTGCCTGGTTCTGCGGCGGCAAAAGCGGGCGTGAAAGCCGGCGACGTCGTGGTTTCACTGAATGGCAAGCCGCTGAGCAGCTTTGCTGCCCTGCGTGCTGAAGTGGGCTCGCTGCCGACGGGCACCAAACTTCAGCTGGGTCTGCTGCGCGAGGGTAAATCCCAGAGCGTGACGGTAGAGCTGCAGCAGAGCACCAAAGATAAAGTGCAGTCGGCGACCATTTACACCGGTATTGAAGGCGCCGATCTCAGCAACGTGGAGAGCAATGGCCACAAAGGGGTGCGCGTTGACAGCGTGAAAGCAGGCAGCGCGGCCGCGCGTATCGGCCTGAAGAAAGGTGACATCATCCTCGGGGTTAACCAGCAGGCGATCGATAACCTGGGTGAACTGCGTAAAATTCTCGACACGAAACCGCCGGTACTGGCGCTCAACATTCTGCGCGGTGACGCGTCGCTTTATCTGCTGATGCAGTAATTCTCCCTGCATAAACCGGGCGGGCTGCGGCTCGCCTTTTTTCTTTTGTGCGCCCGGTAACATTTTCCGCAATCTTTCCGCCACTATGTGCAATTGCACAATGTCAGCCGTCAGCAGGATGCGTATTCTGTCGGTTTGCCCCTTGCTCAGGAAGTGATCCATGGCAACCTCTCATCTTGATGCGCGTCTGGCGCAGGATATCGTTGCGCGCACCATGAAAATTATCGACAGCAACGTCAACGTGATGGATGCGCGCGGGCGCATTATCGGCAGCGGCGATCGTGAACGTATCGGCGAGCTGCACGAGGGCGCGCTGCTGGTACTGTCGCAGGGCAGGGTGGTAGATATTGATGAAGCGGTAGCAAAGCATCTGCACGGCGTGCGGCCTGGCATCAATCTGCCGCTGCGCATTGAAGGCAGCATCGTGGGAGTCATCGGGCTGACCGGAGAACCTGCTGCCCTGCGGCATTACGGCGAACTGGTCTGTATGACGGCGGAGATGATGCTGGAACAGGCGCGGCTGCTGCATCTGCTGGCGCAGGATAGCCGCCTGCGCGAAGAGCTGGTGCTTAACCTGATCCGCAGCGACACACTCTCGCCGACGCTGAACGAATGGGCGCAGCGGCTGGGTATCGATCTTAACCAGCCGCGTGTGGTGGCGGTAGTGGAAGTGGATAGCGGCCAGCTGGGCGTAGACAGCGCAATGTCAGAGCTGCAGCAGCTGCAGACGCTGCTGACCACGCCGGATCGCGATAACCTCATTGCCATCGTATCGCTGACGGAGATGGTGGTGCTGAAACCCGCGCTGAACGCTCACGGCCGTTACGATCATGACGATCACCGCCGGCGCGTTGACCAGCTGCTGCAGCGTATGAAAGAGAGCGGTCAGGTGCGTATGCGGATTGCGCTGGGCAATTATTTCCCCGGACCGGGCGGCATTGCGCGCTCGTGGCGTACTGCCCGCACCACTATGTCAGTGGGCAAGCAGCGTATGCCGGAGCAGCGCAGTTTTTTTTATCAGGATCTGGTGCTGCCGGTACTGCTCGACAGCCTGCGTGGCGGCTGGCAGGCCAGCGAGCTGGCGCGTCCGCTGGAAAAACTCAGAAGCATCGATACCAACGGTTTATTACGGCGTACGCTGCTCGCCTGGTTCAGCCATAACGTGCAGCCTGGCGCCACGGCACGCGCGCTGTTTATTCATCGTAATACGCTGGAGTATCGTCTGAACCGGATTTCAGAACTGACCGGACTGGATCTCGGCAATTTCGACGACCGGCTGCTGCTGTATGTGGCGCTGCAGCTGGATGAACGGGCGTAAAAAAGGCCAGCAGCGCTGGCCTGAGTGCGATGTGTAAACGGATCAGCGGCTGTTACGGGTCAGCTGATCGAGATCGGCTTCAATCTCAGCGATCTTATTAGAGACCACGCTCTCCAGATGGCGCAGATCGTCGAGGATCTTGCGCTTCAGATCCACCTCAACCCGATCGCGCTGGCAAATCTGATCCAGCTCATCGATAACGTAACGCAGGTTGGGGCTGATCTCCTGAATTTCACGGAAGCCCTGACCGTTATGTTCGGCCACCACGGTTTTGCGCTGGCGCGGATATTTGAATTTCACGCTCTTGGCAAAAAATTCGCCTTTATCTTTGCGGAAATAGATTTTCAGGATGTCGTTGTTCGCTTCCTGACGCAGACTGTAACGATCGATGTCTTCAGGATTGCTGATACCTAAGCTTTTCAGGTTGTCATACATGGCGTTTAAATTCCCTCTGAGAGTGAGTGAGCGCGCAGACATGTCATCAATCGTTCCAGGTCGGATCCGGAACGCTTACGGCATACTTATAAACTTTAGACGAAAAACCGGGTCAGACAGTGCGCGTCCGGAGTTAACTGGCGCGGATTATGAACTGTTTGAAAAGTAAACGCACCAGTTAATTTGCGGCGCAAAACAGGTTGTATCAGGCGGGGTGTAAAGAAAAAATGACGGCACCGTTGCCAGTGCCGTCATGCGTAAGAAAAGCGCTCAGAGAAGTTAATCGATAGTACGCAGCAGTTCGTTGATACCCGTTTTGCTCAGCGTCTTAGCGTCAACTTTTTTCACGATTACCGCGCAGTAGAGGCTGTAGCTGCCATCTTTCGACGGCAGATTACCTGAGACCACTACTGAACCAGCCGGGACGCGGCCGTAGTGAACTTCACCGGTTTCGCGATCGTAAATTTTGGTGCTCTGGCCGATATAAACGCCCATTGAGATCACCGAACCCTCCTCGACAATCACGCCCTCAACGATTTCGGAACGTGCGCCGATAAAGCAGTTATCTTCAATGATGGTTGGATTAGCCTGCAACGGCTCCAGTACGCCGCCAATGCCCACGCCGCCGGAGAGATGCACGTTTTTGCCAATCTGCGCACAGGAGCCCACGGTGGCCCAGGTATCAACCATGGTACCTTCATCGACAAAAGCCCCGATGTTGACGTAAGAAGGCATCAGCACGGTGTTACGCGCAATAAAAGCGCCCTGGCGTACGGCAGCTGGTGGCACCACGCGGAAACCTGCCGCTTTAAAGCGCGCATCGTCCCAGCCGGCAAACTTCATCGGCACCTTGTCATAAAAGCGGGTTTCAGCCCCTTCCATAACCTGATTGTCATTGATGCGAAACGACAGCAGCACCGCTTTTTTCAGCCACTGATGCGTTACCCATTCGCCATCGATTTTTTCAGAGACGCGCAGTTCGCCGCTGTCCAGCAGACCAATCACCTGATTGATCGCTTCACGGGTGGCACTGTCGACGCTGGCGGGCGTGATGTCAGCACGGCGCTCAAAGGCGGATTCAATAACGCTCTGTAACTGTTGCATAGCTATTTCCTGAGTCTGTCATACGGATGCCCGGACGTGTCCGGACAGGATTCAATTTATCTGTACAGTGTGATTCAGGACACTTTATCGTTTGGATTAAGGGCCTCTGTCAACCGTTGTTGTAACACATCGCGCATTTCTGCATTCAGCGCACGCCGTTCGCTGTTGGCGAGGATAAAGAGATCCTCAACCCGTTCGCCGATGGTGCTGATGCGCGCACCGTGCAGCGACACACCGAGATCGGCAAAGACTTCACCTACCCGGGCAAGCAGTCCTGGCTGATCGAGCGCGATCAGCTCCAGATAGCTGCGCCGGTCGGTGTGGGTCGGCAAAAATTTCACGTCAGTGTCCACGCTGAAATGTTTCAGGCGCGCGGACTGGCGACGGGTACGCGGCGGCACCCACTCCTGCTGCGTAATGGCCTGCTGTAATGCCTGAATAATCAGCGGGTGGCGATCGGGTGAAAGCGGACTGCCATCGGGTTCGAGGACGATAAAGGTATCCATTGCCATGCCGTCACGGCTGGTAAAGATTTGCGCGTCGTGCACGCTGAGATTACGGCGGTCGAGTTCACCCGCTACGGCGGCAAACAGATAGGGGCGATCCGGGCTCCAGATAAAAATCTCCGTGCCGCCGCGCGTCGCCTGCGGGCTGACCAGCACCAGCGGCTGGCTGAGGTCGTGGTCAATCAGATGACGGGCGTGCCACGCCAGCTGATTAGGCGTATGGCGCAGAAAATAGTCGGCGCGGCAGCGGCTCCAGATATGGTGCAGCCGCTCTTCATTCAGGTTCTCCATGCGCAGCAGCGCCAGCGCCTGCAGACGATGGTGGCGTACCCGCTCGCGCAGATCCGGGCTATTTTCCATGCCGCGCCGCAGCTGCTTCTCGGTAGCAAAAAACAGCTCACGCAGCAGGCTCTGCTTCCAGCTGTTCCACAGGCTCTCATTGGTGGCACAGATATCGGAGACGGTGAGGCAGACCAGATAGCGCAGGCGGTTCTCATTCTGCATTATCTCGGCGAACTGCTGGATCACCGTCGGGTCCTGAATATCACGACGCTGGGCGGTGACCGACATCAGCAGATGATGACGCACCAGCCAGGCCACTAGCTGGGTTTCCCGGGAGTTGAGGTTGTGCAGCTCAGCAAACTCCAGCGCATCCTGCGCGCCCAGTATGGAGTGGTCGCCGTTGCGGCCTTTGGCAATATCATGGAGCAGCGCTGCCATCAGCAGCAGTTCCGGCTGGGGCAGGCGGGGCCAGAGCTCCACACACAGCGGATGCTTTGGCCGCGTGCTCTCATCGGCGAAGCTCTCCAGCTTCTGCAGCACGCGAATGGTGTGCTCATCCACCGTGTAGGCGTGAAACAGATCAAACTGCATCTGGCCGACCACGTTGCCCCAGAGCGGCGTATAGGCGGAGAGTACGCTATGGCGATGCATCGGCAGCAGCGCGCGTTTTACCGCGCCGGGATGACGCAGGATCGCCATAAAAGTGCGTCGCGCCTCAGCAATCTGGCACAGCGGCTGCCGCAGATGGCGGCGCGCATGACGCAGCTGGCGCAGGGTAGTGGAGTAGATCCCGGTAATGGAGGCGTTGCGTACCATGACATAGAACATGCGCAGAATGGCCTGCGGCTCGCGCTGAAACAGATCCGGGTCGCGCAGATCGATCAGATCGCCGCGTAGCTGAAAATCATCATCCAGCGCGCGCGGCTTTTCGGTCGCTGGCAGGGCGAGGATCGCTTCATCAAACAGCTGCAGCAGCATCTGGTTCAGCTCGCTGATGCGGCGCGTTACGCGGTAGAAATCTTTCATCATGCGCTCAACCGGCTCGTTGCCTTCGCCGGAGTAGCTGAGGCGATGCGCCACGGTCAGTTGCCGATCAAAAAGCAGGCGGTTGTCGTAGCGTGGCAGCGTCAGATGCAGGGCAAAGCGGATGCGCCAGAGAAACTCCTGACACTCGTTGATCTCATTGCGCTCCGCTTCGGTCAGAAACCCAAAGCCCATCATCTCATCCATAGTGGTGGCACCAAAATGACGCCGCGCCACCCACTGCAGGGTATGGATATCGCGCAGGCCGCCCGGACTGCTTTTGATATCGGGTTCGAGATTGTAACTGGTGCCGTGGTAACGCTGATGGCGCTCCTGCTGCTCTTCAATTTTGGCCGCAAAAAAGCGCGACGAGGGCCAGAAGCCTTCGCTGAAAATATTCTTCTGCAGCTCAAGAAACAGCGCTACGTCGCCGGTCAGCATGCGCGACTCAATCAGGTTGGTCGCCACGGTAAGATCGGATAAGCCCTCCAGCAGGCACTCCTCAAGCGTGCGCACGCTGTGTCCCACTTCAAGCCGCAGATCCCACATGAGCGTGATCAGTTCAGAGGTGCGCTGCGCGGCGGCCTCATCAAGGGGCTGGCGACTGAGGATCAGAATGTCGATGTCCGACAGCGGATGCAGCTCGCCACGGCCATAGCCGCCCACCGCCACCAGCGCCATATCACTTAGCGTATCAAAACCAAAGAAACGCCACAGTCGTCGCAGCAGACGATCGATAAACAGCGTGCGCGTGTCGATCAGCGACTCCACGTCGCTGCCGGCATCAAAGGCGAGGCTCAGCGCGTGCTGAAACTGCTCCAGCGCGGCTTTCAGCTGTTCACGCGTTAGCGCGTCGTCAGCCCAGCCGGCGGGTGAATCGGTGAGAATTTTGTGTACTGCCTCGGTCACGTTACCGCTCATCAACATGCCCCTTCGCGCATTAAAAAGCCGGCATTAAGCCGGCTCAGTGGGTAGCAGAGAGAGGATCAGACGTTTTCCAGCCGCGCCGGAATAGTGTCATCCTCACGCAGCGTCAGAATCTCACAGCCAGTTTCTGTCACCACAATAGTATGCTCATACTGCGCGGACAAGCTGCGATCTTTGGTTTTCACCGTCCAGCCATCCTTCATGGTGCGGATGCGGTAATCGCCTGCATTAACCATCGGCTCCACGGTAAACGTCATGCCGGCCTGCAGCACCACACCGCTGTCGTCGGCGTCATAGTGCAGCACCTGCGGCTCTTCATGGAAGCCTTTGCCAATACCGTGACCGCAATACTCACGCACCACGGAGAAATCCTGCGCCTCAACGTATTGCTGGATCGCGCGTCCCAGCTCACGCAGGCGGATGCCTGGCTTAACGAGACGCAGAGCGATATAGAGGCTCTCCTGCGTCACGCGGCAGAGGCGCTCGCCGAGGATAGTGGGTTTGCCGACGATAAACATTTTTGAGGTATCACCGTGATACTCATCTTTAATGACGGTGACATCAACGTTCACGATATCACCCTCTTTCAGGACGCGATCGTCGCTGGGAATACCGTGGCACACCACCTCGTTTACCGAGATGCAGACCGATTTAGGGAAGCCGTGATAGCCAAGGCAGGCAGAAACCGCCTGCTGCTGCTGTGTGATGTGCTCGTGGCAGAGGCGATCAAGCTCACCGGTGGTCACACCCGGCACAACGTGAGGGGCGATCATTTCCAGCACTTCAGCGGCCAGGCGGCCCGCCACGCGCATTTTTTCGATTTCGTCAGGAGTTTTAATTGAGATAGCCATGAATTTTTCCGCAATCGCCGAAATTTTCGACAATAATGAGTTCTGTGGCAGTCATGTTAGCAGGCAGCAAATGGGCTGCCAAATCGGGATTGCCGCACACGTTTTGCGCTAACAACCGCTGGCGTATTTATACCTGTTATGGTATAAAGCGCGCCGACGATTCTCTGCTGTCTTACGAAAGCGAGACGGCAGGAAGCGCATAAATCTCATTATGTGTACTAAAACACACATGTATCGACACATACGCCGGGGTGCCTTGAAAGAGGTCGGTCGTATGGGATACATGGAGGCCCAACCCCAAACATACTTTAGAGGTAATCATGGCAACTGTTTCCATGCGCGACATGCTCAAGGCTGGTGTTCACTTCGGTCACCAGACCCGTTACTGGAACCCAAAAATGAAGCCATTCATTTTTGGTGCACGTAACAAGGTTCACATCATCAACCTTGAGAAAACTGTACCAATGTTCAACGATGCTCTGGCTGAGCTGCAGAAGATCTCTTCTCGCAAAGGTAAAATCCTGATCGTTGGTACCAAGCGCGCTGCTGCTGAAGCGGTAAAAGAGTCAGCTCTGAGCTGCGACCAGTTCTTCGTTAACCACCGCTGGTTAGGTGGTATGCTGACTAACTGGAAAACCGTTCGTCAGTCAATCAAACGTCTGAAAGATCTGGAAACTCAGTCTCAGGACGGCACGTTCGACAAACTGACCAAGAAAGAAGCACTGATGCGTGCTCGTGAGCTGGCCAAGCTGGAAAACAGCCTGGGTGGTATCAAAGACATGGGCGGTCTGCCAGATGCGCTGTTTGTTGTTGATGCTGACCACGAACACATCGCAATCAAAGAAGCAAACAACCTGGGTATCCCGGTATTTGCTATCGTTGATACCAACTCTGATCCAGATGGCGTTGATTTCGTTATCCCTGGTAACGACGATGCGATCCGTGCTGTAAGCCTGTACCTGACTGCTGTTGCCACTACCGTGCGCGAAGGCCGTTCACAGGACCTGGCTGAGCAGGCTGAAGACGCGTCTTTAGAAAACGCTTAATAAGGATTGCTCTTTCTGAGAGCCCTTAGACATCAGATGTTATCTGTATAAGGGGCCGCACAGGCCCCTTTTATTTATCTCCGTCTGTCGCGCTCCCTGTTACGGGCTGGCGGGGCAGAGTAAATTTTCCGCAACAGGTTTCTGCGCGTGCGCACGCACCCGGAAACGAACCGAGGATTCTGGAATGGCTGAAATTACCGCTGCATTGGTAAAAGAACTGCGTGAGCGTACTGGCGCAGGCATGATGGACTGCAAAAAAGCGCTGACCGAAGCGAACGGCGACATCGAGCTGGCAATTGAAAACATGCGTAAGTCTGGCGCAATCAAAGCTGCGAAAAAAGCAGGTAACGTTGCAGCTGACGGCGTGATCAAAACCAAAATCGTTGATGGTTACGGTGTGATTCTGGAAGTTAACTGCCAGACTGACTTCGTTGCTAAAGATGGCGGTTTCCAGGCGTTTGCTGACAAAGTTCTGGATGCAGCTACTGCCGGCAAAATCACCGACGTTGAAGCGCTGAAAGCACAGTTCGAAGAAGAGCGTGTTGCACTGGTTGCTAAAATCGGTGAGAACATCAACATCCGTCGCGTAGCAGTACTGGAAGGCGCTCAGCTGAACAGCTACCAGCACGGCGCGCGTATCGGCGTTCTGGTTTCTACCACCGCTGCTGATGAAGAGCTGAGCAAGCAGATCGCAATGCACGTTGCGGCAAGCAAGCCAGAGTTCGTTAAGCCAGAAGATGTTTCTGCTGACGTGGTTGAGAAAGAGTACCAGGTACAGCTGGATATCGCGATGCAGTCTGGCAAGCCAAAAGAGATCGCAGAGAAGATGGTTGAAGGCCGTATGAAGAAATTCACCGGCGAAGTCTCTCTGACTGGTCAGGCTTTCGTTATCGACCCAAGCAAAACTGTGGGTCAGGCGCTGAAAGAGAAAGGCGCAGATGTCATCAACTTCATCCGCTTTGAAGTGGGCGAAGGCATTGAGAAAGTTGAAACCGACTTTGCAGCTGAAGTGGCTGCGATGTCCAAACAGTCTTAATGAGTGACCGGAACCGCCGCGAGGCGGTTCTTTTTTGTCTGCGTTTTGGCGCAGTGATTTTCAGTCTCATCCCAATAGCTTTTTTGACGCGCTAAGCGGATGATCCACCAGATTTAACTTCTCATTCATCTTATCCTCCAGGAAGAATTGACCATGGCGACCAACGCAAAACCTGTATACCAACGTATCCTACTGAAACTGAGCGGCGAGGCCCTGCAGGGTGCCGAAGGTTTTGGTATCGACGCGAGCGTGCTTGACCGCATGGCGCAAGAGGTGAAAGAGCTGGTTGAGCTGGGCATCCAGGTAGGTGTGGTGATTGGTGGCGGTAACCTGTTCCGTGGCGCAGGCCTCGCTCAGGCGGGTATGAACCGCGTAGTAGGCGACCACATGGGTATGCTGGCGACCGTCATGAACGGCCTTGCAATGCGTGATGCGCTGCACCGCGCCTATGTGAACGCACGCCTGATGTCTGCCATCCCGCTTAACGGCGTCTGTGACAACTACAGCTGGGCTGAAGCGATCAGCCTGCTGCGTAATAACCGCGTGGTGATCTTCTCTGCCGGTACCGGCAACCCGTTCTTTACCACCGATTCTGCTGCCTGCCTGCGCGGCATTGAGATTGAAGCGGACGTCGTGTTGAAGGCGACCAAAGTAGATGGCGTCTACTCAGCCGATCCGGTGAAAAATCCGGACGCGACGCTGTACGATCAGCTCAGCTACGCTGAAGTGCTGGAAAAAGAGCTGAAAGTTATGGATCTGGCCGCCTTTACGCTGGCGCGTGACCACGCACTGCCGATTCGCGTCTTCAACATGAATAAGCCTGGCGCACTGCGTCGCGTGGTAATGGGTGAAAAAGAAGGCACCCTGATTACGCATTAATATCCGACGCAAGGTAAAATAAGGTATATTCTGATAGCGCAGTGCCTGACGCTGCGCCACTACCTGACATAATCGATGTTGCAGGCGGCTTGTACGTCAGCAGCAGGTAGCAGGATGATCGATGTTTATCGATACCAGTTCCGACGCGTGCGGAAATGGCCAGGTCAAACCGAATCCAAGGGTTTTAACGTGATTAACGATATTAAAAAAGATGCCGAAACACGCATGGACAAGTGCGTGGAAGCATTCAAAAGCACCATCAGCAAAGTGCGTACCGGTCGTGCTTCACCTTCACTGCTCGACGGCATTGTGGTGGAATACTACGGTACACCTACGCCACTGCGTCAGCTCGCCAGCGTAACGGTAGAAGATTCCCGTACGCTGAAAATCAACGTGTTCGATCGCTCTCTGGGTCCGGCCGTTGAGAAAGCGATCATGACGTCCGATCTCGGCCTGAATCCAAGTTCAGCCGGCACCGACATCCGTGTTCCGCTGCCAGCGCTGACAGAAGAGCGCCGTAAAGATCTGATCAAAATCGTTCGTGGCGAAGCAGAGCAGGGGCGTGTTTCCGTGCGTAACGTTCGCCGTGATGCCAACGATAAGATCAAAGCGCTGCTGAAAGATAAAGAGATCAGCGAAGATGACGAACGTCGTTCACAGGATGATATCCAGAAAATGACCGACCTTCACATCAAGCATGTTGATGCTGCGCTGGCAGAAAAAGAGAAGGAGCTGATGGACTTCTGAGTCTGTCAGCCCGATCTGTATCTGCTGGAGGCAGGTAAGCGCCTGCCTGTAACAGATATAAAACGCCGTTCAGAGCCGTATTCGTACCGAATGCACTCTGGCGGCGTTTTACATTGTGCCTGGCGCCGTTGCGGGCACCTATGATGACTTCACAGGGATAGCATGATGAAGCAATTAACTCTTCTGGGATCCACCGGCTCAATTGGCACCAGTACGCTGGCGGTTGTCGCCGCGAATCCCGATCTCTATCAGGTTACGGCGCTGGTCGCAGGGCAGAATGCTGCGCTGATGGCTGAGCAGTGCCAGCAGTTCCGGCCGCGCTATGCGGCGATGTCTGATGAGACCGCCGCTGCCGACCTGCGTGAGCGACTGAGAGCACTCAACGTCGATACCGAAGTGCTCTCCGGCGTTCAGGCAGCCTGCGATCTGGCGGCGCTGGATGAGGTTGATCAGGTGATGGCGGCGATTGTCGGCGCCTCGGGCCTGCAGCCAACGCTGGCAGCGATTCGTGCCGGAAAAACCGTGCTGCTGGCTAACAAGGAGTCACTTGTCACGTGCGGCCGCTTGTTTATGGAGGCAGTGCGTCAGCATCAGGCGCAGTTGCTGCCGGTCGATAGCGAGCATAATGCCATTTTTCAGAGTTTGCCCGCTTCCATACAGCATCAGTTGGGGTACGCTGATCTGCGGGAGAACGGGATCGACTCGATTCTCCTCACGGGATCGGGTGGTCCTTTTCGTGACACGCCACTGGCAGATCTGGCTGCTATGTCGCCGGATCAGGCCTGTGCGCATCCGAACTGGTCAATGGGGCGCAAAATCTCCGTTGATTCGGCCACTATGATGAATAAAGGTCTTGAATACATTGAAGCCCGCTGGTTGTTCAACGCCACTGACGCGCAAATGGAGGTCATCCTGCACCCGCAGTCGGTGATCCACTCTATGGTGCGTTATTGTGACGGCAGCGTGCTGGCGCAGCTGGGATCGCCTGATATGCGCACACCGATTGCTCACAGCATGGCATGGCCTGCACGTATCGCCGCTGGCGTCACGCCGCTTGATTTCACCCGAATGAAAGCGCTGACGTTTGCTGAACCCGATTACGTACGCTATCCCTGCCTGAAGCTGGCAATCGATGCGTGTACTGCAGGGCAGGCGGCCACGACGACGCTGAATGCAGCAAATGAAATCGCGGTAGCAGCGTTTTTGCAGCATCAGATTCGCTTTACCGATATTGCCGCCCTCAACAGCGAAGTACTGGCTACGCTCAGCTCGCCGGAGCCAGCCAGTATTGATGAGGTGCTGGAAATCGATCGACTGGCGCGGCAGCATGCAAAGGCACTGCTGTCACGCGTCACTCTGGCTGGCTGATAGCCCCGCTATTTGTTCGCTCTGGCTGAAAATGGTATAGTCGCTCGCGTTTTACGGCACGACATTGTTTCGATGTCATCCGGCTTACGGGCCGGCCTTTGCCGCAGGCGCAATGTATTCAGAAAACACAGCATTTCTGATGAAAGGAATTATTACGCGTTATGTCGTCCAACAATCACAATACAATCGATGACGGGTCGTACTGCACACCACGTCACGTGGCCATCATTATGGATGGTAATGGTCGCTGGGCAAAAAATCAGGGCAAACTGCGTATTTCAGGCCACAAAGCCGGGGTAAAATCGGTTCGCCGTGCCGTCAGCTTTGCGGTCAGCCACAAGCTGGAAGCGTTAACGCTCTATGCGTTCAGCAGTGAAAACTGGAGCCGACCGCCGCAGGAAGTGACGGCGTTAATGGAATTATTTATCTGGGCTCTCGACAGTGAAGTAAAGAGCCTGCATAAGCATAATGTACGTCTGTGCATTATTGGTGATATCAGCCGTTTTTCTGGTCGTATTCAGGAACGCATTCGCCGCGCCGAGGAACTGACTCAACAAAATAATGGACTGACCCTCAACATTGCTGCCAACTATGGCGGCCGTTGGGATATTATCCAGGGTGCCAGGAAACTGGCCGAACAGGTTCAGGAAGGGCTACTGCGTCCTGACCAGATAACCGAAGAAAGCCTTGCTCCCTACCTCTGTATGCAGGAGCTGGCGCCGGTGGATTTAGTGATAAGGACCGGGGGAGAGCATCGAATCAGCAACTTCCTGCTGTGGCAGATAGCCTATGCTGAGTTCTGGTTTACCGATGTTCTTTGGCCTGATTTTGATGAACATGTTTTTGAAGGTGCACTGAATGCATTCTCTCTGCGGGAGCGACGCTATGGCGGCGCTGCACCAGGCGGCGCCTGAGCTACCTGGGGGTAACCTTTGCTGAAGTCTCGTCTGATCACCGCGTTTATTTTGATTCCGCTGGTGATCGCTGCGCTATTCTGGTTACCGCTGTCTGGTTTCGCGATTACCACGATTGCTATCTGCATGCTCGCCGCCTGGGAGTGGGGGCAGCTGGCCGGTATGGCTACCCGTCAGCAGCGCGTCTGGCTGGCGCTGCTCTGTGGCCTGCTGCTGGCAGCGATGCTGTTTACCTTACCGTCCTATTCTCACGATGCGCATCAGCCTCAGCTGGAAAGCTCGCTCTGGGCCGCACTTGGCTGGTGGGTCGTTGCTCTCTTTCTGGTGCTGTTCTATCCCGCCTCTGCCGCACTCTGGCGCGGCTCGCGTCCGCTTCGTCTGCTGTTTGGCGTGCTGACTATCGTCCCGTTTTTCTGTGGCATGATCGCGCTGCGCCAGTATCACTACGACATTGATCACTTCGCCGGCGCCTGGTGGCTCCTGTTCGTTATGCTGCTGGTATGGGGCGCGGACTCGGGTGCCTATATGTTTGGTCGGCTGTTCGGCAAACACAAGCTGGCGCCTAAAGTCTCGCCGGGTAAAACCTGGGAAGGCTTTTTTGGCGGGCTGCTCTCCTCCGCTATCATCGCCTGGCTGTTTGCGCTGCTGGCTCCGCTGACGGTGGCGCCGGGCACGCTGATTGCGTGTGCCGTTGTTGCCACGCTCGCCTCGGTACTGGGCGATCTCACTGAAAGTATGTTTAAGCGTGAAGCGGGCATTAAAGACAGCGGAAATCTTATCCCCGGCCACGGTGGTATCCTCGATCGTATCGATAGCCTCACAGCGGCCGTGCCGGTATTTGCCTGCCTGCTGCTGCTGGTGTTTCATACCCTCTAGGAGCAGCAACTATGTTAAGCATTCTCTGGAGTTTTGCTGCTTTCATCGTCGCGCTGGGCGTGCTGATCACCGTGCATGAGTTTGGCCACTTCTGGGTGGCACGCCGGTGCGGCATCTATGTCGAACGCTTTTCTATCGGTTTCGGTAAGGCGCTCTGGCGACGGACTGACCGGCAGGGGACAGAGTATGTTATTGCGCTGATCCCGCTCGGCGGCTATGTCAAAATGCTGGATGAGCGCGTAGAGAGCGTTTCCGCTGAGCGCCGTCACGAGGCGTTTAACAACAAAACCGTGCTGCAGCGTGCTGCCGTCATCGCCGCGGGGCCGGTTGCCAATTTCCTCTTCGCTATCTTCGCTTACTGGCTGGTCTTTATGCATGGCGTGCCCGGCGTACGGCCGGTGGTTGGCGAAATTGTGAGCGGCTCCGTCGCAGCGGAAGCGCAAATTCAGTCAGGCATGGAACTTAACGCAGTTGACGGTATCGAAACGCCTGACTGGGATGCTGTGCGCATGGCCCTGATTGGGAAAATCGGCGATGAGAGTACCACGCTGACCGTTTCTCAGTTTGGCGAAAGCGCAACCCAGCAGAAGCGGGTCGACCTGCGTGACTGGCAGTTTGAGCCAGACAAGCAGGATCCGGTGGTAGCGCTCGGCATTCGTCCACGCGGGCCACAGATTGAAACCACGCTGGCAGAAATACAGGCGGATTCACCCGCCAGCGCTGCCGGTTTGCAAGCGGGCGACAGGATCGTTAAAGTCGATGGTCAGCCGTTAACGCAGTGGCAGGCATTTGCCGGGCAGGTACGGGATAATCCGGGTAAACCGATGGCGCTTGAGGTTGAGCGAAATGGCGCCCGGCACTCTCTGACGCTGACGCCAGCCGCGAAGCCGGGCAAGCCTGAAGAGGGATTCGCCGGCGTTATTCCGCGCGTGCAGCCGCTGCCTGACGCATATAAAACGGTGAAACAGTATGGGCCGGTGGCCGCTATCGGTGAGGCAGGCGTCAAAACCTGGCAGCTGATGAAGCTTACGGTGTCGATGCTGGGTAAGCTGATTACAGGTGATGTAAAGCTGAATAACCTGAGCGGCCCGATTTCGATTGCGCAGGGTGCCGGTTTATCAGCGGAGTACGGGGTGATTTATTATCTGATGTTCCTGGCGCTGATAAGCGTCAATCTGGGCATCATCAACCTGTTTCCGTTACCGGTTTTAGATGGTGGGCATCTGCTTTTTCTGGCGATCGAAAAGATCAAAGGAGGACCGGTGTCCGAGCGAGTTCAGGACTTCAGTTATCGCATCGGCTCAATTCTGCTGGTGCTGTTAATGGGGCTTGCACTTTTCAATGATTTCTCTCGCCTGTAACGTCTGGAACGCAGACAGGTGCGGGATGTGTTAGGAAAACGCATAACAACGATGGCGATGAAAAAGTTGCTCATAGCGTCGCTGCTGTTTAGCAGCGCCACCGTTTACGGTGCAGACGATTTCGTGGTGAACGACATTCATTTCGAAGGTCTCCAGCGAGTCGCCGTCGGCGCGGCTCTGCTCAGCATGCCGGTACGCGTCGGTGATACGGTGAATGATGACGATATCAGAAACACCATTCGCTCACTGTTTGCCACCGGCAATTTTGAAGATGTGCAGGTTTTACGTGACGGAACGACCCTGATTGTTCAGGTTAAAGAGCGTCCGACTATTGCCAGCATCACATTCTCCGGTAACAAGGCGGTGAAAGAGGATCAGCTGAAGCAGAACCTCGAAGCGTCAGGCGTTCGCGTCGGCGAAGCGCTGGATCGCACCACGCTCTCTTCAATCGAGAAGGGACTGGAAGATTTCTACTACAGCGTCGGCAAATACACCGCCAGCGTAAAAGCGATTGCCACACCGCTGCCGCGTAACCGCGTGGATCTGAAATTTGTTTTCCAGGAAGGTGTCTCTGCCAAAATTCAGCAGATCAACATCGTGGGTAACAAAGCGTTCAGCTCTGATGAACTGATCTCCCGCTTCCAGCTGCGTGATGAAGTGCCGTGGTGGAACGTGGTTGGCGATCGCAAATATCAGAAGCAGAAGCTGGCCGGCGACCTTGAGACGCTGCGCAGTTTCTATCTGGATCGCGGTTATGCGCGCTTTAATATCGACTCGACTCAGGTCAGCCTGACGCCGGATAAAAAAGGCATCTACATCACCGTCAACATTAACGAAGGCGACCAGTATAAAATCGCCGGCGTGATTGTGAACGGCAGCATGGCGGGCCACTCAGCAGAAATTGAACATCTGACCAAAATCCCGAATGGTGAGCTTTACAACGGCACCAAAGTGACGCAGATGGAAGATGATATCAAAAAGCTGCTGGGTCGCTATGGCTATGCCTATCCGCGCGTCGTGACGCAGCCGGAAATCAGCGACGCTGACAAAACCGTTAAGCTGCATATTAACGTTGATGCCGGTAATCGCTATTACGTGCGTAAAGTCCGTTTTGAAGGGAACGACACCTCAAAAGATGCTGTACTGCGCCGTGAGATGCGTCAGATGGAAGGCGCATGGCTGGGCAGCGATCTGGTTGATCAGGGTAAAGAGCGTCTGAACCGCACCGGTTACTTTGAAACGGTTGATGTGGATACGCAGCGCGTACCAGGCGTGCCGGATCAGGTGGATGTGGTCTACAAAGTTAAAGAGCGCAACACCGGTACCTTTAACTTTGGCGTGGGCTACGGAACAGAAAGCGGCGTCAGCTTCCAGGTGGGTGTTACCCAGGATAACTGGCTCGGTACCGGTAATACCGTTAGTATCAGCGGTACCAAAAATGATTATCAGACCTATGCTGAATTCTCACTGACCGATCCCTACTTTACGGTTGACGGCGTGAGTCTGGGCGGTCGCCTGTTCTATAACGACTTTAAAGCGGACGATGCCGATCTGTCAGACTACACCAACAAGAGTTACGGTGTTGATGGCACGCTGGGCTTCCCGGTTAATGAGAACAACACCCTGCGCGTTGGCTTAGGCTATGTGCATAACGATCTGTCGAACATGCGGCCGCAGGTAGCAATGTGGCGTTACCTCGACTCGGTCGGGCGTCCACAGGGACTCAATAATAAAGGCGATTTCTCTGCGGATGATTTTACCTTTAACTATGGCTGGACCTACAATACGCTGGATCGCGGCTTCTTCCCGACGCGCGGTAACCGCACCAACCTGAACGGTAAGGTGACGATTCCAGGTTCAGACAACGCGTTCTATAAAGCGACGCTGGATACGCAGCAGTATGTGCCGCTGAACCGTGACGGCACCTGGGTAGTCCTGGGGCGTGGTCGTGTGGGCTATGGAGACGGCATCGGGGATAAAGAGATGCCGTTCTATGAGAACTTCTACGCCGGCGGCTCCAGCACGGTACGTGGTTTCCGTTCCAATACGATTGGTCCGAAAGCCGCTTACCTCAACGATCGCTCCTCCTCGTGTAATCTGACCGATCCAAACGGGATCTGTAAGTCAGATGATGCGGTGGGCGGTAACGCGATGGCGATTGCCAGCCTTGAGCTGATCACGCCAACGCCGTTCCTGAGCGAGAAGTACGCTAACTCCGTGCGCACTTCACTGTTTGTGGACGCCGGTACCGTCTGGGATACTAACTGGCAGAATACGGCAGCCACCCGCGCTGCGGATATTCCGGACTATAGCGATCCTAACAACATTCGCGTCTCTGCAGGCCTGGCGCTGCAGTGGATGTCGCCACTGGGCCCGCTGGTATTCTCCTATGCCCAGCCGGTGAAGAAAGTCGAGGGAGACAAAGCAGAGCAGTTCCAGTTTAACATCGGTAAAACCTGGTAATGTTCTGAGCAGGGAAGCGGAAGCGAAGTACGGCATAGCTTAGCGCAGCAAAGCGCTAAGCGAGCCAAACACTGTGTCGCAGACACAAACGTTGATGGTAAGGAGTTTATAGTGAAAAAGTTGTTGTGTGCCGCAGGTCTGGGTCTTGCTTTAGCGGTTTCCGCTGGCGTTCAGGCTGCTGACAAAATTGCAGTGGTAAACGTGTCCAGCATTTTCCAGCAGTTACCGCAACGTGCGACCGTTGCTAAACAGCTCGAGAATGAGTTCAAAGGCCGCGCAACTGAGCTGCAGGGCCAGGAACGCGATCTGCAGACCAAAATGCAGAGACTGCAGCGTGACGCTTCTACCATGAAGGCGAGCGAGCGCAGCCGCATGGAAAAAGACATCATGTCTCAGCGCGAAGCCTTCTCCAGCAAAGCCCAGGCTTTCGAACAGGATAACCGTCGTCGCCAGATGGAAGAGCGTAATAAACTGCTGAGCCGTATCCAGGATGCCGTGAAGAAAGTGGCAGACAGCGATGGTTATGATGTCGTGATTGACGCTAACGCCGTAGCCTATGCTGCTAATGCGAAAGACATTACTGCTGACGTGCTGAAACAGGTTAAATAATCGATGTCATCAATTCGACTGGCTGATTTAGCCCAGCAGTTGGATGCAGAATTGCACGGAGATGGCGATATCGTCATCTCCGGCATTGCTTCTATGCAATCCGCCACCCCTGGTCAAATCACTTTTCTTGCCAACAGCCGCTACCGCGAGCAGCTCGCCAGCGTTCAGGCGTCAGCCGTGGTGCTGACGGAAGCGGATCTGGAATGGTGCAATACTGCCGCCCTGGTAGTGAAAAATCCCTATCTTACCTATGCCCGCATGGCACAACTGCTGGACACCACGCCGCAGCCCGCGCAGAATATCGCGCCCAGCGCGGTGATCGATCCTTCCGCCTCGCTGGGACAAAATGTGTCGGTAGGGGCGAACGCGGTGATTGAGTCTGGCGTTGAGCTGGGTGACAACGTTGTGATTGGTGCAGGCTGCTTTGTCGGCAAAAAGAGCCGGATTGGCAGCGGCACGCGCCTCTGGGCCAACGTGACGATTTATCATGAGATTCAGATTGGTCAGGATTGTCTGATTCAGTCAGGCACTGTCATCGGTGCAGATGGTTTCGGGTATGCTAACGATCGCGGCAACTGGGTGAAAATCCCTCAGCTCGGCACGGTCATCATCGGTGACCGGACAGAGATTGGTGCCTGCACCACTATCGATCGCGGTGCGCTGGATAACACTCTGATCGGCAATGGTGTTATCATAGACAACCAGTGTCAGATTGCCCACAACGTTGTAATTGGTGACAATACAGCCGTTGCGGGAGGTGTGATCATGGCCGGTAGCCTGAAGATTGGACGTTACTGTATGATTGGCGGCGCCAGCGTCATTAACGGCCATATGGAGATCTGCGATAAAGTAACCGTAACCGGTATGGGCATGGTGATGCGTCCCATTACAGAGCCGGGGGTTTACTCCTCAGGGATCCCACTGCAACCGAACAAAGCCTGGCGTAAAACGGCAGCGCTGGTGATGAATATCGATGACATAAGCAAACGTCTGAAAGCCATCGAACGCAAAGTTGATAAAAACAGCTAAGCACATCCGCGCGACCCGCTTTCATAATAATGCCGCCTGCCTGCTTTTGCCCTTCAGTGTGGTAAAGGACGGCAGGTAGCGCAGAGAAGCGAACGCCACCGAACTGATTTGCGGCCTGCGAAAGATCATTTTGATCGGTGCAGGCCGTGTTATTGTTGCCATCAGATTTTTTAGGACAGGAAGAGTATTTTGACTACTGAAACGCATACTCTGAAAATCGAAGAGATTTTAGAACTGCTGCCGCACCGCTATCCGTTTTTGCTGGTGGATCGCGTGCTGGATTTTGAAGAGCACAAATATCTGCGTGCGGTAAAGAACGTTTCTGTTAATGAACCGTTTTTCCAGGGGCACTTCCCTGGTAAACCGATTTTCCCAGGCGTTCTGATTTTAGAAGCGATGGCGCAGGCGACCGGTATTCTGGCGTTTAAAAGCGTTGGCAAACTGGAACCTGGCGAGCTCTATTATTTTGCCGGTATCGATGAAGCCCGCTTCAAGCGCCCGGTAGTACCAGGTGACCAGATGATCATGGAAGTCACCTTCGAAAAAACCCGTCGTGGTCTGACACGTTTTAAAGGCGTTGCTACAGTGGATGGTAAAATTGTCTGTGAAGCGACCATGATGTGTGCCCGTAGCCGGGAGGCATAATTAGTGATTGATTCAACCGCCACCATCCATCCGACCGCCATCGTTGAAGAGGGTGCTGTACTGGGTGCAAATGTTCATATCGGTCCCTTCTGTATTGTGGGCGCTGACGTGGAAATTGGCGCAGGTACGGTATTGAAATCACACGTTGTGGTTAATGGCCATACGCGTATCGGCGAAGAAAACCAGATCTATCAGTTTGTCTCTATTGGTGAGGTAAACCAGGATCTGAAATATGCGGGTGAGCCTACCCGCACCGAAATCGGCGATCGCAACCGGATCCGCGAAAGCGTGACCATTCATCGCGGCACCACGCAGGGTGGCGGACTGACTAAAGTTGGCAGCGACAACCTGCTGATGGTGAATGCGCACATTGCACACGACTGCGTGATTGGCAGCCGCTGCATTCTGGCAAATAACGTGACGCTGGGCGGCCACGTTACCGTGGATGATTTTGCGATCATCGGCGGCGTGACGGCCGTGCACCAGTGGTGCACTATCGGCGCTCACGTTATGGTTGGCGGTTGTTCCGGCGTGGCGCAGGATATTCCGCCATACATTATTGCGCAGGGTAACCACGCCACGCCGTTTGGCGTCAATATTGAAGGTCTCAAGCGTCGCGGCTTCAGCAAAGAGGCGCTGCATGCTATTCGCAACGCTTACAAGCTGCTCTACCGCAGCGGTAAAACGCTGGATGAGGTAAAGCCTGAAATCGAGGCGCTGGCGCAGCAGCACAGCGAAGTCCAGCCGTTCTTTGATTTCTTCGCCCGTTCAACCCGTGGATTGATCCGTTAATTCATGTCAGTGCGTCCCTTAACGATTGCCCTGGTCGCCGGAGAAACCTCCGGCGATATTCTTGGTGCCGGTCTGATCCGCGCGCTGAAAGCGCGTCATCCTGATGCACGCTTTGTTGGCGTAGCGGGTCCGCTGATGCAGGCAGAAGGCTGCGAAGTCTGGTACGAAATGGAAGAGCTGGCGGTCATGGGCATTGTCGAAGTGCTGGGCCGCCTGCGACGCCTGCTGACCATCCGCAAAGACCTGACGCAGCGCTTCACCGCGCTCCGCCCTGACGTATTTGTGGGTATCGATGCGCCAGATTTTAATATCACCCTGGAAGGCAACCTGAAGCGCGCCGGTATTCGTACCGTGCACTACGTCAGCCCTTCCGTCTGGGCATGGCGTCAGAAGCGCGTCTTTAAGATTGGCCGCAATACCGATATGGTGCTGGCGTTTCTGCCGTTCGAGAAAGCGTTTTACGATCGCTTTAACGTGCCGTGTCGTTTTATCGGTCACACCATGGCTGATGCGATGCCGCTGCAGCCTGATAAGCAGGCCGCGCGTCGCGAGCTGGGTATTGCAGACGACGCGATCTGTCTGGGTTTACTGCCAGGCAGTCGTGGCGCAGAAGTTGAAATGCTGAGCGCCGATTTTCTGCGCGCGGCGCAGCTGCTGCGTCAGCGCTACCCGGCGCTGGAAATCGTGGTTCCGCTGGTTAACGCAAAGCGGCGGGCGCAGTTTGAACAGATTAAAGCGGAGATTGCGCCTGAGCTGCCTATGCACCTGCTGGATGGCAAAGGGCGTCAGGCGATGATCGCCAGCGATGCGGCTATTCTGGCATCCGGCACCGCGGCGCTGGAGTGTATGCTGGCAAAGTGCCCGATGGTCGTGGGGTATCGTATGAAACCCGTTACCTTCTGGCTGGCGAAGCGCCTGGTCAAAACGCCTTACGTCTCGCTGCCTAATCTGCTGGCGGGACGGGAGCTGGTTAAAGAGCTGCTGCAGGATGAGTGCCAGCCGCAGACGCTGGCCACCGCGCTGGAGCCGCTGCTGCATGCGGGTGCCGAACGCGACGCGCTGCTGGAAACCTTTACTCAACTGCATCAGCAGATCCGCTGGAATGCCGATGAGCAGGCGGCGGATGCGGTACTGGAGATTGCTCATGGCTGAATTTATCTATCCTGATGCGCAACGTATTGCGGGCGTGGACGAAGTCGGACGCGGCCCGCTGGTAGGGGCCGTAGTAACGGCGGCGGTGATCCTCGATCCTGCTAACCCGATTGCTGGTCTGGCAGACTCAAAAAAGCTGTCGGAAAAGCGCCGTCTGGCGCTGTATGATGAAATTACCGAAAAGGCGCTGGCGTGGAGCCCCGGCAGGGCTGAGCCAGAAGAGATCGACCAGCTCAATATTCTGCATGCCACGCTGCTGGCGATGCAGCGCGCGGTGGCAGGGCTGCACCTTACGCCCGATTTTGTGCTGATCGATGGCAATCGCTGTCCGGCGCTGGCGATGCCTGCGCAGGCGGTGATCAAAGGCGACAGTCTGGTGCAGGAAATCAGCGCTGCATCCATTATTGCCAAAGTGACGCGCGATCGCGAAATGGCTGAACTCGATCGTCTCTTTCCGCAGTATGGCTTTGCGCAGCATAAAGGTTACCCCACCGCGCTTCATATGGCGAAGCTCAAACAGTTTGGTGCCACGCCGCATCATCGTCGCAGTTTTGCGCCGGTGCGCAACGCGCTGCTGGATGCCGAACTGCACGCCTCAGTACAACCCGCGCCGCTTTATTAAGCCTGACGCTGTTTTAACCGGAAACCGATATGGCTGAACCTCGTTTTATACATCTGCGCGTGCACAGCGACTACTCCATGGTCGATGGCCTGGCGAAGACCGGTCCGCTGGTGAAAAAAGCCGCGGCGCTGGGGATGCCGGCAATAGCGATTACGGATTACACCAACCTCTGCGGCCTGGTGCGCTTCTATGGCAGCGCCCACGGTGCCGGCGTTAAGCCGATTATCGGCGCTGATTTCCAGGTCGCCAGCGAGCTGATGGGCGATGAGCTTACGCAGCTTACGCTGCTCGCGGCGAATAACACCGGCTATCAGAATCTGACACTGCTGATTTCGCGCGCCTATCAGCGCGGCTACGGCATTGCCGGGCCTATCCTTGATCGCGACTGGCTGATTGAGCTGGGCGAAGGGCTGATTGTCCTGTCGGGCGGACGACGCGGCGATGTCGGACGCAGCCTGCTGCGCGGCAATAACGCGCTGGTGGCGCAGTGTCTGAGCTTTTATCAGCAGCACTTTCCCGACCGTTACTACCTTGAGCTGCTCCGCACCGGACGCGCCGATGAGGAGAGCTATCTGCATGCCGCCGTTGAGCTGGCGATAGCGGAAGGGATACCGGTAGTGGCAACCAATGAAGTCTGCTTCATCAATGAAGAGGACTTCGATGCGCATGAGATCCGCGTGGCGATCCACGACGGTTATACGCTGGACGATCCGAAACGTCCGCGCCACTACAGTCCTCAGCAATATATGCGCAGCGAAGAGGAGATGTGCGAGCTGTTTTCGGACATTCCGGAAGCGCTGGAAAACAGCGTAGAGATTGCTAAGCGCTGTAACGTCACCGTCCGCCTCGGCGAATATTTTCTGCCGCAGTTCCCGACCGGCGAGATGACCACCGAAGAGTTTCTGGTGGTGAAATCACGCGAGGGGCTTGAAGAGCGCCTGGCGTTTCTCTTTCCGGATGAAGAGCTGCGTGCGCAGAAGCGCCCGGCCTACGATGAGCGTCTGGAGATTGAGCTCAACGTTATCAACCAGATGGGGTTCCCGGGCTACTTCCTGATCGTGATGGAGTTTATCCAGTGGTCAAAAGATAACGGGATCCCGGTCGGACCCGGACGCGGTTCCGGTGCCGGTTCACTGGTGGCCTATGCGCTGAAGATCACCGACCTCGATCCGCTGGAATTTGACCTGCTGTTTGAACGCTTCCTGAATCCGGAACGCGTCTCCATGCCCGACTTTGACGTCGACTTCTGCATGGAGAAGCGCGATCAGGTGATCGATCACGTTGCCGAGATGTATGGCCGTGAAGCGGTTTCGCAGATTATCACCTTCGGCACCATGGCGGCGAAAGCGGTGATCCGCGATGTAGGGCGCGTGCTGGGCCATCCTTATGGCTTTGTCGATCGCATCTCCAAGCTGGTGCCACCCGATCCGGGCATGACGCTGGAAAAAGCGTTTCAGGCTGAACCGCAGCTGCCTGAGATCTATGACGCCGATGAAGAGGTCAGGGCGCTGATCGACATGGCGCGCAAGCTGGAAGGCGTCACGCGAAACGCCGGCAAGCACGCTGGCGGCGTGGTCATTGCGCCGACCAAAATCACCGATTTTGCCCCGCTTTACTGCGATGAAAACGGCCAGTTCCCCGTCACCCAGTTTGATAAAAATGATGTGGAGTATGCCGGACTGGTGAAGTTTGACTTCCTCGGCCTGCGTACGCTGACCATCATCGACTGGGCGCTGAAGATGATCAACCCGCGCCGTGAAAAGCAGGGGCTGCCGCCGATCGACATTGCGGCTATTCCGCTTGATGATAAAAAAAGCTTCGATATGCTGCAGCGCTCAGAGACCACCGCGGTGTTCCAGCTTGAATCGCGCGGCATGAAAGATCTGATCAAGCGACTGAAGCCTGACTGCTTTGAAGATATGATCGCCCTGGTGGCGCTGTTTCGTCCCGGCCCGCTGCAGTCCGGCATGGTGGATAACTTTATCGACCGTAAGCATGGCCGCGAAGAACTCTCCTATCCTGACATCCAGTGGCAGCATGAGAGTCTGAAGCCGGTACTGGAGCCTACCTACGGCATCATTCTCTATCAGGAGCAGGTGATGCAGATCGCACAGGTGCTGGCGGGTTATACGCTGGGCGGCGCTGATATGCTGCGTCGTGCGATGGGTAAAAAGAAACCGGAAGAGATGGCGAAGCAGCGTTCAGTGTTCAAAGAGGGCGCTGAAAGCATGGGTATCAACGGCGAACTGTCGATGAAAATCTTCGACCTGGTAGAGAAGTTCGCCGGCTATGGTTTTAACAAATCGCACTCTGCAGCCTATGCGCTGGTCTCCTATCAGACGCTGTGGCTGAAAGCACACTATCCGGCTGAGTTTATGGCTGCGGTCATGACCGCCGATATGGATAACACCGAGAAAGTGGTCGGGCTGGTGGATGAGTGCTGGCGCATGGGCCTGAAAGTGCTGCCGCCGGATATCAATGCCGGCCTCTATCCGTTCCACGTTAACGACGACGGTGAAATTGTCTACGGCATCGGCGCGATCAAAGGCGTCGGTGAAGGCCCGATTGAAGCGATTCTCGAAGCGCGTAATCAGGGCGGCTATTTTAAAGAGCTGTTCGATCTCTGCGCGCGTACCGATACGCGCAAAATTAACCGCCGGGTGATGGAGAAGCTGATCATGTCCGGCGCGTTTGACCGGCTCGGGCCCCATCGCGCGGCGCTGATGAGCGCCCTGAGCGATGCCCTGAAAGCCGCTGACCAGCATGCTAAAGCAGAGGCGACGGGGCAGGCAGATATGTTTGGCGTGCTGGCTGAAGAGCCGGAGCAGGTCGAAAAATCGTATGCGTCAATTACGCCGTGGCCAGAGCAGGTGCAGCTGGATGGCGAGCGTGAAACGCTGGGCCTCTATCTTACCGGGCATCCGATTAATCAGTATCTGAAAGAGATTGAGCGCTACGTCGGCGGGATGCGGCTGAAAGATATGCATCCTACTGAACGTGGCAAGGTCACCATCGCTGCGGGGCTGGTGATTGCCGCCCGCGTGATGGTGACCAAGCGCGGCAACCGAATTGGTATTTGTACTCTGGACGATCGCTCCGGTCGTCTGGAAGTCATGCTATTTACCGATGCGTTAGATAAGTACCAGCAGCTGCTGGAGAAAGACCGTATCCTGATCGTCAGCGGACAGGTCAGCTTTGATGACTTCAGCGGCGGGCTTAAAATGACCGCCAGGGAAGTGATGGATATCGATGAAGCGCGGGAAAAATATGCGCGCGGACTTGCTATCTCGCTGACGGACAGGCAAATTGATGACCAGCTTTTAAACCGTCTCCGCCAGTCTCTGGAACCTCATCGTTCCGGGACCATTCCGGTACATCTCTATTATCAGAGAGCAGATGCGCGGGCGAAGCTGCGCTTTGGTGCAGCGTGGCGTATTTCGCCCAGCGATCGTTTACTTAACGACCTGCGGTCGTTAGTAGGATCGGAGCAGGTGGAACTGGAGTTTGACTAAAACAGGAACATTATGAGTCTTAATTACCTGGATTTTGAACAGCCGATCGCCGAACTCGAAGCGAAGATCGATTCGCTTAAATCGATTGGCCGTTCAGATGAGAAACACGATATTAATCTGGATGAAGAGATTCAGCGCCTTCGCGAGAAAAGCGTTGAACTGACCCGTAAAATCTTCTCCGATTTAGGTGCATGGCAGGTCGCGCAGCTGGCGCGTCATCCGCTGCGTCCCTATACGCTGGACTACGTGCGCAACGCATTTGACGACTTTGACGAGCTGGCAGGCGATCGCGCCTATGCTGACGACAAAGCGATTGTGGGTGGTATCGCACGTCTGGATGGCCGTCCGGTGATGATCATTGGTCATCAGAAAGGGCGTGAAACCAAAGAGAAAATTCGCCGTAACTTCGGTATGCCTGCACCAGAAGGCTATCGTAAAGCGCTGCGTCTGATGGAGATGGCAGAGCGTTTTAAGATGCCACTTATCACCTTTATCGACACGCCGGGTGCTTATCCGGGCGTGGGCGCCGAAGAGCGCGGTCAGTCTGAAGCGATTGCCCGTAACCTGCGTGAGATGTCTGGTCTGAAAATTCCGGTGATCTGCACCGTGATTGGCGAGGGCGGCTCCGGTGGCGCGCTGGCGATTGGCGTGGGCGACAAAGTGAACATGCTGCAGTACAGCACCTACTCGGTGATTTCACCGGAAGGCTGTGCGTCAATCCTGTGGAAAAGCGCAGATAAAGCGCCGCTGGCGGCAGAAGCGATGGGCATCACCGCCGGGCGTCTGCAGGAGCTGAAGCTGATCGACTCAATCATTCCTGAGCCGCTGGGTGGCGCGCATCGTCGTCCGGTTGATATGGCCGCTTCTCTGAAACAGCAGCTGCTGGCCGATCTGGCCGATCTCGACGGGCTGAGCACGGAAGAGCTGCTCGATCGCCGCTATCAGCGCCTGATGAACTACGGTTACGCGTAAGGTAAGCCCTGCAGCAAAAAAGCGGACTCCGGTCCGCTTTTTTTATGTCTGTTTTCCACGATCGGGCCTGAGTTCCCTGCAGGCACGGCATCTATATCGGTGCGCATTAATGCGCCCCCTACAAAAATCCGGCAGCGATCCCCCAGGGTCGCCATTTATGGCGGCAGCGATCCTGCAGGGGCGCCATTTATGGCGGCAGCGATCCCCCAGGGGCGCCATTTATGGCGACCGAAATGCATCGCTGAAAACATCAGGCCTGCAACGGCGCTATTCCGGAACATTCTCCGGCCACTTTTCGCTATCCTTACTCTGTGCCACAAGACCACAGGAGGTGAGCATTGAATATTATTGCGATCATGGGAGCGCACGGCGCGTTCTACAAAGATGAACCAATTCGCGAACTGGATGCCGCGCTGAAACTGCAGGGCTTTCACACCGTTTATCCCAGCAATGCCAGCGACCTGCTGAAGCTGATTGAGCACAACCCGCGCGTATGCGGCGTCGTATTTGACTGGGATGAGTACAGCATGGCGCTCTGCAGCGACATCAACCAGCTCAATGAGTCGCTGCCGCTCTACGCCTTTATCAACACGCATTCGCAGATGGACGTCAGCGTTAATGAAATGCGCATGGCGCTGCAGTTTTTTGAATATGCGCTCAGCACCGCAGACGATATCGCGCTGCATATCCGCCAGTATACCGATGAGTACATCGATAAAATTCTACCCCCGCTGACCAAAGCGCTGTTTACCTACGTTAAAGAGGGTAAATACACCTTCTGCACGCCAGGCCATATGGGCGGTACCGCCTTTCAGAAAAGCCCGGTCGGCAGCCTGTTTTATGACTTTTTCGGCGCTAACACGCTTAAAGCCGATGTCTCTATCTCCGTCACTGAACTGGGGTCGCTGCTCGACCATACCGGCCCGCATCTCGACGCCGAAGAGTATATTGCCCGTACCTTTGGGGCAGAGCAGAGCTATATGGTGACCAACGGCACCTCAACCTCAAACAAAATTGTCGGTATGTATGCCGCCCCGGCAGGCAGTACGGTACTGATTGACCGCAACTGTCACAAATCGCTGACCCATCTGCTGATGATGAGCGACATCGTGCCCGTCTGGCTCAAGCCAACGCGTAATGCGCTGGGCATTCTGGGCGGTATTCCGCAGCGTGAATTTACCCGGGAGGCTATTCAGAGCAAAGTGGATAGCACGCCGCGCGCCAGCTGGCCGGTCCATGCGGTGATCACCAATTCAACGTACGACGGATTGCTCTACAACACGGAATATATCAAGCAGACGCTGGATGTGCCGTCGATCCACTTCGATTCCGCCTGGGTGCCTTATACCAATTTTCATCCCATCTACAGCGGAAAAAGCGGCATGAGCGGTGAACGGATCCCGGGCAAGGTGATCTATGAAACGCAATCCACCCATAAGCTGCTGGCCGCGTTTTCCCAGGCTTCACTGATTCATATCAAAGGCGACTACGACCACGATACGTTTAACGAAGCCTATATGATGCACACCACTACCTCGCCGAGCTACGGCATTGTGTCATCGATTGAAACCGCTGCGGCGATGCTGCGCGGCAATCCGGGTAAGCGGCTAATTAACCGTTCGGTTGAGCGCGCGCTGCACTTCCGGCGCGAGATCCAGCGGCTGCGTGAAGAGTCTGATGGCTGGTTTTTTGATATCTGGCAGCCAGAGCAGGTGGATGAGGCAGAGTGCTGGCCGATCCAGCCGGGAGAAGAGGCGTGGCACGGCTTTCAGCAGGCCGATCGCGATCATATGTATCTCGATCCCATTAAAGTCACGATCCTGACGCCCGGCATGAGCGAACTGGGCGCGATGGCGGAAGAGGGGATCCCGGCGGCGCTGGTGGCGAAATTTCTCGATCAGCGCGGCGTGGTGGTAGAGAAAACCGGGCCTTATAACCTGCTGTTTCTGTTCAGTATCGGGATCGATAAAACCCGCGCCATGAGCCTGCTGCGCGGTCTGACTGAATTTAAACGCGCCTACGATCTTAATCTGCGCGTGAAAAATATGCTGCCGGATCTCTATGCGGAGGATCCCGATTTCTATCGCAATATGCGGATCCAGACGCTGGCGCAGGGGATCCACCAGCTGATCCTGCAGCACGATCTGCCGCGGCTGATGCTGAAAGCCTTTGATGTCCTGCCTGAAATGAAAATGACGCCGCATCAGGCGTTCCAGCATCAGGTCAAAGGTGAGGTTGAAACCGTGGATATCCGCGAGCTGGTAGGGCGTACCTCCGCCAATATGATCTTGCCCTATCCGCCAGGCGTGCCGCTGGTCATGCCCGGTGAGATGATCACAGAACAGAGCCGGGCCGTGCTCGACTTTCTGCTGATGCTCTGCACCATCGGGCGCCACTACCCTGGCTTTGAAACCGATATTCACGGCACCACGCTGACAGAGGATGGGCGCTATCTGGTTCGGGTACTGCGCGACGCGCCGCAGCCCTGACTTCGGATAAATGCCTCTGGTCACGCTGACGTCCGGCACGTAGGCTTGGCGGCTCAGATTTTTTTTCGGAGCCGCTATGCTACAGATCAAACAGATTCACCACATTGCGATTATTGCCACTGACTATCCGCGCAGCAAAGCGTTCTACTGCGATGTGCTGGGCTTCTCCCTGCTGGGTGAGTACTACCGCGCTGAGCGGGATTCATGGAAAGGCGACCTCGGCCTGCACGGCGTCTATACCATTGAGCTGTTCTCATTTCCCTCCCCGCCGCCGCGCGTAACCGCACCTGAAGCCTGCGGCCTGCGCCATCTGGCATTTTGCGTAGAGGATGTGGCGCAGTCGGTTGCGGCGCTGGCAGAAAAAGGCGTGATCTGCGAACCGGTGCGTATCGATGCGCTGACCGGTAAAGCCTGCACCTTTTTTACCGATCCGGATGGTTTGCCGCTGGAGCTTTATCAGGCGTAAAATAGCCGCCGCAGAATGCCGCAATCAGGCGGCATCATCAGATGGAACGGCACTATGTCTTTTTCCCACCTTGCTGCGCTGCTGGATCCCGCCGGTCGCTACGTGGTGGCATTCAGCGGCGGGCTCGACTCCACCGTGCTGCTGCATCAGCTGGTCTGCTGGCAGCAGCAGCATTCGCAGCTGAGCGTGCGGGCGCTGCACGTGCATCACGGCCTGAGTCCGCACGCCGACCGGTGGGCCGCACACTGCCGGCAGCAGTGCCAGCGCTGGCATATCGCCTGCGACGTATTGCCGGTAACGGTTGATGCCAGGGCAGGAGGCGTGGAGGCGTCGGCGCGCAGAGAGCGCTATCAGGCGCTGTTCGCCCGGCTGCAGCCGGATGAACAGCTGCTCACCGCGCAGCATCTGGACGATCAGTGCGAAACGCTGCTGCTGGCGCTAAAGCGCGGCAGCGGCCCGGCGGGGCTGGCGGCAATGCCGCCGCGGCGCACAGTGCAGGGGCATGAACATCTGCGTCCGCTGCTCAGCCTTAGCCGTGAGCAGCTGGAGCAGTGGGCGGCTGAGCACCAGCTCAGCTGGATTGAGGATGAGAGCAATAACGACAGCCGCTACGACCGTAACTTTTTGCGTCAGCAGATTATGCCGCTGCTGCATCAGCGCTGGCCGCACTTCAGCGCCGCCAGCGCCCGCAGCGCCGCGCTCTGCGCAGAGCAGGAGCAGCTGCTGGATGAGCTGCTGCAGCAGGAGCTGAGCCAGCTGCTTACGCCACAGGGCGCACTGCATTTTCCGCCGTTGCAGAGCATGAGCGAAGCGCGGCGTAACGCGCTGCTGCGGCGCTGGATCGCCGGGCAGGGCGGGGCGATGCCGTCACGTGCGGCGCTGCAGCGCATCAGTACCGACGTTATCGCAAGCCGGACTGATGCACAGCCGGCGCTGCAGCTGGGAAATTTTACGCTGCGCCGCTATCGCGATGCCCTCTACTGGTTGCCGCCGCAGCCGTCGCTGCGTGACCAGGCATGCTGCTGGCCGCAGCTTACCCGATCGCTGGCGCTGCCCGGCGGAGTGGGTCAGCTGCTGGCTGACTTCTCACGCGCGGAGCTGCGTCTGCCTGCGGCGGATGAAACGGTCCACGTTCGCTTTCAGGCGCGCGGCTACTATCATCTGCTGGGACGGGCGGGCGGACGCGAAATGAAAAAACTGTGGCAGGAGCTGGCGATCCCGCCCTGGCAGCGGGAGCGTATCCCACTGATCTACTATAACCATACGCTGATTTGCGCGCCGGGCCTGTTTGTTACCCATGAAGGCGCTGCCTGCAGCGATCGGGGCTGGCAGGCGATCTGGCATCAGCCTGACAGGGAGAAGGTATCATGAGGCACTGGCTGACGGCTGTGCTATGTTTTGTATCGCTGCCGCTATGGGCAGAAGGCGATGCGGCCGCGGGCGCAGAAAAAGCAGCCCGCTGTATGGCGTGTCACGGTGCAGAGGGCAAAAGCGCAATACCCCTCTATCCTCATCTGGCCGGGCAGCAGGCGCCTTATCTGGCGCATGCGTTGCACGCCTATCAGAAAGGTGAGCGCAGCGGCGGTCAGGCAGAGGTGATGAAAGCGTTTGTGGCGGGACTAAGCGATACCGATATTGAGGATTTAGCGGCTTACTATAGCGGACTTAAGCCGTAGGAAACGCGGGCGGAGAGGGTCCGCCCGCCGCGAGACTACTCGTCTTCGCTGACCACCACGGTGCCGAGTTCAGGATGGCTGAAGCTGGCAATGTGATCGAGGCGCAGCTCGCGGGTTTCCCCGGAGAGGTCAACCGCAAGATATTCGACGTTTTTGCGCGAAACCATATCCCGCGCTTTCGCCTTCAGCTGGTCACCATTTTTCAGCTGCAGTGACAGCATCCAGTGTCGGGTGCAGGCGAGTTCCAGGTTGTCGTAGTCATCGCAATTGATGGGTTTATAAGCTTCATTTGTCAACATAGTCGCTCACCAATAAGTTTGCAGCAGCCGAGGCTGCCTGATCCCTGACAGAAGAGTTTAGCGCGGAATGAGCGGCGATATCATTGAGTGCATTCAGCGCGCACATCAGCGCGTCGGGCACATATCCCGGCTCACCGCTGCCGATTTCAGCATATTTCTGGCGAACTAACTCACAATACGTTTGCACATGCACCTCCTCAGCAGAGCATAAATACCCTGGTTGCCTGGCGACTATAACACAGGGGTTTCCCGGAAATCAGCCAGGGCAAGCGGGGAAACAGAGAAAGAAAAGCAGCAGAACAGCGGCTGGCACGGCCTGCCGGATGCTGGCTGGCGCACAAAAGGTTAAGTTGATGAACAGGAAAATTCAGTACAGAACGCCGTATGAACCGGCAGGTGACAGATGATTATGCTGTCGCGCACGGTTGAGATCCCGGAGAGTGAAATAGAGCTGACGGCTATCCGCGCTCAGGGGGCAGGGGGGCAGCACGTGAATAAAACCTCGACGGCTATTCATCTGCGGTTTGATGTCCGCGCATCTTCGCTGCCGGAGTTTTATAAAACGCGGCTGCTCGCTGCCAGTCATCACCTGATTACGGCAGAAGGCGTGGTCATTATTAAAGCGCAGGAGTATCGCAGTCAGGAGATGAATCGTGAGGCCGCGCTGCAGCGCCTGATCAATCTGATCCGCGAGTTAACCACGGTGGAGAAAGCGCGTCGCGCGACGCGGCCCACGCGCGCGTCAAAAGAACGGCGGCTGGAGGGGAAATCGCGGCGCAGCAGCGTAAAAGCGATGCGCGGCAAAGTGCGATAAAAAACGCCTCCCGCAGGAGGCGTTTGCCATTACTTATTCAGCGCGCTGGCCAGGAAGCTGACGATCTCATGCTGGCTGATCATCTGCTTCTCGCTTGCGGAGCGGGATTTGTACTCAATCTCTTCGTTATCGAGATTGCGATCGCCAATCACGATGGTGTGCGGCACGCCAATCAGCTCCATATCAGCAAACATCACGCCCGGACGCTCTTTACGATCGTCGAGGATAACGTCGATGCCTCTGGCGCGCAGTTCGCTGTAGAGCGATTCTGCCAGCTGCTGAACCCGGAAAGATTTATGCATATTCATTGGCAGAATTGCGACTTCAAACGGTGCCAGCGCCGCAGGCCAGATAATGCCGCGCTCGTCATGGTTCTGCTCAATTGCGGCAGCCACCACGCGGGTAATACCGATACCGTAGCAGCCCATGGTCATGATCTGGTTGCGGCCATCTTCGCCCTGTACGGCTGCTTTCATCGCATCGGAGTATTTGGTGCCGAGCTGGAAAATGTGACCCACCTCGATACCGCGCTTGATCTGCAGTACGCCTTTACCATCCGGGCTTGGATCGCCCTCGACCACATTGCGGATATCTTCAACCCGCGCTTCCGGCAGATCGCGGCCCCAGTTGATGCCGGCAAAGTGCTGACCGTCGATGTTGGCACCGGCGGAGAAGTCACTCATTTTTGCCACGGTACGGTCCGCAATCACCGGGATGGTCAGACCGACCGGACCGATAGAGCCAAAGCCTGCACCCGTTACGGCACGGATCGCCTCTTCATTGCCCATTTCCAGCGGCGAAGCGACGATATCAAGATGTTCAGCTTTGATTTCGTTCAGCTCATGATCGCCACGCACCAGCAGAGCAACCAGCTGATGGCCGCTCTCTTCACTCGCCTTCACAATCAGCGTCTTAACCGTTTTTTCAACCGGGATCTGATGCTGCTCAACCAGCTCCGCGATGGTTTTGGCATGTGGCGTGGCAAACTGTGTCATCGGCTGTGTTGCCGCCGGACGCTCGCCAGCCGGAGCCAGCGCTTCAGCTTTCTCAATGTTTGCGGCGTAGTCTGACTCGCTGGAGAAGATCACATCATCTTCACCGCTCTGCGCCAGTACCTGGAATTCATGTGAACCGCTGCCGCCGATAGAGCCGGTGTCAGCCTGCACCGCGCGGAAATCGAGACCCATGCGGGTAAAGCTCTGACTGTAGGCGCGATACATCGCATCGTAGGTTTCCTGCAGCGACGCCTGCGAGGTATGGAAGGAGTAAGCGTCTTTCATGATGAACTCACGCGAACGCATCACGCCAAACCGCGGGCGCACTTCATCACGGAACTTGGTCTGAATCTGATACAGATTAAGCGGCAGCTGCTTATAAGAGCTCAGCTCGTTGCGGATCAGATCGGTAATGACCTCTTCATGCGTCGGACCGAGCACAAACGGACGTTCGTGACGATCTTTAATGCGCAGCAGCTCCGGGCCATACTGCTCCCAGCGCCCGCTCTCTTCCCACAGGTCGGCCGGCTGAACCACCGGCATAGAGATTTCAATTGCGCCGGCGTTGTTCATCTCTTCGCGCACGATGTTTTCAACTTTTCGCAGCACGCGAACCCCGGTCGGCAGCCAGGTATAGAGTCCGGAAGCCAGTTTGCGGATCATCCCGGCACGCAGCATCAGCTGATGGCTGATCACTTCTGCATCGGAAGGCGTCTCCTTAAGCGTGGAGAGCAGATATTGAGTAGTACGCATTAATTATGATTCCAGTTATATGGAAGAAGAAGAGCAGACCGTTACTGGCCGTTAGTGTACCAGCGAGAAACAGCGCTCAAAAGCCTGTTTTAGCGTGGATCCACGGCAATGACCTCAGTACCCGCTTCATCAATGCGCCAGCGCACGTTGAAATCAAGCAGCCAGGCGGCATATTCGCGATCCAGCGATTCACCTTTGCGATAGGCGGGACGCGGATCCTGGGCCAGAACTTCGGTAATAAAACGCTGCAGCTGAGGAATATGCGCCTGCTGCTGAATCTGCTGCTGAGCGGCGGCTGAAAAACGCACCGGCATGGTCGCTTCAGGTGCAGCCTGAGCATACCCGGCGCGCGCGTCGGGCAGCGCTTCGGCAAACGGCAGGTAGGGCTTGATATCAATGACCGGTGTGCCATCAACCAGATCAAGGCTGCCGAGCTGCAGAATAACCTGCGATTTTTCACAGCGGATCCCTTTCAGCTCAACCAGCGACATGCCCACCGGGTTAGGACGAAACGTTGATCGCGTTGCAAAGACGCCCATACGCGCGTTACCGCCGAGGCGGGGCGGACGGACAGTAGGGCGCCAGCCGCCGGCCATGGTCTGATGAAACATAAACAGGATCCAGATGTGGCTGAACGCCTCCAGACCGCGTACGGCTTCCGGCTGATTATACGGGGCCTGCAGATGCAGTTCACCGCCGCCATCCTGAACCAGGCCCGGCTGGCGCGGCACGGCAAATTTCTCTTTCCACGGGGAGCGGATCACGCCAATCTGCGCAACGGCAAACTCACTCATTGACCGGAAACTTTCAGCGCTGAGCCCTGGCAGATTGCCTGGCGGTAGCAGCCTGGCGTACTGGTCACAATTTCACATTTGTGCAGCAGCACGGCGTTGGCTTTCATACCCGCTGCTTTGATCTGCAGACGTTTACGCGCGGTATTGATATTGGGAGGCGAATCCTGCGTGCTGCTCTGGCAATCTTCGCCAGACACTTCACCCAGATCGCGGAAAGGATTGCTGACCAGATCGGTTGCGTCGGTATAGATTTTCACCGGAGCCGGGCGCGGGGCCGGCTTGCGCTGCGGCTGAGCGGATGACTGCTGCGGACGAGCCGGAGCGCTGCTTATCGGGTGATATTCACGAACGCACCCGGTCAGCATCAACGCCAACAGGCAGAGCGGTAAAAAACGCATGGCAACATCCTCCTGTAATAAAAGTGGCGTTATTGAAACAAGGACGCCCGCAAATAACAAGTCAGCAGCCACATGCAGAAATAGAAAGGGCGGCCAGCGCCGCCCTCAGGAGAGAAAAGAAGTGAACTTACCAGCCTTTAACCGCGCCACCGTTAAAGATTTTGTTCGCAGACTCAGCCACTTCGTCTGACTGATACGCTTCAACAAACTTCTTCACGTTCTCAGCGTCTTTATTATCTTCACGGCTCACCAGCAGGTTAACGTATGGGGAATCTTTATCTTCCACAAAGATGCCATCTTTTGCCGGGGTCAGACCAATCTGGCTGGCATACGTTGTGTTGATAACCGCGAGTGCAATCTGCTGATCGTCAAGCGAGCGTGGCAGCTGTGGCGCTTCCAGTTCAACAATCTTCAGGTTCTTTGGATTTTCCACAATATCCAGCGACGTTGGCAGCAGGCCAACACCCTCTTTCAGCTTAATCAGTCCCGCTTTCTGCAGCAGCAGCAGGGAGCGGCCCAGGTTAGTCGGATCGTTAGGGATGGCGATCTGCGCGCCATCCTGCAGTTCGGTCAGCGACTTAATCTTTTTGGAGTAGCCGGCAATCGGGTAAACAAAGGTGTTGCCAACCGGTACCAGCTTGTAGCCACGATCTTTGATCTGCTGATCCAGATAGGGCTTATGCTGGAAAGCGTTAACGTCAATATCCCCTTTGCTCAGCGCTTCATTAGGTAACACGTAATCGTTAAATGTCACCAGCTCGACGTCGAGATTATATTTATCTTTAGCCACTTTAACGGCAGTTTCAGCAACCTGCTGTTCAGCACCAACAATCACGCCCACTTTGATATGGTTGGGATCTTTTGCCTGCTGATCGCATCCGGCCAGAGCAATAGCACCAATCAGAGCACCTGCTGCGGCAATCTTTTTAAATGTGAAAGACATATCCTTTCCTTAATAGAGAAGTATTGATGTTATTGGCTTATTTATGCGACACCGCGCGAACAATGCGATCGCCGCAGAACTGAATCAGATATACCAGCACGACCAGCAGCACCAGTACAGTATTCATTACGGTAGCGTTATACCCGATATAGCCATACTGATAGCCAATCTGGCCCAGACCACCCGCGCCCACGGCACCGCCCATAGCAGAATAGCCAACCAGCGTAATGAGCGTAATGGTGGCCGCGTTAACCAGGCCCGGCATCGCTTCCGGCAGCAACACCTTGCGGACAATCTGCAGCGGCGTGGCACCCATCGCGCGGGAGGCTTCGATCAGGCCGGTCGGCAGCTCCAGCAGGGCGTTTTCAACCATACGGGCAATAAACGGCGCGGCGCCAACGGTCAGCGGGACAATCGCCGCCTGCAGGCCGATAGAGGTGCCGACAATTGCGCGGGTAAACGGAATCATCCATACCAGCAATATAATGAACGGGATCGATCGGAAGATATTGACGATAGCAGAGAGCACGCGGTAAAGCGCGCTGTTCGCCAGAATCTGACCAGGGCGTGTAACATACAGCAGTACGCCGACCGGCAGGCCAATAACAAACCCGAAAAAGCCAGAGACAAAGGTCATCATCAGCGTTTCCCAGACGCCGCGCGTCAGTAACCACAGCATCGCTTCAGACATAACCTAATACCTCTACTTTCACATGATGTTCTTTCAGCCAGCTTATCGCGGCCTGCGTATCTGTTTCACTGCCATCCATTTCTGCCAGCATGATGCCGAACTTGACTCCGCCTGCATAATCCATCTGCGCACTGATAATGTTGTTGTTCACATTAAAGCGGCGGGCAGCTTCTGACAGCAGCGGTGCATCAACAGATTTCCCGGTAAACTCCAGGCGCAGCAGGGGCACAGCCTGTGCGGCAGGCTGCGCGCGCATGCGCTCCTGATAATCTTCCGGAATATCCAGATGCAGCGTCGACTGAATAAACTGCTGCGCCAGCGGCGTTTTTGGATGAGAAAAAACTTCGCTGACGCTATCTTTTTCAATCAGCTCGCCGTTACTGATCACAGCAACCTGATCGCAGATGCGCTTAACCACATCCATCTCATGGGTGATAAGCAGAATAGTAATACCGAGGCGGCGGTTAATGTCTTTCAGCAACTCCAGTATCGAACGGGTGGTCGCCGGGTCGAGCGCGCTGGTGGCTTCGTCGCACAGCAGTACTTTGGGATTGCTGGCCAGCGCGCGCGCAATAGCCACACGCTGTTTTTGCCCGCCAGAGAGATTAGCTGGCCAGCTGTCATGCTTGTCATTCAGGCCAACCAGCTCCAGCAGCTCGCTAACGCGCGCTTTGATCTGATCGCGTGACAGATTGCCCAGCTCCAGCGGCAGCGCCACATTGCCGGCCACCGTACGCGAGTTCATCAGGTTGAAGTGCTGAAAAATCATGCCGATCTGGCGACGTGCCAGCGTCAGCTGCCCGGAAGAGAGTGCGGTGAGATCCTGTCCGTCGACCAGCACACGACCGGATGTAGGGCGCTCAAGCAGGTTGACGCAGCGGATCAGCGTACTCTTGCCCGCGCCTGACGAACCGATGACGCCATAAATCTGTCCCGCCGGCACATGCAGGCTGACGCCGGAGAGCGCCTGTATTGTGCGTGAACCCTGCTGGAACACTTTGGTGATATTTTCGAGTTTAATCATTAGTTAATTATTATCGTCTGACGTTATCCGTGGTGTATCAATATTCGATCAGCGAAGCTGGACGAAAGCTGAATGGATGGTAAGGCATCCAGACGTCTAAATCAATCGACGTAATGCAATCTGCCATTCTCTCGCTATGCCCAATCATGCAATACTTAGCACTATCAATTGCAGCAGGAGTATTTACGTGGCGAACCCAGTCCCGGCTATTTTTCTCGATCGTGATGGCACATTAAATGTTGATCACGGTTATGTTCATGAGATCGACAATTTTCAGTTTATAGAAGGCACCATTGAAGCGCTGCAGGCGCTGAAAAAGATGGGCTACGCGCTGGTGCTGGTCACTAACCAGTCGGGTATTGCCCGCGGGATGTTTACGGAAGATACCTTTATGCAGCTGACGGAGTGGATGGACTGGTCACTGGCCGACCGCGATATCGACCTGGACGGCATCTACTATTGTCCTCACCTGCCGGATGCCACCGTGCCTGCTTACCGTCAAAACTGCGACTGTCGTAAACCTCAGCCTGGAATGCTGCTGTCTGCGCAGCAAGAGCTGAACATCGATATGGCCGCTTCATATATGGTAGGGGATAAGCTGGAAGATATGCTGGCAGGGCAGGCCGCTGGCGTCGGCACCCGCGTGCTGGTGCGCAGCGGTAAAACGGTTACCGCTGAAGGTGAAGCAGCAGCAGATTGGGTGTTAAATAGCCTGGCAGAGCTGCCGGCGCGCATTAAACAGGCATAAATAACCGGTTTTGCGCAAACATTAACCGGGTGATAAAAAAGTTGAAATTAGTGCTTGTCACCCGGCGAGAACTCCCTATAATGCGCCACCACTGAGAC